>NZ_JCALCJ010000012.1:0-136538 GCF_059812295.1 Mycobacterium sp. NGS63
CGGGCCGACCGCCCGCTGATCAACGACCCGTTCGCCGAGCCGCTGGTGCGGGCCGTCGGCGTGGACCTGCTCTCCCGGCTGGCCAGCGGCGACTTGAACCCGACCGAGCTAAACGACGTCCACGACGTCCAGGACGGCGCCACGCGGTCCACCGGCGCCATGTCCCGCATGGCCGACAACATGGCCGTGCGCACCAAGTTCTTCGACGAGTTCTTCCTGGGCGCCACGCAGGCCGGGATCAGGCAGGTCGTGATCCTGGCGTCCGGGCTCGATTCGCGCGCCTACCGGCTGGCCTGGCCGGCCGGGACCGTGGTCTACGAGGTCGACCAGCCACAGGTCATCGAGTTCAAGTCCCGCACGCTGGCCGAGCTGGGCGCCGCGCCCACCGCCGAGCGCCGGGTGGTGGCCATCGACCTGCGCGAGGACTGGCCAGCCGCGCTGCGCGCCGCCGGGTTCGACCCGAGCCTGCCGACCGCGTGGAGCGCCGAGGGGCTGCTGGGCTACCTGCCGCCGGAGGCGCAGGACCGCCTGCTGGACACCATCACCGAGCTCAGCGCGCCGGGCAGCCGGCTGGCCACCGAAAGCGCACCCAACCCCGAGCCCGGCGACGAGGACAAGATGAAGGAGCGCATGCAAAGCATCTCTGAACGCTGGCGCGCCCACGGCTTCGAGCTGGACATGACCGGGCTGGTCTACTTCGGAGACCGCAACGAGGCGGCCCCCTACCTGAGCGACCGCGGGTGGGCCCTGAACGGCGTCAGCATCCGAGAGCTGTTCTCGGCCAACGGCCTTCCGCCGCTCGACGACGACGACACGCGCATGGGCGACGTGCTCTATGTGAGCGGCACCCATGAGTAGCGGCCGCACCGACGGCGACAGCTGGGGGCCGGCATCCAGCGTGGGCGCCACGGCCACCATGGTCGCTGCATCGCGCGCCGTGGCGTCGCAGGGACCCGATCCCCTGCTCGACGACCCGCTGGCCGACCCGCTGGTCCGCGCCGTCGGGATGGAACCCTTCGTCCGCATCATCGACGGCGAGATCGACTTCGAGAACGACCCGCTGTTCAACCGCAAGAGGCGGCGGGAGCAGATCACGGTCCGCACCCGTTTTTTCGACGACTTCTTCATCGGCGCCACCGGTGACGGCGTGCGGCAGGCGGTGATCCTGGCCTCCGGCCTGGACACCAGGGCCTACCGGTTGCCGTGGCCGGCCGGCACCGTGGTCTACGAGATCGACCAGCCGCAGGTCATCGCGTTCAAAACCGACACGCTGGCCGGCCTCGGGGCCACCCCGACCGCCGAACGCCGCGCGATCGCGGTCGACTTGCGCGACGACTGGCCCGCGGCGCTGCGCGACGGCGGCTTCGACGTCACCCAACCGACCGCGTGGAGCGCCGAGGGCCTGCTGCCCTACCTGCCGCCCGAGGCCCAGGACCGGCTGTTCGACCACGTCACCGCGCTCAGCGCGCCGGGCAGCCGGCTGGCCACCGAACACGTGCCCGACCCGAATGCGTTCACCGACGAGCGGCTGCAGCGCATCTCCGAGCGCTGGCAGCGCCTCGGTTTCGGCCTCAACGCGGCGGACCTGTTCTACCGCGGCGAGCGCAACGTGGTTGTCGACTACCTGACCACCCACGGCTGGGCGGTGACGCCCTATCCGGCCAGGGATTTGTACGCGCGCAACGGGTTTGAGTTCCCGGAAGAGGAGATGGCGGCCACCTTCGGCGAGCTGAGCTACGTCGCGGCGACCCTGAAGTAGGGTTGAGCCATGCCACGCTCTCACGACGACAACTGGGACCTGGCGTCCAGCGTGGGCGCGACCGCGACGATGGTCGCGGCCGGGCGCGCGATGGCGACGAGGGATCCCCGCGGTCTGATCAACGACCCGTTCGCCGAGCCGCTGGTGCGCGCCGTCGGAGTGGACTTCTTCACCAAGATGATGGACGGTGAGCTCGACGTCGCGGCGATCGAGGACGCCTCGGCGGTGCGCGTTCAGGCGATGATCGACGGAATGACGGTGCGCACCAAGTACTTTGACGACTACTTTATGAAAGCGACCGGCGCGGGGGTGCGCCAGGTGGTGATCCTGGCGTCCGGGCTGGACGCCCGCGCCTACCGGCTGCCCTGGCCGGACGGCACGGTGGTCTACGAGATCGACCAGCCGCAGGTGATCGAGTTCAAGACCACCACGCTGGCCGGTCTCGGCGCCGAACCGTCCGCCGAACGTCGCACCGTCGCCATCGACCTGCGCGCGGACTGGCCGGCCGCCCTGACGGCGGCGGGGCTGGACCCGACCGCGCCGACCGCGTGGCTGGCCGAAGGCCTGCTGATCTACCTGCCGCCGGAAGCCCAGGACCGACTGTTCGACAACATCACGGCGCTCAGCGCTCCCGGAAGCACCGTCGCCACCGAATTCGTCCCGGGCATCATCGATTTCGACGCCGAGCGCATGCGGGAGCGGTCCAGTTCCTTCCGGGACCACGGCGTCGACATCGACATGGGGTCGCTGGTCTACGCCGGCGAGCGCAACCACGTCGTCGACTACCTGCGCTCCAAAGGGTGGGACGCCGAGGGCGTGACGCGGACCGAACTGTTCAGGCGCAACGACATCGAGGTGCCGCCCGCCGAATACGACGACCCGCTCGGCGAGATCATCTTCATCAGCGCCAGGCTGCCCGGCTGACAACGGCTAGAGGCGCGACGTGCCCAGCCACAGGGCGCTGGCACCGGACAGCGTCTGCTCGACGCTGTCCGAAATGCTTTGCACGACGCCGGCGATCGAGATGCCGGCCAGCGCGGCCAGCGCGTCCGGCAGCGACGCGGCGGCCGGCCGCGACGACGCGCGTGGCCGCACCAGGTCCAGCAGCGACGAACCCGGATAGCTGACGAGGCGCACATCGGTGTCCTCGTCCAGGCCGGCCAGGACCTTCGCCCGGCGCACCGCGGCCCGCAACCCGCCCAGCTCGTCGACCAGGCCGCGCTCGACGGCGTCGGCGCCGGTCCAGATCCGACCGCGCGCAACGGCATCCACGGCCTCGGTGGTCAGGTTGCGGCCCTCGGCGACCCGCTCCACGAAGTCGGTGTAGAGCAGGTCCACTTCGGCGTCCCGGTGCGCCCGCTGTTCGGGTGTGAACGGCGCGTCGATCGACCAGGCATCCGCGTTCGCGTTGGTGCGCACGGTATCCGAGGCCACCCCGAGCCGGCCCTTGAGGTCACGCACCACCAGCTTGCCGCTGATCACGCCGATCGATCCGGTGATCGTGGCGGGATTGGCCACAATCGCGTCGGCGCCCGCGGCGACGTAGTAGCCCCCGGAGGCGGCGACCGAACCCATCGAGGCCACCACCGGCTTGCCGCGCTTGCGGACCCTTCTCACCTCGCGCCAGATGGTCTCCGACGCGGTGACCGCGCCCCCGCGGCTGTCCACCCGCAACACGATCGCCGACACCGAATCGTCGGCGGCGGCCTCCCGCAGCGCCGCCGCGACGGTGTCGCCACCGGCGGTGGGCGTGCCCAGCGGCAGGAACTGCGGACCGCCGCGGCCGTTCACGATCGCGCCGTCGATGGTGACCAGAGCGAACGTCGGCTTGGGACGCCGGCCGGGCACCGCCGGCACCGCCGGGGCCAGCCGCGACCGGGCCGCACCCGCGTAACGCGCCAAATACAACCGCGGCGGATGATCCTCTTCGTCCGAAACGTCTTTCGAGCCAACGAGTTCCGCGATCCGCGCGTAGGCCTCGTCGCGGAACCCGATCCGGTCGACCAGACCCGAGGACACCGCGTCGTCGCGCAGCAACGGGGCCCGGTCGGCCAGCGCATCGAGCGCATCCGCGTCGAGCTTGCGCGACTCGGCGACCGCCCGCCACACCTGTTCCTGCAGGCTCTGCAGCATCCGGGTGACGGCCTCGCGGTGGGCCTCGGTAAACCCGCCCTCGGTGAAAAGGTTTGCCGCCGACTTGTATTCACCCTTCGCGATGATCTGCGCCTCGATGCCCGCCTTGTCCAGCGCGTCGCGCAGGAACATGGCGTTGCTCGCGAACCCGATCAGGCCGACACTCCCCGAGGGCTGCATCCAGACCTCACCGAACGCCGAGGCCAGGTAGTACGACAGCGTGCCGGGGTAGGTCTCGGCCCACGCCAGCGACGGCTTGACGGCGGTGAAAGCCGCGAACGCCTCCCGCAGCTCCTGGACCGCCGCCGGCGGCGACGCCGCGAGCTGCACGCGGGCGATCAGCCCGACGACCCGGGGGTCCTCGGCGGCGCGGTGGATCGCGGCGACGGTGTCGCGCAGCGACATAGCGCGGCCGCCGCCGGTGACGAGCGCGAGCGGATCGAAGCCCGTCGTCTCCGGAGGCGCCGAGCGCAGGTCGACCTCGAGCACGCAGCCGTTGGGGACACCGTGGTGGCGTGCGGTGTCGACCCGGCCGGCCAGGGCGCGCACGTCGTCGATTCCGGGTAGGGACGGCAGGAAGGCGAACATACTGTGCAGGGTACCGATCGTCCGCCGTACGGTGGTCGGGTGAGGTTTTCCATCGCCATCCCCCAATTCGACTACGACCGCTTCGACGCGGCCGGCCTACGGTCCTTTCTCGCCCGCGCCGAGGAGCTGGGGTTCGAGGGCGGCTGGGTGCTCGAGCAGATCATCGGGCCCGCGCCGCTGCTGGCGCCGCTGGAGCTGCTGGCGTACTGCGCCGCCTGCACCGAGCGGCTTCGCCTGGGGGTCGGCGTCCTGGTGACCTCGCTGCACGACCCGCTCCAGCTGGCCTCGGCCGCGACCGCCGTCGACCGGCTCAGCCACGGCCGCTTGGACCTCGGCGTCGGGACCGGCGGCGGCTTCCGGCGATTCGACGCGTTCGGCGTCGAGAAGTCCACGTACATCTCGTATTTCACCGAGGGCCTGGAGCTGATGAAGGCGGCCTGGTCCGACGAACCCAGGGTGACGTTCCACGGCCGCTTCCGCGACGTCGACGACCTGCCGATGGCGCCCAAGCCGGTGCAGCGGCCGCACCCGCCGATCTGGTTCGGTGGGCTGGCGCCCAAGGCGCTCGCGCGGGCGGTGCGCCACGGCGACTCGTTTCTGGGCGCGGGCTCGTCAACCACCGAGGCGTTCGCCGGGGCCGTCGAGGTGGTACGCCGCGAACTCGACGAGCAGCGAAAGGACCCCGCGCACTTCACCATTGGCAAACGGGTCTACCTCACCGTCGACGACGACGCGGCGCGCGCCCGCGAGCGGGTGCTGGCCGGGCTGCGCCGCATCTACGGCGAGATGAAGGGTGTCGACGCGGTCCCGGTGTCGGGCACACCCGACGACGTGGCCCGCGGGCTGCGCGAGGTAATCGGCGCGGGCGCCGAGATGCTGCTGCTCAATCCCGTCGGCGCGGATGTCGCCGAGAACCGCGAGCAGATGGAACGCCTTGCCGCGGAGGTCATTCCGCGGCTGGCTTAGATTGCGCGAGCTGGGGGCGCCCCCGCGAAGCCGGGGGAACGCAACAGCACCCGACACGCCGTGCGTGCGGGTGCTTTTGCGTCTGCTCGCGGGGCTAAAGCTCGGTGACCGAGCCACCCGCGGCGGTGATCTTCTCGCGCGCGCTGCCGCTGAACTTGTGCGCGGTGACGTCGACCTTCACCGACAACTCGCCGTCGCCGAGCACCTTGACCAAGCAGTTTTTGCGCACCGCGCCCTTGGCCACCAGCTCGTCGACGCCGATGGGCCCGCCCTGCGGGAACAGCCGGCCGATGTCGCCGACGTTGACGATCTCGTACTCGGTGCGGAACCGGTTCCGGAACCCCTTGAGCTTGGGCAGCCGCATGTGAATCGGCATCTGGCCGCCCTCGAAGGTGGCCGGGACGTTCTTGCGGGCCTTGGTGCCCTTGGTACCGCGGCCCGCGGACTTGCCCTTGGAGCCCTCGCCGCGGCCGACGCGGGTACGGGCCGTCTTGGAGCCGGGTGCGGGCTTCAGGTCGTGCAGCTTGATGGTCATTTGGCCTCCTCCACCTCGACGAGGTGGCGCACCACCGCGATCAGGCCGCGGGTCTGCGGGTTGTCCTCACGGATCACCGAGTGGCGAATCCGTCGCAGCCCCAGCGTGCGCAGGCTCTCGCGCTGCTTCCAGCGCGCCCCGATGGTGCTGCGCACCTGGGTGATCTTGAGCTGACTCATGGCTATGCCGTCCCCTCCCGGACCGCCGCGCCCGCGGGCAGGCCGGCGAGCGCGTCACTTTCGCGGCGCGCCTTGAGCATCCCGGCTGGGGCGACGTCCTCGATCGGCAGGCCGCGGCGCGCGGCCACCTCCTCCGGACGCTGCAGCAGCTTGAGCGCGGCGACGGTGGCATGCACCACGTTGATCGCGTTGTCGCTGCCCAGCGACTTGGCCAGGATGTCGTGCACCCCAGCGCATTCCAGCACGGCGCGGGCCGCACCGCCGGCGATCACACCGGTACCCGGGCTGGCCGGACGCAGCAGCACCACGCCGGCGGCCGCCTCGCCCTGCACGGGGTGCGTGATGGTGCCGCCGATCAGCGGCACCCGGAAGAAGCCCTTGCGCGCCTCCTCCACGCCCTTGGCGATCGCGGCGGGCACCTCCTTGGCCTTGCCGTAGCCGACGCCGACCATGCCGTTGCCGTCGCCGACGATGACCAGCGCGGTGAAGCTGAATCGGCGGCCACCCTTGACCACCTTGGAGACGCGGTTGATGGCGACGACGCGCTCGAGGTAGTTGCTCTTGTCGCCGTCGCGGTCGCGATCACGGCCGCCGCGGCCACCCCCGTCGCGCCGGCCGCGGCTGTCGCGGCCGTCACCACGCGAGTCGCGGCTGTCCGGGGCGCCCGGCCCGCCGGTCGACTGTTCCGCCATTATGCGGTCCTTCCAGTTGTCATCAGAAACTCAATCCGTTCTCGCGTGCGGCATCGGCCAGCGCCGCGATCCGTCCGCCGTAGGTGTAGCCGCCGCGGTCGAAGACCACGGTGTCGATGCCGGCGGCCTTGGCGCGCTCGGCGATCAACTGACCGACCCGCACGCTGTGGGCCTTCTTGTCGCCGTCCAGGCCGCGCACGTCGGCCTCGATCGACGACGCGGCCGCCACGGTGGTGCCGTTTTCGTCGTTGACCAGTTGCACGTGAATGTGCCGCGCGGACCGGTTTACGACCAGCCGCGGGCGCTGCGCGGTGCCCGCGATCTTCTTGCGCAGCCGCGCGTGCCTGCGCAGCCGGGAAACCCGCCGGGTCGCGGATACGCTCTGCCCCACCGGCTTTCGCGCGGCGGTGTCAGCCTGTTTTTGCGCCATGACTACTTACCTGTCTTTCCGACCTTGCGGCGGATCTGCTCGCCCTCGTAGCGCACGCCCTTGCCCTTGTACGGGTCGGGACGGCGCAGGCGGCGGATGTTCGCCGAGATCTGGCCGACCTTTTGCTTGTCGATCCCGGTGACCGTGAACTTCGTCGGGGACTGCACCGCGAACGTGATGCCCTCGGGCGCCTCGATCACCACGGGATGGCTGTAGCCGAGCGCGAATTCGAGGTTGGAGCCCTTGAGCTGCACGCGGTAGCCGACGCCGAAGATCTCCATCTTGGTGGTGTAGCCCTCGGTGACGCCGGTGACCAGGTTGGACACGAGCGTGCGCGACAGCCCGTGCAGCGAGCGGTTGCGCCGCTCGTCGTTGGGGCGGGTGACCACGATCGCGCCGTCGTCGTTGCGGCCTACCGTAATCGGCTCGGCCACCGTCAGATTCAGGCTGCCCTTGGGCCCCTTCACCGAGACGTTCTGCCCGTCGATCGTGACATCGACCCCGCTGGGGATCGGAATGGGTTGCTTACCAATGCGCGACATGTCTATCCCCTACTCACCACACGTACGCGAGGACTTCGCCGCCCACGCCCTGTCTGGCTGCCTGACGGTCGGTGAGCAGACCCGACGACGTCGAGATGATCGCCACGCCCAGCCCGCCGAGCACCCGCGGCAGGTTGGTCGACTTCGCGTACACCCGCAGGCCGGGCTTGGACACCCGGCGCAGGCCGGCGATGCTGCGCTCCCGGCTCGGTCCGTACTTCAGCTGCACGACCAGCGACTTGCCCACCCGGGCGTCTTCGGTCCGGAAGTCGGTGATGTAGCCCTCGTTCTTGAGGATCTGGGCGATGTTGGCCTTGATCTTCGAGTGCGGCAACGTCACCTCGTCGTGATACGCCGAATTGGCGTTGCGCAGACGGGTCAAGAAGTCTGCGATCGGGTCAGTCATCGTCATGGTTTAGTCCCCGTGTCCCGTCACCAGCTGCTCTTCTGCACGCCGGGCAGCTCGCCCGCGTGCGCCATCTCGCGCAGGCAAATCCTGCACAGCCCGAACTTGCGGAACACCGCGCGCGGGCGGCCGCACTTGCTGCAGCGGGTGTAGCCGCGCACCGCGAACTTCGGTTTGCGTGCGGCCTTGTTGACCAGTGCCTTCTTTGCCATGCTCAGTTCTCCTTGAACGGAAAGCCGAGGGCCCGCAACAGCGCTCGTCCTTCGTCGTCGGTTGTCGCCGAGGTGACGACGTTGATGTCCATGCCGCGGACCCGGTCGATCTTGTCCACGTCGATCTCGTGGAACACCGACTGCTCGGCCAGCCCGAAGGTGTAGTTGCCGACGCCATCGAACTGCTTGGGCGACAGCCCGCGGAAGTCACGGATACGCGGCAGCGCGATCGAGGTGAGGCGGTCGAGGAACTCCCACATCCGGTCCCCGCGCAACGTCACCCGTGCGCCGATCGGCATGCCCTCGCGCAACTTGAACTGCGCGATGGACTTGCGCGCCTTGCGAATCTCGGGCTTCTGTCCGGTGATCAGCGCCAGGTCGTTGACCGCGCCGTTGATCAGCTTGGCGTCGCGGGCGGCGTCGCCCACCCCCATGTTGACGACGACCTTGGTCACCGTCGGGATCTGCATGACGTTGCCGTAGCCGAATTGCTTGTGCAACGCATCGCGAATCTCGTTGCGGTAGCGCTCTTTCAGGCGCGGCTGGGTCTTTTCTGCAGTGGTCATCAGATGTCCTTGCCGTTGCGCTTGGAGATGCGGACGCGCTTGCCCGTTTCGTCGTCGGTGCGGTAGCCGATGCGGGTGGGCTTGCCGTCGGAGTCGACCACCATCACGTTGGAAACGTGGATCGGCGCCTCCTGGGTGACGATGCCGCCCGAGCGGGCCCCGCGCTGGTTGGTCGAAACCGCGGTGTGCTTCTTGATCCGGTTGACGCCCTCGACGAGCACGCGGTTACGGTCCGGGTACGCCTGCAGGACCTTGCCCTTGGCGCCCTTGTCTTTGCCTGCGATGACCAGGACGGTGTCGCCCTTGTGCACCTTCATCTACAACACCTCCGGGGCCAGCGAGATGATCTTCATGAACCGCTTCTCGCGCAGTTCGCGGCCGACCGGCCCGAAGATGCGCGTCCCGCGCGGGTCGTTGTCGGGCTTGATGATCACCGCGGCGTTCTCGTCGAACTTGATGTAGCTGCCGTCGGGACGCCGGCGCTCCTTGACCGTGCGCACCACGACGGCCTTGACGACGTCGCCGCGCTTGACGTTGCCGCCGGGAATGGCGTCCTTGACGGTGGCGACGATGACGTCACCGATGCCGGCATAGCGTCGCGACGAGCCGCCGAGCACCCGGATGCACAAGATCTCCTTGGCGCCGGTGTTGTCGGCGACCTTCAGCCGCGATTCCTGCTGAATCACTCGATCTCCTGACCTGGTTCACGTGTGCACGGCAGGAGCTAACCTCGAGCGTGCGCGGTCTTTCAAAGCGGTTTGTCACCGAAGGGCACGCGGGGCCGATATGCACCGGCCGAGGTCTGCCCAAGGCAACCCCTAGAGTCTAGGGGACGACCTGCTCAGAGCCAAATTCACCGATCTCGCGGATATCGGCGAGGTGGTGGACGCCTTCGTGCATCGCCTGGCGAACGAGCCACCGCGCGGTGCGCCGCTCGCCCGGCAACCGGGTCCCCGCGCGGTCCCAGTCCGCCGTGCGCGCGACCTCGTCGCGAAATCCCGCCGCGGCCGCCGCCAGCTCGGCGAGCGTGGCGTCGATGTCGCAGTCGTTGTAGCGGAAGCGGCGGGCCCGCAGGTCGTTGAACATCGACTCGAGGGCGGGCTCGTGCTCGGTGCGGACCCGGTGCAGCCGGATGGTGAAGCTGACATGCACGCCGCAGCCCGCATCACCCGCAGCGCCCGCCAAATCCGCTTACGCATCGACGCCACCTGGCGGTGGGCATCACAGATCGCGACCGCCTGGCAACACCTCCGCACCGCCTTCCGATAACACCCAGGCCCATCTGACCAAACGATCAGGAAAGACCAACAGGCACTGGGAAGTGCCCGCCCCACCCGGCGACACGGGACACATCAACCACACCGCCACACGAAAATCACTACCCAGCAACACAACTCGACATCAACCCCAGCCCCCGCCAACCACCACGCAATATCGAGGCTAAGGGGCAAAAACCGGTGCGGAACTGAGGTTAACCGGACTGGCCTGGCTGGCCGTTGGTGCCGTTGCCGGCGGGGCCGGTGCCGGCGTCACCGCCCGGGCCACCGTGACCGCCGGAGCCGATCAGCCCGGGGCCGCCGCCGCCACCGCCGTCTCCGCCATCGCCACCGTGACCGGTCGCGGAGTTGCCGCCGGCCCCGCCGGTACCTCCGTCACCGCCGTTGCCGAGTCCGATCGCCTGGCCGCCGGCGCCGGCCGCCCCGCCGGCCCCGCCGGTGTCCCCGGTACCGGGTTGACTGCCGGTCACGGCGCCGGAGTCGCCGCCGGCACCGCCAGCGCCGCCATGACCGCCGCTGATGCCGATCATGTTGATCCCGCCGCCACCGCCGGAGCCTCCGGCCCCGCCGACATCGCCCGTGGAGATGGTGCTGTTGGTGACGGCCCCGCCGGCCCCACCGACCCCACCGGCACCGCCGATCCCGCCGTTGCCGAGCACGAGTACGGCGCCGCCGGCTCCGCCGATCCCGCCGGCCCCGCCGACATCGCCGAAGCCGACGGTGCTGTCGGTGACGGCCCCACCGACCCCACCGGTGCCGCCGTTACCGCCGGCGCCGCCGTTACCGACATCCGAGGCGAGGCCGGCGGCGCCACCGGTGCCCCCGGCCCCGCCGATGTCGCCGGTGGTGACGGTGCTGGATCCGCTCACGGCGCCCCCTGCCCCGCCGACACCACCGGCCCCGCCGGTGCCGCCGTTACCGAATAACACGGCTAGGTCGCCGTTGCCGCCGGTCCCACCGGCCCCACCGATATCGCCGGTGGTCACGATGCTGGATCCGCTCACAGCCCCACCAGCCCCGCCGTTACCGCCGGCGCCACCAGCACCGCCGTTACCGACATACCCGCTAAGGTTGCCGTTGCCGCCTGCCCCGCCGGCCCCGCCATCGTCGCCGATGGTGATGGTGCTGGATCCGCTCACGGCCCCGCCTGCCCCGCCGTTACCGCCGGCGCCACCAGCGCCGCCGTTACCGATCTGCCCCGCAAAGGCGCCGTTGCCGCCGGCACCACCGGCTCCACCGTCGTCGCCGACGGTGACGGTGCTATCGATGACGGCCCCGCCAGCTCCGCCGGCCCCGCCGGTGCCGCCGTCAGCGTCATTACCACCAACGATGCTCCCGCCAGCGCCGCCAGCCCCGCCGTTGTCGCCGGAGTGAACGGTGCTGCCCGTGACGGTCCCGCCGGTCCCGCCGGCCCCGCCATTACCCCCGTGAATAACCCGGGTGCCGTGGGTACCGCCGGAGCCGGTGCCTCCGGCCCCGCCGGCCCCGCCGTCGTCGCCGGTGGTGATGGTGCTGGATCCGCTCACGGCCCCGCCTGCCCCGCCGTTACCGCCGGCGCCACCGTTACCGCCGTTACCGACTAACCCGGCATTGTTGCCGGCGCCGCCGGCACCGCCGGCCCCGCCCAAGTCACCCATGCTGACGGAGGAACCGCCGGTGACCAGCCCGGCGTCGCCGCCGCTACCGCCAGCACCACCGCTCCCGCCGTCACCGACAAACGCGCCAAGGCCACCGCCCCCGCCGGCGCCGCCGTTGCCGCCGGTGTCGCCGGCCTGCACGACGCTATTCGTGACGGCGCCCCCGGCACCACCCTTACCGCCGGCGCCGCCGTGACCTCCGTCGCCGAAATACCCGGTGTAGTTGCCGGCGCCGCCGTTGCCGCCGGCTCCACCGGTGTCGCCGGAGTACACGGTGCTGTCGGTGACGGTGCCGGCGGCGCCACCGGCCCCGCCGGCACCGCCGTTACCAGCCTGGCCGCCGAAACCCGGGCCGCCGACGCCGCCGGTCCCGCCCGCCCCGCCGACGTCGCCGGCGTAGACGATGCTGGATCCGCTCACGGCCCCACCCGGCCCGCCGGCGCCGCCGGCCCCGCCGGCACCGGCGTTGCCGAGCAGCCCGCCCGCCCAGCCGCCAGCCCCGCCTGCCCCGCCCGCCCCGCCGTCGTCGCCGGATAAGACAGTGCTGCCGCTGACCGCCCCGCCGTTACCGCCGGCCCCGCCGCTACCCCCGGCCCCGCCATCGCCGACAACACGCCCGGCGTTACCACCGGCCCCGCCAGCCCCGCCGGGCCCGCCGTTACCGCCGGCGACGGTCGCGTCACCGCCAGCCCCACCACTGCCGCCGGCTCCGCCGTTGCCCAGAAAGCCCCCAGACCCGCCGGCCCCGCCAGCCCCACCAGCCCCGCCGCCGGTGGCGGCGCCACCAACCCCACCCATGCCACCGTTGCCGTAAAGCAAACCGGCGGCGCCGCCGCGACCACCGGCACCGCCGCCAGTGCCCGCACCACCGGCACCACCACTCCCGATCAGCCCGCCGGCCCCGCCGGTGCCGCCCTGTCCAGCCGCGTCGGTCGCGCCGGCCCCGCCATTACCGAACAGAATCCCGCCGGGACCACCATTGGCTTGCGCCAATGTCCCTCCCGCAATTCCATTGAGGCCGTTGCCGATCAGCGGTCGGCCCAACAGCATCTCGGTGGGCGCATTCACGGCGTTGAGCAGGGCTTGCTCGACGGTCTGCAAGGGTGACGCGTTGGCTGCCTCCGCTCCCGCATAGGCCCTCGCCGCCGCGGTGAGGGAGGCGGCGAACTGCTGATCGACCGCGGCCATCTGCGCGCCCAGCGACTGGAACTGCTGACCATGAAAAGAAAACAGCGCCGCGATTGCCTTCGACACTTCATCGCCCGCAGCAACTGCCACCGCGGTTGTTGGAGCCGCCGCCGCAAAGGCCGCACAGAGCGACGAACCGATCTCGGCCACATCCGTTCCCGCTGCCAACACGATCCCTGGTGTTGCGATCAGATAGGACACCGTTGTCCCTCCATCGTGCCCCGGCCATCGGAAATGAGATGGAAGTGAGTATCCACCTTTCAATCCAAGACTCCAGGAATTCAAAACATCGGTACGTGCTCCGCGGACCTTAGCCTCGCAGCGGGACTAACGAGCCACTAGGCCAGCTAGCGAATCAGCCGGACCTCGATCGGCAGGTCGAGGCCGGCCCAAGTGCGGTCGGCGGTCATCACGATCGGGGGCGAACTGCGCACAGCCAGGGCAAGGCAGCATCGGTCGCCGAGCGAAAGCTGTTTTCCTCCGGTAATGGCACGCAGAGCGCCGGCAAGCACCGCGTCATCGGCGGTCAACGGTTCGATGGCGCCACCTGCGGCCACCACAAGCCGGCGGATGCCCGAGGCGTCAATCCCCGCGTCGACGAGTTTGCCGACGACCTCGGCAAGGTTCGGCGTACCGATGACCGCACCGGTCATCGCCTCCGCGACGAGGTCGGCGCCGGGCTCTTCGTGAATCAGGGTTAGCAGCGCCGACGCGTCGAGGACAGTCAATTGCCGTGTGCCTCGGCGCGGCGCTCTGCGATGAGCTCATCGACAAGGGAACGATTCGGTGCCTTCCCCCGGCCCAGCGCGCGGATTTCGTCAATCGCATCCGCCGGCCTTTCCATGACAATCCGCGAGCCGTCAAGGCGGACGTGGACCTGATCACCCGGTGAGAGCCCGAGCGACTCGCGTATGTCGGCGGGGATGACGATCCGGCCCTGCTTGCCGAGCCTCAGCGTGACACTCATGTACAAATGCTGCCACAAGTACAGCATTTGTGCCACGGATCAGCTGGCGGCCCCATCGGCCACGCAGCGGAACCCGATGTGGGTCGTCGCGGTGTCCTGTGACTGCGGGGAGCGCGCCGCCGGGCGGTAGCGGTGGCAGTACTCCGGGGCGCACAGATGCGAGCCGCCCTTCAGCGTCTGGCTAACGCTCGGATCGGCGGGACCGGTCGGCGCGCAACACGCCTTGGGTGGCTGATCGAGCCGGTGGTGCGCGGAGTATTCGGTGGCCGTCCACTCCCACACGTTGCCGATCATGTCGAGAAGACCGAAGCCGTTCGGCGGAAACGTGCCCACCGGCGACGTGCCCACCCAGCCCAGCGCACCCTCATTGCGGTACGGGAACTTTCCCTGCCACGTGTTGGCCAGCAGCCGGCCCCCGGGGTTGGGCTCGTCGCCCCACGAGTACGTCGTGCCGGCCCCACCGCGGGCGGCGTACTCCCATTCGGCCTCGCTGGGCAACCGCCGCCCGGCCCACCGCGCGTACGCCGCGGCGTCGGGGTAGGCCACCTGCACCACCGGGTGATCGGCCCTGCCTTCGAGGTCGCTGCCCGGCCCGAACGGATTTCGCCAGTTGGCGCCCGGCACCCAGGCCCACCACTGCCGCCAGTCGCGCAAGTCGACCGGCCCGCGCGTCGGCCGGAAGACCATGGCCCCCGGGCACAGGTCGTTCGGGTCCGCCCCCGGGTAAAGCGTCGGGTCGACCGGTTGCTCGGCGATGGTGACATAGCCTGTGGCGGAGACGAATTCGGCGAACTGCGCGTTGGTCACCGGGTGGCGCTCCACCGCGAAGGCCGCCACGGTCACGGTGTGGATCGGGGCCTCTTCGGGATAAAAGCTCGTCGAGCCCATGCGGAACGATCCGCCGGGCAGGTCGACCAGCTCGGTGAGCACCCCCTCAGGGTAGTGATGCGATGCGCGCTAGTCCGATTGTCGGTACCAGGTGCGCATGTACAGGGCCATCGCACCGACCAGCGCTATCAGCACCCAGATCACGAGGGCCTGGTCGATCCACGCACCCGGCGGTGGCGAGCCGGGAAGGAAGTTGCGGATGGGGATGACGGCGAACAGCATGGCCGCGAACCACGTGACGAACGGCGGCACGAATTTCCTTCTCCCCAAGGCGATTTGTATCGCCACCGAAATAGCCAGGGCCGGCAAGGCGAACAGGACAAGGCAGATCAGCAGGTCGAAGATCAGCGGACCCTTGGCCCGGTGCAAGGTGATGACCACGCTGTCCCCGCGGTCCGAGTCCTGGCTGGCCTCGCCGACGCGTCGCAGGCTGACCTCCCAGCCGTCCAGCTGCCCGGCCACCTCGACCCGGGCCGGGATGTACTGGCGGGCGTCGCCCTGGCCGACGAGCACGTCCGCCGAGAGGGTGTCGGTGCTGTAGGAGTCGAACGGCCAGTTGTTCGGGTTGCCGTGCGCCTCGACCGTGGTGGCGACCTGCGCGGGCGACTTCCCCGCCGGGTAGACCAAGTCTCCCAGATCATTCGGGGGATCCATCCGCACCGCGGTGTCGGTGGTCAACACATCGAGGCGCTTGTCGAACATCTTGTCCTGGGGAATGACGAGCACCTTCACCATGAGGCGGTTGGCGACGGTGTCCAGCTTCTCCAGGCGCACCAGCACGACGGTGTCGTCGTTGGCATTGAGGTCCGGCGGCTTGATCGGTCCCGCCGCGTTGAACAGCAGGTGGACGCCGAACAACGACAGGCCGTAGACGAGGACGAAGGCCGCCAGGATGCCGAGACCGATTGCCCTGCCCCGTCTTCCGCGCTTGGCGGGAGCCTCGGGGGGTGCCGCGGGCGGCGGCTCGGGCGTGGCAGAGGGAGGCGGTGCGGGTGGAGCCTGATGAGTCATCGGTCAACACCTTCGTCCGGGCATGCGGAGCGCGGCGCGCGAGCACACGAGGATTAGATGGTAGCGAACCGGGGCCCTCCGCGCGTGGCGATGGAATTCCCACCGTAAAGAGGCATTTCCCGCCGGGCCGCCACGCGCCGGTTCGTCACCCAGCGAAGCCGAAATGGTCAGCCCTTGTTGGGTTGCCTTCGTTCCCGTTGCCGCCACCAGCCCACCAGGAACAGCGCCATGGCAACAACCAGCCCGATCAACACCCACAACACGACGGCTTGGTCGATCCACGAACCGTACGGCGGGCTGCCCGGCAGGATGTTGCGCAGCGGGACGATGGCGAACAGCATCGCGCCGTACCAGGTCGTCATCGGCGGCAGGAACGAGGTCCTGCCCAACGCCACGGGAATGGCGACCCACAACGCCAACACCGGCAGGGCGATGAGGACCAGGCAGATGCCGATGTCGAAGATCAGCGGGCCCCTGGCCCGGTGCAGCGTGATGATCACGTTGTCCAGGGCATCGGGGTTGGAATCGGCGGGGTCGTGCACGCGCGCGACGGTGGCGTCCCAACCGTCGAGCTTCCCGGTGACCTCGACACGGGCAGAGGCCTTTTCGCGACTCTGCCCCGACCCGGTGAAGACGTCGGCGGCGATCACCTCGGTTTTGTACGTGTCGAACGGCCAGTTACCCGGGTCGCCCTGGGCCTGGATCGTGGTGCTGACTTGCGCCGGCGCCTTTCCCACCGGGTACTGCAAGTCTCCGAGGTCGTTCTCCGGGTAGAGGCGCACGGCCGCGTCGGTGGTGAGCACGCCGAAGTTCTTGTCGTACAGCGAATCCTTCGGGTACACAAGCACATTCACCGTCAGGCGGTTTGCCACCGTATCCAGCTTCTCCATGCGCACCTGCACGACGCTGTCCTCGGCCTCGACCTTGCTGAGGTCCACGGCGGGCAGCGCCGGCGCCGACTTGGCCAGCAGGTGCACGGCGATCAGGGACAGGACGTAGATGACGATGACGGCCACGACGATCCCGAACGCGATGGCAACGCGCGGTCCCCGCGCCTCGGGTGGCGCCGGCGGTGGCGCTGCGTCGGTGGTCATTGCGGCATCACGGGGCCAAATGCTACCGGCGCCGGAGCCGAAACCGAGTCTTTTCAGGGGATGACGACGGCAAATTGCTGCATCGCTGTGGATTTCGCGGCGTCGAAGGGCGGGCCGGCCGGCCCCTCCACATGAATCGCGACGAGAAACGCCTTGGTGTTGGTCCAGACGTGGGTGATGCGGTCGGCGAAATCGAGCGAGCCGGGCCCCGTGCCGCTCAGCACCTGGCTGCTGTAGCCGCAGAACTGCGCGGGCGCGACGGTGACGTTGACGCCGGGATGGCCGGTGCGCAGGTCGGTGGCGTAGCGCAGAAAGGCGCCGCCGGGGTCGAGGTCGGTCGGCGCGATGGTCACCCGCGCCGACATGCCGCCCGGCCCACGCGCCGTCAGCGCCACGTCGCCGGTGCCCGGCGCGGAATCCCAGCCGTTGGGCAGCGGGACCGTGAGTGCGGGGGCCACCGGGTCGGGGACCGACGCCCGGACCATGCTGCCGCTCGCCGGGGGCGGCGGAAAACACACCACGGCGTTGGGCGGAATGTGGTCGGGCAGTGTGACTTCGACGCCCGGCACGGGCTCGGCCGGGTCGGACGACACCGGCGCCGTGCGGCTCGTCGACGCGGCCGGCCCGCCGGTGCGGGTGGCGGTGCCGCCGGTGGTCTTGTCGCAACCCCCGGTTACGACCGCCCCAAGGCAGAGCAGGGCGGCCAACGGTTCAGTCGCGCGAAAACGCAAGCGCGAGCTCCCTTTCCACGTCCTCATACGGCCGACCCGAAAAGTCGACGGTGACCTGGGCGATGGTGCCGCCGGTGAACGCGAACGGCGCCTTGTAGCGGCTCGACACCCCGGAGCCGCCGTTGCGCCCGACGGTGATGCCCGCCCCCGCCAGCCCGAACGTTCCGGGATGGGTGATCACATCCGCCAGCGTGCCGACCGCCTCGTCGTCGACGAACAGGGTGAGGTCGCCGAGCGGGGTGTGGCTGTTCTCCACCGTCCCCGTCCGCGCGTACCGGACACCGAAGACGTGGCGGCCCAGCGGCACCGGGCCGGACGAGGACACCAACTGCTGGCGCTCGCCGAGGAAGTTGTACACGTAGTGCAGCCGCCCGTCCTGGATGAAAAGCACGTGCCCGCCGTGGCCGCCGCCCTGCTTGAAGAGCACCCCCTCGGCGCCGGCGGTATCCACCGTCACATCGGCCAGCACGCCGAACGAGCGGCCGCGGATCTCGGCGGCGGCGCCGATGCCGACGTCCGCGCAGTCGGGGTAGTAGACGTAGCTGGACCGCTCCCCCGCCAGGTAGGGCCGGGAGCGGGTGAGCGTCTCCATTAGGTTCAAATCGGCCAGCGGCAGGCCGTTGTACTTGGCCGCCTCCGAAAACCACAGGGCTTTAAGCTCTTCCAGCTTGTCGGGCTGTTCGGCGGCCAGGTCGTGGCACTGGCTGCGGTCGGCCTCGATGTGGTAGAGCTCCCAGCGGTCGGCGTCGAAGTGCGACCAACCGGCCGGCGTGGCGGCATGGACGGTGTTGGCGAACCAGCCCTCGTGCCAGATGCCGCGGGTTCCCAGCATGGTGTAGAACTGCGTCCGCTTGCCGGTGTCGGCGCCCGGATCGCCAAGGGCGGCTTTGAAACTCACACCGTCCAACGGCTTCTGCGCGATGCCCTTGACGCTTTCGGGAGGTGTCATGTCCAGCAGGTCGTAGATGGTCGGCGTGATGTCGCAGACGTTGACGTAGTTGTCGCGGACCTCGCCGTGGGCCGCAATGCCGTTGGGCCAGGAGACGATCGCCGTGTCGGCGATGCCGCCCTCATGCGAGGCGTAGCGCTTGTACAGCTTGTAGGGCGTGTTGAAGGCCATCGCCCACCCGATCGGGTAGTGGTTGTAGGTTTCCGGAGCGCCCAGGTGGTCGAAGAGCTTCATGCTTTCCTCGACGGTGTCGATGTAGCCGTTGAAGAACTTGCCCTCGTTCACCGATCCGTTGGGGCCGCCCTCACCGCTGGCGCCGTTGTCGGAGATCACCACGATGATGGTGTCGTCGAGTTGGCCGGACTCCTCGAGATAGTCCAGGATGCGGCCGATCTGGGCGTCGGTGTAGCTCAGGAACCCGGCGAAGACCTCGGCCATCCGGCAGAACAGCTTCTTCTCGTCGTCGTCGAGCGAGTCCCAGGGCCGCACCGTGTCCTGCAGCGGCCACGGCTCGCCGCCGGGCCCCTTCACGTCGAGATACGGGTTGACCGGCGACAGTTCGGTGTCCGGCGGCACGATGCCCATCGACTTCTGCTTTTCCAGCACGATCTCGCGGTAGCGCTCATAGCCCATGTCGAATCGGCCCGCGTAGCGGTCCGCCCACTCCTTGAAGACATGGTGCGGCGCGTGCCCGGCGCCCGGGCACACGTAGCTGAACCACGGTTTGTCCGGCGCGATCACCTTGGCGTCGCGGATGAATTCGATGGTCTTGTCGGCGATGTCCTTCGAGAGGTGATAGCCGTCTTCGGGTGTGCCCGGCGGGTTGACGGGGTGGTTGTCGTACACCAGGTCGGGATACCACTGGTCGGTCTCGCCGCCCATGAACCCGTAAAACCGCTCGAAGCCGCGCGAGGTGGGCCAGTGTCGTTTGGTCGCGGCCAGATTGGACTCTTCGAGCGGCGTCAGGTGCCACTTGCCTACGCAATACGTGTTGTAGCCCCGTTCGGCGAGCACCTCGGAGATCAGCGCGGTGTCGGCCGGGATCCGTCCGTTGCAGTTCGGGAACGCGTCGGTGAATTCCTCGATGGTGGCCATGCCGACCGTGGTCGCGTTGCGACCGGTCAACAGCGACGCCCTGGTCGGCGAGCACAGCGCGGTGGTGTGGAATTGCGACAACCGCACGCCGCGCTCGGCGATCCGCGTCATGGCGGGCATCTCGACCAGCCCCCCGAAGCAGTCCCAGGTCGCGATGCCGGTGTCGTCCCACACCAGATAGAGGATGTTCGGCGAGTTCTCCGGCGCCGTCGGTGCCGCGTACGGCCCCCAATCCGGCTCCGAGTCGCGGATATCCAGCTCGATCTTGCCCTGAAATTCTGCCGAGTCAGCGGACATGCGCCGAGCGTAACGCCACCGCGAAAGATCCGGCCGGTTTTCGCAGCGGCGTCACACTCGTTTCGAAGCGGGCTAGGTGGCCTTTACTACTTGGCCTTCTCGAGAATCTCCACGAGCCGCCAGCGTTTGGTCGCCGACAGCGGGCGGGTCTCCATCAGCGAGACCCGGTCGCCGATGCCGGCGGTGCTGTTCTCGTCGTGGGCCTTGACCTTCTTGGTGGTCCGGATGATCTTGCCGTACAACGGGTGCCGCATGCGGTCCTCGAGCTCGACCACGATGGTCTTCTGCATCTTGTCGCTCACCACGTAGCCGATGCGCACCTTGCGCCGGCCGCGCGACTTGGGGTTGGTCGGGGTGTGCTTGGGGCCCTTGGGCTTGTCGGAAGCGGCCGCACTCTTCGCGGCGGCCTTCTTCGGGGCGGCCTTGGCGGCCGACTTCTTAGCTTCTGCCATCACGAATCCTTACCGTCGGGCCCGCTGGCCAGACCCAGTTCACGTTCCCGCAGCACGGTGTAGACGCGCGCGATTTCCTGCCGCACCGTGCGCAGCCGGCGGTTGTTGGTGAGCTGCCCGGTCGCCATCTGGAAGCGCAGGTTGAACAGCTCCTCCTTGGATTCGCGCAGACGCTCGGTGAGCTCTTCGTCGGTGAGCTCGCGCAGTTCGCCAGGCGAAATTCCCACTGCCATCAGAACTGATCCTCTCGGGTAACGATGCGTGCCTTGATCGGCAGCTTGTGGATCGCACGGGTGAGCGCCGCGCGGGCCACCGCCTCATTGGGGTAGCTGAGCTCGAACAGCACCCGGCCCGGCTTCACGTTGACCACCCACCACTCCGGGGAGCCCTTACCCGAACCCATCCGGGTTTCAGCGGGCTTCTTGGTCAGCGGGCGGTCGGGGAAGACGTTGATCCACACCTTGCCGCCACGCTTGATGTGCCGGTTGATCGCGATACGCGCCGACTCGATCTGCCGGTTGGTGACATAGGCGTGCTCGAGCGCCTGGATGCCGTAGTCACCGAAGTGCACCGCCGTGCCGCCGCTGGCGATGCCGCGCTGGCGGGGGTGGTGCTGCTTGCGGTGCTTGACTTTGCGGGGAATCAACATGATTCAGCTCTCCGTGCTCTGCGGTTCGGGGGCGGGCGCCCCTTCGGCGGCGGGCGCGGCGGACGCGGTGGTCTCCTCGGCACCGGCGGCCCGGCCGGCCTCCGTGCTGGTCGCCGTGGTGCCCGACGCGCCGCTGCGCCGCGGACGCGCGCCCGACGGCCGCTCGCGGCGTGGACGGTCGGCGCCCGCCGGGGCCCCCACTCCCGAGGCGGCCAATTCGCGCTTGCCGCCGACGATGTCGCCCTTGTAGATCCACACCTTCACGCCGATCCGGCCGAAGGTGGTCTTGGCCTCGTACAGGCCGTAGTCGATGTCGGCGCGCAGGGTGTGCAGCGGCACCCGGCCCTCGCGGTAGAACTCCGAGCGGCTCATCTCCGCACCGCCGAGACGGCCGGAGCATTGCACCCGGATGCCCTTGACGTTGGGCTGGCGCATCGCCGACTGGATGGCCTTGCGCATCGCGCGGCGGAACGCCACGCGGTTGCTCAACTGCTCGGCGACGCCCTGGGCCACCAATTGTGCTTGCGACTCCGGGTTTTTCACCTCGAGGATGTTGAGCTGAACCTGCTTGCCGGTCAGCTTCTCCAGGTCCGCCCGGATCCGGTCGGCCTCGGTGCCGCGCCGGCCGATGACGATGCCGGGGCGCGCGGTGTGGATATCGACGCGAACCCTGTCCCGCGTCCTTTCGATCTCCACGTCGGCGATGCCGGCGCGCTCCAGGCCGGTGGACAGCAGCCGGCGGATCGCCACGTCTTCCTTGACGTACTCGGCGTACTGCTTGTCGGCGTACCAGCGCGACTTCCAGTCGGTGGTGATGCCCAGCCGGAAGCCGTGCGGATTGATCTTCTGGCCCACTAGTCTGAGCCTCCCTTCGCTTCAGAAGTCTCAGACGTCTTGGCTTCGGCTTTCTTCGCAGGCGCCTTCTTGGCGGGCGTCTTCTTCGCGGCGGGCGCCTTCTTGGCGGGGGCCTTCTTGGCCGGCGCCGTCGCGGCGGCCTTGCTGGCCTCGGCGCGGCGGGCACGCGTCGACTTCGCCGACCGCTGGTCCTTGGCCGGGCGGCTCTCCACCACGACCGTGATGTGGCTGGTGCGCTTGCGGATCCGGAACGCGCGGCCCTGGGCCCGCGGGCGGATGCGCTTAGCGGTCGGCCCCTCGTCGGCGTAGACGGTGGCGACCACCAACGTCGCGGGGTCCAGGCCATTGTTGTTCTGCGCGTTGGCCGCGGCGCTGGCGATCACCTTGGCCACCGGCTCGCTGGCGGCCTGCGGCGCCCAGCGCAGGATGTCCAGCGCGTCGGTCACCGACTTGCCGCGCACCAGGTCGATCACCCGGCGCGCCTTTCGCGGCGACACCCGCACGAACCGCGCCTTGGCGACCGCCGACGGAAATTCAGTTGTGGTCATCGCCGCTTGGCCTTCCGATCATCCTTGATGTGCCCCTTGAAGGTGCGCGTCGGGGCGAACTCACCCAACTTGTGGCCGACCATCGCCTCGGTGACGAACACCGGGACGTGCTTGCGCCCGTCGTGCACCGCAAAGGTGTGGCCGATGAAGTCGGGGATGATCGTCGAACGACGCGACCAGGTCTTGATGACCTGCTTGGTGTTCTTCTCGTTCTGGACGTCCACCTTCTTGAGCAGGTGGTCGTCGACGAACGGTCCCTTTTTCAGGCTGCGTGGCATGGGTTACTCCTCGACTTCCTAGCGACCGTGCTTCTTGCCGGTGCGCCGGCGTCGGACGATGAGCTTGTTGCTCTGCTTGTTCGGGTGGCGGGTGCGGCCCTCCGGCTTGCCCCACGGGCTGACCGGGTGGCGACCACCGGAGGTCTTACCCTCACCACCACCGTGCGGGTGATCCACCGGGTTCATGACCACACCGCGGACCGACGGGCGCTTGCCCTTCCAGCGCATCCGACCGGCCTTGCCCCAGTTGATGTTTGCCTGCTCGGCGTTGCCCACCTCGCCGACCGTGGCGCGGCAGCGCACGTCGACCCGGCGGATCTCGCCGCTGGGCATGCGCAGCGAGGCGTAGCTGCCCTCCTTGCCGAGCAGCTGGATGCTCGACCCCGCCGAGCGCGCCAGCTTGGCGCCACCACCGGGCCGCAGCTCCACGGCGTGGACCAGGGTGCCGGCCGGGATGTTGCGCAGCGGCAGGTTGTTGCCCGGCTTGATGTCGGCGTTGGGGCCCGACTCCACCACATCGCCCTGCGAGAGGCCCTGCGGCGCAATGATGTACCGCTTCTCCCCGTCCAGGTAGTGCAGCAGCGCGATCCGCGCGGTGCGGTTCGGGTCGTACTCGATGTGGGCGACCTTGGCGTTGACGCCGTCCTTGTCGTTGCGACGGAAGTCGATCACCCGGTAGGCGCGCTTGTGCCCACCGCCCTTGTGGCGGGTGGTGATGCGGCCGTGCGCGTTGCGGCCGCCATGACCGTGCAGCGGACGCACCAACGACTTCTCCGGCGTCGACCGGGTCAGCTCGGCGAAGTCGGACACACTGGCGCCCCGGCGGCCCGGGGTCGTCGGCTTGTACTTACGAATTGCCATGTCTAATCAGGTCTTTCTAGCTCGGTGCGCCGAAGAGGTCGATCGGCTTGCTGCCCGGAGCCAAGGTCACGATGGCCCGCTTGGTGCTCTTGCGCTTGCCGTATCCGGTCCGGGTGCGCTTGCGCTTGCCCTGCCGGTTCGCGGTGTTCACCGACGCGACCTTGACGGAAAAGATCTTCTCGATGGCGATCTTGATCTGCGTCTTGTTCGAATCGGGGTGCACCACGAACGTGTAGACGTTGTCATCGAGGAGCCCGTAGGACTTCTCGGAGATGACCGGCGCCAGGATGATGTCGCGGGGGTCAGCGATGGTCGCCATCAGGCCGAAACCTCCTCGGCGGTCTGGTTGTTGGCAGCGATGTAGGCGTTGAGGGCCTCGACGCTGAACACCACGTCGTCGGAGCGCAGCACGTCGTAGGTGTTGAGCTGGTCGGGCGACAGGACGTGCACGCCGGGCAGGTTGCGCACGCTTTTCACACCGGCCTCGTCGGCGCGCCCGATGACCACCAGCACCTGCTTGCGGTCGGTCAGCGTGGCCAGAAATGCCTTGGCGCTCTTGGTCGACGGGGTCTGGCCCGCCACCAGTTCGGTGACGGCGTGGATGCGTCCGTTGCGGGCGCGGTCGGACAGCGCCCCGCGCAACGCCGCGGCGATCATCTTCTTGGGCGTGCGCTGGCTGTAGTCGCGCGGCTTGGGTCCGTGCACGGTGCCACCGCCGGTGAACTGCGGGGCGCGCGTCGAGCCCTGCCGGGCGCGCCCGGTGCCCTTCTGCCGGTAGGGCTTGCGGCCCCCGCCCCTAACCTCGCCGCGCGTCTTGGTCGAGTGCGTGCCCTGGCGGGCGGCCGCGCGCTGCGCGGTCACCACCTGGTGCATCAGCGCGATATTGGCCTCGACGTCGAACAACTCGGCCGGCAGCTCGATGGAGCCGTCGACCTTCCCGTCGGGCGTCTTGACATCTATCTTGAGCGCGTTCTTGGCAGCCATCACTTCTCACCTCGTTTGACCGCGCTGCGGACCATCACGAGCCCACCGGTGCGGCCGGGGACCGCGCCCTTGATCAGCAGCACGCCGTTCTCGGTATCGACCTTGTGCACCAACAGGTTCTGCACGGTCACCCGGTCGTTGCCCATCCGGCCGGCCATCCGGGTGCCCTTGAAGACACGCGCCGGGGTGGCGCAGCCGCCGATGGAACCGGGCCGGCGATGCACCGCCTGGGCGCCGTGGCTGGCGCCCTGGCCGCGGAAGCCGTGCCGCTTCATGGTTCCGGCGAAGCCCTTGCCCTTGGAGGTGCCGGTCACGTCGACGTAGCTGCCGTCGGCGAAGATCTCGGCCGTCAATTCCTGGCCGACCTCGTACTCGGCGGCGGCGTCCGAATTGTCCAGGCGCAGCTCGGCCAGGTACCGGCGCGGGTTGACGCCCGCCACGGTGTACTGACCGGTCACCGGCTTGTTGACCTTGCGGGGGCTGATCTCGCCGTACGCCAACTGCACGGCGCTGTAGCCGTCGCGCTCGGGCGTGCGGATGCGGGTCACCACGTTGGGGCCGGCCTTGACCACCGTCACGGGCACAACCCTGTTGTTCTCGTCGAACACCTGCGTCATGCCCAGCTTGGTACCCAGGATGCCTCTTCTTGCCATGAGTTCTGGATCTCCTACTGGATATTGACGTCGACACTGGCCGGCAGGTCGATGCGCATCAGCGCGTCGACCGTCTTCGGCGTGGGATCGAGGATGTCGATCAACCGCTTGTGGGTGCGCATCTCGAAGTGCTCCCGCGAGTCCTTGTACTTATGCGGAGAGCGGATGACGCAATACACGTTCTTCTCGGTCGGCAGCGGCACCGGACCTACGACGCTGGCACCCGTGCGGACGACGGTCTCGACGATCTTGCGCGCCGATGCGTCGATGGCCTCATGGTCGTAGGCCTTAAGCCTGATGCGGATCTTCTGTCCCGCCACGCTTCTCCTACCCTCACTCCTCGAAAATGGCCCGTGTCCGAGCCTGGTGCCTCCCGGCGCGCCCATCGGCCGGCCCGCGAGGGCCGATCGAGCGCCGCGCCGGATACTGCGCCGCTGTTTACCTGTCGTGGTCCACCGGCCCCCGCGGTCGGGCGTGTCACCCTTACGCAGCCTTGCTCGCGGCCAAATTAGTCGCGTACCAAGGATGGGACCGGACGCGCCCGTTGTGGGCGCTGGTCGTATGCCCGGCCAGGCGCAGAACCTGGCGAAAGGCAACCTGAACAGTATGCCTGAAGATCATTCTCGGTCAAAATTCGGCGCCGGGCCGGACGGGCTCAGGCACCTGCCGATTCGATGCTCGCCGCGCTGGCCCTGTGTAGCGCGCGCTGAACATGCAGGAAACCGTCGACGGCCTCGCGCGCGCATTCGCGGTAATCGAAGTCGGGCAGCGTGGACAGCCGGCCCAGGACCAGCGGTCCGATCAGCAGGGCGATCGCGCGCGACCGGTCGACCTCGCCCAGCTCGGCGGCGGCTTCCGGGCTGTCGAAGATCGCGTCGAACGGCGCCGCGTACTGCTGGGCGATGCGTTCGCGCAGCGTGGTGATCGATGCGGTGTCGGCCGCGGGCTCGTGCCGGGGCTCCGGCCACGCCTGCAGGTCGCGCCCCAGGGCCAGCCACGACATCGCCGCCAGCGCGGCCGGCGCATGCGCCACGGCGTCGGCCTGGGCCAGCACCAACGCGATGAGCCGATCCCGCAGCGTGCCCTCGGGCGGCGGCATCGGCGACGGCGGTATCAGGCTGTTGAACGCCGCTGCCAGCAAGTCGTTTCCGCTCGGGAAGTGCCGATACAGCGTGGCCCGCGCCACGTTGGCGCTGCGGGTGACCGCGTCGACGGTCACCGCGCTGGGTCCCCCGGAGCGCAGTAGCGCGGAGGCGGCCTCGAGCAAGCGGGCTCGCGACCGCGCTGGCCGGGGATCGGTACTCCCGCCGGTAATTGCGAGCCACCTCCCTGACTGACAAACGAGACTATGAGTCTCGAAACGTGGTACGGCGTGATCAGCGTACTGATGCGACGCGCGTCGGCGGTAGTCCCGGGGTCGGCCGGAATCGTCTGAAAACGCCCCGGCGCACCGGCGGTGGGCGCTACCATCCGGCTTGAGCAGCGTCCGTCACGGGGAGGCGGACGATGTCGAGGCTAGCCGGGGGAGCGGAATGTCCTATGTGATCGCAGCGCCGGAGTACGTGGCGGCCGCGGCAATGGATTTGGGCAACATCGGATCCGCGATCAACGACGCCCACTCCGCAGCGTTGGGTCCCGTGTCCAGCGTGGTGCCTGCGGGCGCCGACGAGGTATCGGCCGGCATCGCGAGCCTCTTCGACGCGCACGCGCAGGCGTATCAGGCGATCAGCGCCGCCGCGCAGGCCTTCCACGCCCAGTTCGTCCAGCTGATGAGCTCCGGCGCCGAGCAGTACGCGGTCAGCGAGGCCGCCAACCTGCAGTCGCTCGGCCAGGGCGTGCTGGGCGGCGGCGCGAACGGCGGCGGGGTCCAGAGTCAGGCCGTCAGCGCCGCGTCGACCGCGCAGCCGCTCGTCGGCGGAGCGGCATCGGCGGGGTCCGCGGCGGCCAGCGTGCCGGCGGCGTCGGCGGGGGTGGCCGGTGGCGCGGCCCCGGCCGCCACGGCGGCGCCGGTAACGGCTTCGGTTGCGCCGGTGTCGGCGGCTCCGGTCGCGTTGGCGCCGACGGGTACGCCGCTCGCGGGGGCACCCCTGGCGGCGGCTTCGGCCCCGCTGGCCCCGGCCAGCGCACCGGCTGCGGCGTTCCCCGCGGCGGAAGTTTCTCCCGTGGTGGCGGCGCCCGCGTCCGCGGTCGCCCCGGTGGCCGCCGTCGAGGCGGAAGCGCCGGTCTTCTCCCCTGCCACCGCGGCGCAGGCGATGCCGATCGGTACTCCCCTCACCGCGGCGCCAGCCGCGACGCCGAACTACTCTCCGGCCACGCCGGCCTATTCCCCGGCGGCGGCGCCCGCGGCGGCCGGCAGGGAGCAACCGGTGGCGACGGCCGAAGCGGTCGAAATACCGCCCTATTCAGCCTGATTCACTGAACGAACGCGAGATGGCGCTCAAGGTGACCGTCGTGCCGGCGCCGATCATCGCAGCCATCCGCAAACATCGATGGCTTGCATAGCAAGCCATGACACGGGCATGGGTCCTCCGCGCGCGAAACGGTCATCGCATAGGTCCAATCCATGAACGCGCCTGGAATGCCAGGCGAATTTCTCCCGGCGGCCCGGCAATGTCAATCGATCACTTCGTCAGCGGCTTCGCATCAAGGCATGCCTGCGCGGGCGCGAGCAATCTTTGAAATTTTTTGTGGTTAACAGGAAACGGACCGAGCGGAACCGCCGATCGAGCTACGCTTCAACCCACAACAGCCGTCAAGGCGGGGGAAGCGGCATCCCGGCTCGCTGAAGGGACCCCCCATGTCATTCGTTCTCGCAGCGCCCGAGTATGTAGCGGCGGCGTCGGCAGACCTGGCGAACATCGGTTCCACGATTGGCTCGGCCAACTCGGCCGCGTTCGCCCCGACGGCCAACATCATGGCCGCGGCCGCGGACGAGGTTTCGGAGGCCGTCGCCGCCGTGTTCGGCGCTCATGGACAGGTTTATCAGGCGGTCAGCGCCCAGGCGGCGGCGTTCCATCAGCAGTTCGTGCAGCTGCTCAATGCCGGTGGCGCTCAATACGCCGTCACCGAGGCCGCCAGCGCCAACCCGCTGCAGACCGTCGAGCAGGACGTGCTGAATGTGATCAACGCGCCCAGCCTGCTGCTAACGGGCCGGCCGTTGATCGGCAACGGCGCCAATGGAAAACCGAACACGGGCGCGAACGGCGCGGACGGTGGCTGGCTGTTTGGCAACGGCGGCAATGGCGCGTATGGCGCAGCTGGCCAAAACGGTGGTAATGGCGGGGCCGGCGGTTTCTTCGGCGGAGCCGGCGGGGCCGGCGGAGCCGGCGGCGAAGGAGCCACCGGTGGTAACGGCGGCGCGGGCGGCTTCTTCGGCGGCGTCGGCGGGGCCGGCGGCAACGGCGGCATCGGCGGTCCGAGTAGCGGCGGGGCCGGCGGCAACGGCGGCGCGAGTGGGCTCTTCGCGGTCGGCGGGGTCGGCGGCCAGGGCGGCGCGGCATTCGTCAGCGGTGTCGGCGGTACCGGTGGCCAGGGCGGGGCGGGCGGATTCCTGGCAGCCGGCGGGGTTGGCGGCGCCGGCGGCCTGGGCGCCTCGGGCGGCGGGAACGGCGGCGGCGGGGGCGCCGGCGGATTGTTCGGTGCCGGCGGGGCCGGGGGCACGGGAGGCTTCGGCACCGCAAACATCGGCGGAACCGGAGGAACCGGTGGAACCGGCGGGGTTTGGGCGGCCGGCGGCGCGGGTGGTGTGGGCGGAGCCGGACTCACCGCCGGCGCTGGTGGCGCCGGCGGCAATGGCGGCATTCTCGGCGGGGACGGCGGCGCGGGCGGCGCGGGCGGATTGGTCAACGCGAGTGCCACCGGCGGTCCGGGCGGTGCCGGCGGGACGGCGGGATTCCTGGTTGGCAACGGCGGAGCCGGCGGAGCCGGCGGGGATGGCCAGATCGGCGGCCACGGCGGCGCCGGCGGTAGGGCCGCGTTGATCGGCAACGGCGGTTCGGGCGGTAACGGCGGGTTCGGCTTCAACGCTGATGGCGCCGGCGGAAACGGCGGCGACGCGCAACTGATCGGCAACGGCGGCAACGGCGGCAACGGGTTCAAGGCCACCCTCGATGCTGCCGGCGTCGGCGGGCAGGGCGGCTCGCTGCTGGGCGTACCTGGACCGGACGGCGTCACTTTCTTCTGATCGCGCGTACTGCGCGCCAAGTTTCACCCGACGAACTCGGCGGCCCGGTGCCCGAGCATCACGATGGTCGCGTGCGGCCCGCGGCTGGTGACGGTCGGCAGGATGGAACCGTCGATCACCCACAGGTTTTCGATGCCGTAGACCCGGCAGCGCGGGTCGACGACGGCGCGCGGATCGCCGTCGACACCCATCGGGGTTGTGCCGCACAGGTGTTGGGACGTCGACCACACCGGTGACCCGACCGATGTTGCCGCGCCGGCCAATTCGCGGGCGAGTTCGCTGCCCCGGCGCAGCGCCGCGACGTCGTCGGGATCGCTGTCGTAGCGGTGCTCGATGCGCAGCGGCACGACCGGATCCGCCGAGACCAGCGTGAGGCGCCCGCGCGCCCGCGGCCGCATGAGCGCCACCCCGATGTGCGGCCAGTCGGGGTGTCCCGCGGTGCCGTCGCCGGTCATCGCCACGAAGCCGCCCGTGTACGGCCTGATCTCGACGCCGTCGTCGGTGGACAGCACGACCTCCAGCACGGGCCGGCCCGGGGCCACCGTCCAGTTCGTCGGCAGCACCCACTCCGGGTGGTCGCCGAACGATGTCCCCACCGGCAGGGGCACAACCGGCCCGATGCCCACCGCCCGCAGCATGGCTTCCTCGCCGATGCCGGAGACCATCAGCAGGTGTGCCGACTGGATCGCCCCGGCGCACACCACGATTCGATCTGCGGCCAGTGTCGTCGGGCCCTGGGGCCCGATCGCCTCGACCCCCACCGCGGCCGTCCCGGAGAACCGCAGCCGCACCGCCCGGGTGCGCTCCAGCACGGTCAGGTTGGGCCGCCCGAGCGCCGGCAGCAGATACGCGGCGCCGGAGCCGACGCGCACGCCGTCGACGATGTTCAGCGGGACCGCCCCCAGCCCCGAAACCAGTTCCGGCCCACAATCATTGAGATCGTCGATCCAGGCAAAGCCGGCGCGTTCGGCCGCGGCGATGAAAGCCTCACTGGCGCCGGTCATTTCGCGCGTCCGGCGCACCGGGATCGGACCCTCATTGCCGTGGGCGGGGGTGTCGAAGTCGAGGTCGGTCTCGATGGCGCGGAAGTGCTCGAGTACCTCTGGCCATGCCCAGCCGGGCAGCGGGGCGCGGTCGAAGTCGCGCGGCAGCGCGCGGCAGAAGTAGCCGCCGTTGACGGCGCCCGAACCGCCCACCGTCGTCCCGCGCACGAGGGGAACTTTGAGGGCGTGCCGGTCGGTGAGCTGGGTCAGGTAGCGCTGGGTCAGCGGGCTGCCCGCCCCGATCGGCAGCTGCAACCCATTGGTGGTCAGGGCCAGCAACACCGGGTCGGCGAGTCCGGGGCCCGCCTCGAGGACGGTCACCGCGCGTCCGGGATCCGCGGAAAGGCGTTCGGCAACAACCGATCCAGCGCTACCGGCACCGACGATCAGCACATCGCAGTGCGGGGCGGCGTTAGTCAAGCTGGTCTACGTGCGGATCTGCGGTTTGAGCGCGCGCACGTTGCGTTCGCGCGCCACGCCCCACCACAGCCCCAGGCCGTAGGCCAGGTCGTCGACGCGCTTGAGCACGAGGTAGGTCAGCAGCCCGATCGGCTCGGCCTCCTCGCCGGTGGCGTCGCGGCGGCGCAGCCAGTCGACCACGCCGTCCATGACCGCCGCGACGAGCACCACCCGTCTGCAGTGCCGCGACAGGACGGCCGCGAGCAGGGCCAGCGGCCAGTAGTGCCGGCACAGCGCCGACGCCAGCTGCAACGCCGCCGACCACAGGCCGCGGGTCGCGATCGCGACGACGTCCAGCAGCGAGGTCTCGGCGCCGCGCATCGCCTTGGCGATGCGCCCGCCGGTCAGCAGGGCGACCGCGATCGAGGCGAGCTGGCTGAGGCTGGTCCCCAGCGCCATCAGTATCCAGGCCATCAACGCCCAGCCGGAGATCACCACCGGGGCGGTCTTGTCCGGGTGGCGCACCGACAGTGGAGCCGCCGAGCCGCCGTAGAATGCCTTGCGCGCCAGCCAATCCCGCAATTCGGTGCGGTGGTCGTGGGCGACCTGCGCGATCGGCTCGTAGCGGAGCCGGGCGCCCGCCTCGATGAGCCGCCAGCACAGGTCGACGTCCTCGCCGGACTGCATGGTCTCGTCGAACCCCCCGACGTTACGGATGGCCGAGCGCCGACAGATGATGGCGGCGCTGGGAACGTAGGAGACCGTGCTGTGGGGCAGCACCGGGGCTTCGCGCTCCCCGAGGTCCAGCGACGAACGCACCGCCTCGTAGCGCGCCACCACGTTCTCGCTGTGTGACAGGCCGACGATGCGCGGGGCGACCAGGGCGACGGTGGGATCGCAGAAGTGGCCGAGCAGGGCTTCCAGCCAGCCCCGGCGCGGCGTCACATCGGAGTCCAGGAACGCGACGAAGTCGCTCGAGCAGGCGGCCAGGCCGGTGTTGCGCGCCGCCGCCGGACCCCTGCTGTTAGGGTGCCGCAGCACCTCGACGTCGCAGTGCGCACCGATGAAGTCTTCGGGCTCGATCGGCGGGAAGGAGCCGTCGTCGACCACGATGACACGCAGCCCGCGCAGCGAGCTGACCAAGCGCCGGGTTCCGGAAACGTTGTCGCGCACCGGGATTACCACGGTCACGTCGCGGTGCGAGGGGCCACCGGCGGGCCGGGGATGGGCCACCGTGGCGTCGAGCAGGGTGCGGGCCAACTGCGCGCTCAGGTCGTCGCGAACCTTCAGCCGGCCGTCCGACAGCATGCTTTGGGCCGCGGGGGCCAACTTGAGCAGCCGCGTCGGCGAGCCGCCCAGCAGTGCGGAGCCGTCGCCGAGCACCCGGACGCGGCGGTCGACCTGGACGGCGAATCCGTCGGGCAGCCGGGTGGCCGTCATGTCAGCATCCCGTCGCGCCCTGGCGACCACCGGGCGACTCGACGGACACACTCCTCGACCATCTCGGCGAAGATGCGTTTCCCGTCGGCGGCCGTCGCGGTGGTCGGGTCCCCCAGCACCCCGACCCGGCTGACCGCCGCGACTCCCCCGCGGCGCATCGAGGGCAGCAGTTCGGGCAACGGCGCCCGGTTACCGGTGAGCCACCGGTCGGTCAGCACGTCGGCCGGCGAGATATGCAGCAACACCGATGTTTCGGTATGCCCGGCGTGCGCGTCGCCGCCGGGGGCGACGCAGGGGCACCAGCCGACGTCACGGCCCTCGGCGCGCAGCCGGCCCACCGCCTCGTTCAGCGCGCCGACGTTGCCGCCGTGGCCGTTGACGAAGACCAGCCGCCGGGCCCAGCTGGCGGCTGACCTGCCGTACTCGATGAGCAGCAGCGTCAGCGCTTCGCTGCCGATGGAGATCGTTCCGGCGAAGTGCTGGTGCTCGCCGCTGGCGCCGTAGGCGATGGCGGGCGCCACCGACCATTCTTGGTCGAGGCGTGCCCGGGCCCCACGGGCGACCGCGGTCGCAATGCGGGTGTCGGTGTCCAACGGCAGGTGCGGACCGTGTTGTTCGGTCGACCCCAGCGGGACCATTATCGACGGCGAGGTGCTTGATAGCTGGCTCGACGTCGCCGTTCCTAATTCGCCGAGTACGGGCACTCGCCGATGGTAGGACGAATTCACCTGGCGTGCACCAATTGTTGACCCTTCAAAATTATTTTTTTTCCGGCTTGTACACCGAACGGTCGAATTCTCGGCTCGTCCGTCACGGTCGCCTCGCGAGCACCACAATTTTCGCGAACGTCCATTTGCGGATAAACGCTAATAGAAACACTGGTAAAGGGGCCAACCTGGCCGAATTTAGGCGGGCGGGACACCGAGGGCCCGGGCGAAGCCGTCGGGCACCAGGATGTCGTCGGGGCTCAGGTCGTGGACGCTGGCGTGCCCCAGACCCATCAGCGCCGAGTCGATCCCGCCGCGCAGGATGTCGAGCACGTTTTCGACGCCCCCCTGGCCGGCCGCGGCGAGGCCCCACAGGTAGGCGCGGCCGATCATCACCGCCCGCGCCCCCAGCGCCACCGCCTTGACGACGTCGCTGCCGCGCCGGACGCCGCCGTCGAGCAGCACCTCGACCTGGTCGCCGACCGCCGCCGCCACCGCGGGCAGCGCCCGGATGGACGCCGGGGTGCCGTCCAGGTTGTTGCCGCCGTGATTGGACACCGAGATCGCCGAAACACCGGCGTCCACAGCCCTTTTGGCGTCGTCGACGCGCATCACGCCCTTGAGCATGAACGGTCCGCCCCACAGCTCGCGCAGCCAGGCGATGTCCTCCCAGGTCGGCGGCGGCGTGCCCATCCACTCGCCGTAGGCGGCGAAGAACGGGGGTCCGGGCTCGCCGCGGCGGCCTTGGTTCGGCACGCGCAGCTCCGGCGGCCGCAGCGTCTTGCCGAACTTCCACAGCCAGCGCGGCTTGAACGCCGCCTCCGGGGACAGCCGCAGGATGGTCCGCAGGTTCATCTGCTCGGGGATCTGCGGGCTGCCCCAGTCGCGGCCGTGCGAGAACGACCAGTCGGTGGTGACGATCAATCCGACCGCGCCGGCCTGGCGCGCCCGTTCCACCCGCTCGGCGATCGCGTCGCGCCCGCCCAGCCAGTACACCTGGAAGAACAACTTCGGGTTGGCGGTGATCACCTCCTCGATCGGCTTGCTGGCGAACGAGGACAGTCCCATCGCGGTGCCCCGCGCCGCGGCGGCGCGCGCGACGGCGACCTCACCCTCCGGATCCACCGCCTGGACGCCGGTCGGCGAAATCATCACCGGCATCGAAATATCTTGTCCCATAACGGTAGTCGACAGGTCGCGCTTTTCCGGCGCGCCGACCACGTGCGGGGCGAATCCGAGTTCGCCGAACGCTTCGACGTTGTCGGCGACGGTGATTCCCTTTTCGCTGGCCGCGACCAGCGCCGAATAGACGGATTTCGGCAGCCGGCGTTTTGCGCGCTGCTGGGCGATGGCGACCGTTTCAAACCATTCGTTGGCCATCGCTACAGCGGGCTCTCGTTGCACAGGCGCGCGGGCGGGACCGCCGGCGGCCGAACCGACAGGGTCAGCGGCACCGGCTGGCGGACGGGCTTGCCGCGGGAATGGTCGGCCCGGGGCCGCGGCGTCTGGCGCTCACGGGCCAGCGCGGGCTCGCCGTGTCCCTGGACGCACTCGGGGTCGGGACCGTCCAGCGGCAGGCCGGTGAAGAACTTGGCCGCCATGCATCCGCCCCGGCAGCTGTCGTAGTGCCCACAGCTGCCGCAGGCGCCCGCCGACTGCGGTTCGCGCAGCTCGCGAAACAACGGTGCGTTCTTCCAGACGTTGTCGAATCCGCCGTCCGACAACACGTTTCCGGCCAGGAAGCGGTCGTGGATGGCGAACGGGCAGGCGTACACGTCGCCGACCGGGTCGATCAGGCACACCACGCGGCCGGCCCCGCACATGTTCAGGCCGGCCAGCGCGCCGGGTTCACCCAGGCCGGAGAGATGGAAGAAGGAGTCACCGGTGAGCACCCGGTCCCCCTTGGCGACCAGCCAGTCGTAGAGCTGGACCTGCTGGGCGGCGGTGGGGTGCAGGTCTTCCCAGACGGCGGCGCCGCGCCCCGAGGGCCGCAGCCGGGTGATGCGCAGCGTGGCGCCGTAGCGGCTCGCCAGCGCGGCGAAGTCGTCGAGCTGGTCGACGTTGTGGCGGGTCACCACGACGGAGATCTTCGCGTCTTTGAAGCCCGCCGCCGCGAGATTCTCCAGCGCCCGCACCGCCATGTCGAACGAGCCGGCGCCGCGCACGGCGTCGTTGACCTCGGCGGTGGCGCCGTCGAGCGAGATCTGCACGTCGACGTAGTCACTGGCGGCCAGCCGGGCCGCGACCTCCGGGGTGATGCGCACCCCGTTGGTGGAGAACTTCACGCCGACGTGGTGGGCGGTCGCGTAGTCGACCAGCTCCCAAAAGTCCGGTCGCACCGTGGGTTCCCCGCCGCCGATGTTCACGTAGAACACCTGCATGCGTTCCAGCTCGTCGATGATGTCCATGCACTGGCGGGTGGACAGCTCCCGCGGATCGCGCTTGCCCGACGACGAGAGGCAGTGCACGCACGCCAGATTGCACGCGTACGTCAGCTCCCAGGTCAGGCAGATGGGCGCGTCCAGCCCGCGCTCGAACTGCTCGATGAGCCGCGGTACAGCCGTCGCCGTCATTGGGCCTCCTGGGGTACCAACATTTTTGAATCGGCCAACACGCCCAGCGCGTGCAGGTAGGGCCCGTGGGCGGGGTCGTCCACGCCCGCGGCGCGGCAGGCGGACCGGACGTCGCGATGGTCGGCCAGCGACCGGACCACCGTGAGGATGGTGCGATTCTTCAGGAAGGACAGCTTGCGGGTCCCGAAGTGGTAGAGCAGCGCGCCGAACGGCTCGGGCCGCACCGCCACCTGCGGGTGCAGCCGCCAGCCGCGATCGGGATCGAACACGCGGGTCAGTAGACCCCGCACATGCCGTCGATGGACACCTCTTCGACGAGGGTCTCGGTGACCAGCTCGGTTTGGGTCTCGGTTTCGTGGTCCATCTGGATTACCTTTCGCCATGGGACTCGACAACGGGTCACGATCGTCGCCAGAATATGGCATCGAGTGCCGAAACGGAAGGGCGGGGTCCGACATGCCGCAGTCGCGGGTGGGCCGGCGCCGCTCGACGACGCCGCAGGACATCACCGACGTCGCCATCGAGTTGTTCACCGCGCGCGGATTCGCCGATGTCAGCGTCGACGATGTCGCGCACGCCGCCGGTATTTCCCGCCGCACGCTGTTCCGCTATTACGCGTCGAAAAACGCCATTCCCTGGGGGGATTTCGATACCCACCTCGAGCACCTGCGCGAGCTGCTCGACAACGTCGATCAACGCGTGCCGCTGGGTGCGGCGCTGCGCTCGGCGCTGTTGGCGTTCAACACCTTTGACGACTCCGAGACCGCCCGGCACCGCCAGCGCATGCGCGTCATCCTGCAAACCGCTGAGCTGCAAGCGTATTCGATGACAATGTACGCCGGGTGGCGGGAGGTGATCGCCGGCTTCGTGGCGCGCCGCTCGGACTGCAAGACCACCGACCTGTTGCCGCAGACCGTCGCGTGGACGATGCTCGCGGTGGCGTTGAGCGCCTACGAGCAGTGGCTGAGCGACGAATCCGTCACGTTGCCGACCGCGCTGGGCAACGCGTTCGACGTCGTCGGCGCGGGGCTGGAACGGCTGGGCCGGTGAGCGCCGGGGCCGAGCACCTGCTGCACATGCTGCGGTCCCAGGGCCGGTTCTGCGCGGGCTCCGGCTCCCCGATGTACGGGGAGCTCTTCGATCTGGTGGCCGACGACGTGGAGGCGGCCGGTGTCTTCGCGACCATCCTGTCCGGCCACGAGGACGCGCCCTCCCGGCAGGCGGTGCCGCTGCGGCTGCTCGGCGGGCTGCACCGGTTGGTGCTCGACGGGCGGGCGCCGCAACTGCGCCGCTGGTATCCCAGCACCGGCGGCAGCTGGGACGCGGCGAGCGCCTGGCCGGAAATCCTGCGCGCCGCCGTGCAGCACGGCGATTCGCTGCGCGCGGCGCTCGATCAACCGCCGCAGACCAACGAGGTGGGCCGGTCGGCCGCGCTGATCGGCGGGCTGTTGCGGCTGGATCGCGGATCCGGTTTGCCGGTAAGGCTTTTCGAGATCGGGTCGAGCGCGGGGCTGAACATGCGGGCCGACCACTATCAGTATCGCTATGACGGCGGCCGGTGGGGGCCCGAAGACTCGCCGGTGACCATCGACGAGGCCTGGCGGGGCGCCCTGCCGCCCGACGGTCCCGTCCGGATCGTCGAGCGCAGCGGCTACGACATCGCGCCGATCGACGTCACCGGCCCCGACGGGGAGCTGACCGTGTTGAGCTACGTCTGGCCCGACCAGGACGCCCGGCTGCGGCGGCTGCGCGGCGCCATCGCCGTCGCCCGCAACGTCCCGGCGCGGCTCGAGCGCCGGACGGCGGCCGAGGCGGTGGCCGGGCTGACCCTCGCCGAGGGCGCGTTGACCGTGCTGTGGCATTCGATCACCTGGCAGTACCTGTCCGACGACGAACGCGCCGCGGTCCGCGACGGCATCGAGGCGCTCGGTGCGCGCGCCGGCGCGCGCTCGCCGTTCGCCCACCTCACCCTCGAGCCGTGGCGCCAAGGTCCGGGCGCGCCGATCGAATTCTTGGTGCGCGCCCGCAGCTGGCCGGGCGGCGAGCTCGCGGTCCTCGGCGAATGTCATCCGCACGGACCGCCGGTGAACTGGCGGTAGATTTTTTTCTATTGACCCGTCGGAAGTCCGCCCGCCGCGGCGACGATAGGGGTGTGAGCGCCGAACCGGACCACCCACCCGACGCTCGACGCGCGCTGCTCGCGCTCTACGACGAGGCGTTGCCCGTGGTGTACGGGTACTTCGTCCGGCGCTGCGCCGAGCGCGCCACGGCGGAGGACCTGACGTCGGAGACGTTCCTCGCGGCGATGGACGCCGCGCGCAGGAGCGATCCGGCGCCGGTCTCGATCCCGTGGCTGCTGGGCGTGGCCCGGCACAAGCTGGCCGACCACTATCGGCGCGGCCCGCAGCGGCTGGCGGTGCCGGTCGCCGAGCCTCCGGAGCCGGCCTTCGAAGCGAGGGGGGCCGCGGACGACTGGGACGCCGAGCTGGACCGCATTGTCGCCGAGGCCGTGCTGGCCCGGCTGAGCGAGCCGCACCGCGCGGTGCTGGTGCTGCGGTATATGGACGACTGCTCGGTCGGCGAGTGCGCCGAGCTGATCGGCCGCACCGTGCATGCCACCGAGGCGCTCTTGGTCCGGGCCCGCCGGGCCTTCAAACGCCAGTATCCGGAAGGAGGCACGTCATGAGCCCGCAAGATCCGCTCGACGTGCTGCACGCCGACGACCTTCCGGTGCAACCCGATCCGGCGTTCGCCGAAAGTCTGCGCCGGCGACTGCAATCCGCGCTGTCCCTACCGGAAGGAGTTGTCATGAGCGGCACCGCTGAAGCGATTGTCGAACTCACCGAGCCGACCACGGCTCACGACGCGCCCCGTCCCGCGGCGCTGCCGTACCTGAGCGTCGCCGACGGGCGCTCGGCGATCGCCTGGTACACCGACGCGTTCGGCGCCGTCGTGGCCGGCGAGCCGATCGTGATGGACGACGGCCGGATCGGGCATGCGGAGCTCGCGATCGGCGACGGCGTGCTGTACCTGGCGGACGAGTATCCGGAACTGGGGCTGAAAGCCCCGGCGCCCGGCGGGGTTTCGGTGAGTCTGATGCTGCCCGTCGCCGACACCGACGCCGTTATGCGCAGGGCGGCCGAACACGGCGCCACGGTCCAGCGCGAGCCCTACGAGAATTACGGCAGCCGCACCGCCACCATCATCGACCCGTTCGGCCACCGGTGGATGCTGACCGGGCCCGTCGCCTCGCCCGTCGATCGCATCCGGCACGGTGACATCGGCTACGTGTCCGTGTGGGCCCCCGACGCCGAGCGCGCGGCCGCCTTCTACGGCCACGTGCTGGGCTGGACGTACGATGCGGCGTCGCACCGGGTCACCAATACCGACCTGCCGACCGGCATTTCGGCGAACCCCGGACCGCCCACCCTGTTCTGCTGCTACGCCGTGGCCGACGTGCGGGCCGCCCGCGCGGCGATCGCGCAGGCCGGCGGCGTCCCGGGTGAGGTTCGGGACACCGCGTACGGCGTGCTGCTCGACGCGACCGACCCGCAGGGGGCGGCGTTCGCGGTGTACGAGCCGGCGGCCGGACGAAAGCGCCCGGGGCTCAACGGATCCGGGCCCGGCGAGTTGTCGTACGTCACCTACGAGGTGGCGGATTCCGCGGCCTTCCGCGAATTCTACGGCCGGGTGCTGGGCTGGTCCTTTGAGCCCGGCCGGGTGACCGACGGCTGGCAGGTGCAGGACGCGCACCCGATGTCGGGCGCCGCCGGCGGCGGCGAGCGCTCCACCACTGTGCCGATGTGGACCGTGTCGGACATCCACGCGGCCGTCGCGCGGGTCCGCGAGGCCGGCGGCTCGGTACTGGCCGAGCCGGACCGCCAACCGTACGGCCTGAGCGCCGAATGCTCCGACGATCAGGGTGGCCGCTTCTATCTCGGCGAGTTCTAAGCCCCCGGGTTCGCGATGCGGATCGGCGTCCCGTCCAGCCAGGCCACCACGGCTTCGATGGTGTCTTCGTAGAAGGCGCCGAGCATTTCGCGGGTGACGTAGCCCAGGTGCGGCGACAGCGTCACGTTCGGCAGGGACCGCAGCGGGTGGTCGGGCGGGGGCGGTTCGGCGTCGTAGACGTCGAGCCCGGCCCCGGCGATGCGCCCGGAGGTCAGCGCCTCGATCAGCGCGGCCTCGTCGACGATCGGGCCGCGGGAGGTGTTGATCAGGTAGGCGTGTGGCCTCATTCGGGCCAGCTCGGGCGCTCCGACCAGGCCCCGGGTGCGCTCGGAGAGCACCAGGTGGACGGAGACCACGTCGGATTGCTCGAACACGGTCACCTTGTCGACCCGGCGGGCGCCGACGGCCGCGGCGGTCTCCTCGGTGAGGTTCTGGCTCCACGCGATGACCCGCATGCCGAACGCCTTGGCGTATTCGGCCATGCGGGTGCCGGTCCTGCCCAGGCCGAGGAGCCCAAGGGTCTTGCCGGACAACGTCATACCGGCGGTGGTCTGCCAGCCGCCGTCGCGCATGCGCCGATGTTCGTCGGCCAGGTTGCGCACCGTCGCGATCAGCAGTCCCCAGGCCAGTTCCGGGGTGGCGTCGCGCACGGCCCGAAACCGCGGATGCGCGAAGTCGGAGTGGGCGACCAGAACGCCGCGCTCGGTGGCCGCGGCCAGGTCCAGATTCGGCAGGCTTGCGCCGACGATGGTGATCAGCTTGAGGTTCGGCAGCCGCTCGAGGAGCGTGCGCGGCAGCGCCATGCGCTCGCGCATGGTGCAGATCACGTCGAACGGCCGCAGCGCCTCGGCGGCTTCCGCCTCGGACAGGTGGCGGCCGAAAACCGTTACCTCCGAGCGGCTTTGCACCGCCGACCAGTCGGCGAGCTCCAGGGCCAGTCCGGCGTAGTCGTCGAGGATCGCCACCTTGGGCATGGCTGCGTCAGCCCAGCACCTCGGCGATGGGCGCGGCCGCCGCGATCTTGGCGCGGACCTTCATGACCTTGCCGGGCATCCCGCCGCCGACCACGCCGACCAGCACCCCGTCGCGCTCGTAGTACGCCAGGAACTTGCGCCCGTCGTCCTCGACGAGGTGCACGGTGTCGGTGGCCTCGGGCTCCCCCAGGCACTGGATCTTGACGTCGTACTGGTCGCTCCAGAAGTACGGCACGACCACGGCCGACGCCACCTCCTGGCCGAGCATGGCGGGCACCACCACGCGGGCCTGGTCGGCAACGTTGCTCCAATGTTCCACGCGCGCTTGATGTCCCGTGGTGTCGCGCCAGGAGGCGACGTCGCCGAGCGCCCACACGTTCGGGGCGCTGGTGCGTCCGGCCTCGTCGCAGATGACGCCGTTGTCGACGTCGACGCCGCTGCCCTGGAGCCATCCGGTCGCCGGGCGTGATCCGATGCCGATCACGACCAGGTCGGCGGGCAGCTCCGTGCCGTCGGTGAGCACCACGGTCTCGACATGCCCCTGGCCGCGCACCTCGGCGACCCCGATCCCGAGGCGCACGTCGACGCCCTCGTCGCGGTGCAGCCGCGCCACCAGTTCACCGATCTGCTCGCCGAGCACCGCCGCCAGCGGCGTCGGCTGCGGCTCGACCAGCACCACGTCCACGCCGAGGCTGCGCAGGCTGGCCGCCACCTCGCAGCCGATGAAACCGGCGCCGATGACGACGGCGCGCTGCGCGGCCGACGCCTGCTCCCGCAACGCCATGCTCTCATCGAACGAGCGCAGCACCCGGATGCCCTCGAGGTCCGGCAACGCCGGAATGCGCCGCGGCACCAGGCCGGTGGCGATGACGAGTTCGTCGTAGCCGAGTGCGGTTCCGTCGTCGAGGGTCACCGTCTGGTTGGCCGTGTCCAGACCGGTCGCAGCCGAGCCCAAGCGGAGGGTGATGTCCTTCTCGTCGTACCACTCGCGCGGTTTGAGGGCGACGTCGTCGACCTCCTTGCGGAGCACCTCCTTGGACAGCGGCGGGCGGTCGTAGGGCAGGTGCACCTCGTCGCTGACGATCGTGATCGAGCCGGCGTATTCCGACCGACGCAGTTGCTCGGCGGTCCGGGCGGCGGCGAGCCCACCGCCCACGATCACGATGTGCTTGACGCCTTCGCTACTGGTCACGTGGTGTTCATACCACGATGGCCGGTCAGTACTTCAACGCGCCCTTGTCGACGGGAACCTGGGTGCCCGATAGGGTGCCCGAGCCGTCGCCGGCCAACCAGACGACGACGTCGGAAACCTCCTCGGCCGTCATGAACCCCTTGTACTGCATCGGCATTGGCGGGAAGCTGTGCACGAAACGGGGGTGCTTGGCAAAGATTTCCATCATCGCTTCGGGTTCGATCATCGGGGTGTCGACCGAGTACGGGTGAATCGAGTTGACCCGGATGCCGTATTCGCCGAGCTCGATGGCAAGCGTGTTCGTCAGCGCGGTGAGCCCGTGCTTGCTGGCGGAGTAATGGCCGTTGCCCGGTGTCGCTTTCAGGCCGGCCGACGAGCTGACGACGATGATGGATCCCCCGTTGCCCGCCTCGATCATCGCGGGAATCGCGGCGCGCAGGGTGCGCCAGGTGCCGGTCAGGTTGGTCCCGATCACGGCGTCCCACTGCTCGTCGGTGAGCTCCCACACCCGGCCCCAGCCCAGCACCCCGGCGTTGGCCACCAGGATGTCGAGCCGGCCGAATTGTTCGACGCCGTCGGCCACCAGTTGCCGCAGCGCCGCGTCGTCGCGGATGTCGGCCTCGCGGGCCAGCATCTTGCGGCCCTCCGCCTCGACCAGGCGGACGGTCTCGGCGAGATCCTCGGGCGTGGCCGGCGTGTAGGTCAGGGTGTCGGAGGCCGGCGCGCAGATGTCCAGCGCGATGATGTCGGCGCCTTCGCGCGCCAGCCGCACCGCGTGCGCGCGCCCCTGCGCGCGGGCGGCGCCGGTGACGAACGCGACCCGCCCTTGCAGTGATCCAACCTGAGCAGCCACCAGGACAGGCTAGCAGCGGAACTGAAACGTGTTCTAACGCGACCGGGATTCAGATTTCGGAGATGATCTGGGCCCGCCGGGCGTTGTACTCCTGCTCGCTGAGAGCGCCGCTGGAACGCAGGGTCTCTAGTTCTTGGAGCCGCTGCGCGATCGACGGCTGCGGCGGCGTGACGACCGGAGCCGGGCCGCCGGCGGTCGCGGGCTGGGCGGCAGGCGCTTGCTGCTCCGCGGCCCGCCGCACGACGGCCTGGATCTGCTGGCGCAGCCCGGGATTGGACCGGATGTCGACCATCCGGTCCAGCGGGACGCTGTTGGCCTTGAGGATCTGCAGGATCTCCATCAGCGGGTCGGCCTGTCCACTGAGGTCGTAGGTCTGGTTGTCCTCGGCCACGGTGAACTGCGCCGGCACCAGCCCGTTGACCAACGCGCTTCGCTCCCAGTCGATCCGGTATTCCTGCGTGGTCGGGTTGACAAGGACCACGACCTTGCGGGCATTGAAGTTGCCCTGCCGGGTGACGCTGGCGATCACCCGGTCTTCGCTGTCGAACGGCAAGAACCCGGAGCCGGCGACGTGCAGGTGCAGCTTGACCACCTGTTGGTTGTTGACCCAGGTGCCGGTCTCGCTGATGCCGGTGATCTGGGCGAGCGCCAGCACCCCGCTGCGCTCCAGTTCGGCGTTCTTGGCCGACGACTTGGCCCCGTAGTTGGCCAGCGCGAGTGCGACGACGACGTCGGCGATGGTGATCAGCAGGCCGACGTAGAGCATCCAGCCCAGCAAGCTGTCGAGCCCGAGGGTGAAGTAGACGATCAGGAAGATCGGCCCGACGAGGCCGCCGCACAGCAAAACGACCAGTTGTGCCTTCAGGTAGCGCGCAAACACGTGGCTGCTCCTCACTGTGACCCGTACAAGTGGTGTCAGACTAGCGCCGGCACCACAGCTACCGATCCCAAATCTGGCAGCAAACCGCGCGGGTCACTCGTCGGAAGACTCGCCCGCCGCGGCCGCCGCCGGAGAATAGGCCGGGGTCGCGGGCCGCACGGCGGCCGTGGAGGCGGCCGGCGCCGCGGCCGGCACCGCCGCGAGCGGCGTCATCACGGGATCGGTCTCGGCCGCCGCCAGCGGCGTCCCGGCGATACCGACCTCCTCCGCGCTTGCTGCGGTCGCGGTGGCGCCGCCGGAGGCGACGAGGCTGCCCGCGTAACCGGCTCCGCCGGGACCGAAGGATGCGCCGCTGAGGGCCGCGGCGGCCGGGCCCGCGCCGACGCTGCCGACCAGTTGGCCGGACGCGCCGGCCACACCGGAACCGAGCGAGCCGGGCGCGGCGGCGGTGTCGGCCGCCAGCACCCCGGTGGCCGCAGTGCCGGTGGCCGGGGCGGCCGCCGCAGCTTGCAGGGGCATGGAGATCCCGCTCGCCGCCCCTTGCCCGGCGGTCTGCAGCAGCGGCGCGGCGTTAGCGGCCTCGGTCAGCGCGTACTGCGCCTCGCCGCCGCTCATGAGCTGCACGAACTGCTGGTGGAACAGCGCCGCCTGGGCGCTGAGGGCCTGGTAGGCCTCGGCGTGCGCGCCGAACAGCGCGGCGATCGTCGCCGACACCTCGTCGGCGCCCGCGGCGAGCACGCCCGACGTCGGGCCCAGCGCGGCCGCGTTGGCAGAGCCGATCGCCGAACCGAGGCTTGCCAGGTCGGACGCCGCCGCCGCCAGATATTCCGGCGTTGCGAACACGAACGACATCCACACCTCCCGACACGATCACGGCATCACGCTTGACCCGGTTCATTAGACACGGATTCAACAAGCGGAGACCGATCGTATCGTGGCCGGCGCGGTCCGCCAACACATGCGCCGATTCGTGATGCGCGCTCAGGTGCCGTTGGCGCCGGCGGTGCCGGACAGCGTGCCGCCGGCGCCGCCCTTGCCGGGCGTATTGCCATTCCCGCCGTTGCCACCGTTGCCGATGTATTGGGCGTTGCCGCCGTTGCCGCCAGTGCTCTGGGGACCCGTCGCCGACCCACCGGCGCCGCCGTTGCCGCTCACGCCGCCGTTGCCGCCGTTACCGCCATGGCCGTTGACGCCGGCGGCCCCACCGGCGCCCCCGTCGCCGATCAGCCTGCCGCCGGCCCCGCCGGCACCGCCCGTTCCGCCCGGGGCGGCGGACGCGGCACCACCCGCACCGCCCGTGCCGAACCAGCCGGCGGCGCCGCCGTTTCCGCCGGTCGAAGTGATTCCGGTCGCGGCGCCGCCGGCGCCGCCCGCGCCGTATAGCTGCCCGCCGGCGCCGCCCTGACCGCCATGACCGAAGTTTCCGGACGCGGCGCCACCGGCGCCGCCGATACCGAAGAGGCCGGCGCTGCCGCCCGCGCCGCCGACTCCGTTGCTGGACGCCGTCGCGACTCCGCCAGCACCACCGGCACCGTCGAAGAACCCGCCGCCGCCCCCGGTGCCCGATGCGCCGGCTGTAAAGCCGGTGCCGCCACCCGGTAGCGCGCCGCCAACCCCGCCGGCCCCGCCGACGCCGAACAGCCCGGCGCTGCCGCCGTTGCCGGCGGCCCCGCCGTTGGCGACGTTGAACGCATTGGTGGCGCCGCCGTTGCCGCCGTCGCCGCCCGCGCCGTACAGCCACCCGCCGCGGCCGCCGGCAGCCCCGGCGCCGCCGACGCCGCCGTTGCCGCCGAGATTGTTGTTGTTTCCGGGCAGCCCGGTCTGGTTCAGCCCGCCGTCTGCGCCGGACCCGCCGAGCGCGCCGTTCCCGACCAACCCGGGGGCGCCGCCGGCACCCCCGCTGCCGCCGTTGCCGCCATTCGCAACCGTCGCGCTCTGGAAGGCGTTGCCTCCCGCCCCGCCGTTGGCGCCCGCCCCTGGAACACCGCCGAACAGCCCGGCCGCCCCGCCGGCCCCGCCGTTGCCGCCGTTACCGCCGCTGTCGCCGGCGACCAGCCCCGTCGCGCCGCTGCCGCCGGGGGCGCCGGCGCCGCCGCTGCCGTACAGCCAGCCACCGTGGCCGCCCGAGCCGCCGCTGGTACCCGCGACGGCGCCGGAAGCGGTGCCGGGGCTGAAGCCGGCGGCGCCGTTGCCACCGTTTCCGATCAGCCCGGCCGACCCGCCGTTACCGCCGTTCACGCCCGCGGTGGTGCTGGCAAAGCCGTTGCCGCCGTTGCCGTACAGCCATCCGCCGGCGCCGCCGTTCGGGCTGGCGGCCGTGCCGTTGGCGCCGTCGCCGATCAGGGGACGTCCGGTGAAGGTCTGAAACGGCGCGTTGATGGCCCCCAGCGCCGCCTGCTCGACGGTCTGCAGCGGCGAGGCGTTGGCGGCCTCTGCCGCGGCATACTGGGCCGCGCCGCCGTTCATGAGCTGCACGAACTGCTGGTGGAACTGCGCCGCCTGGGCGCTGAGAGTCTGATAGGCCTGCGCGTGCGCGCCGAACAGGGCCGCGACGCTGGCCGACACCTCGTCGGCGCCGGCGGCCAGCACCGCGGAGGTGGGTGCGAAGGCGGCCGAGTTGGCGGAGCTGATCGTCGAACCCAGATTCGCCAAGTCCGCCGCCGCGGCTTGGACATACTCGGGCGTGGCGAACACGAATGACATCGCGACCTCCGGCACAGTTTGGCTGCCGCAGTATGCGCGGCACCCCGAAAACCGACTCGATACTGGCCAGATCGTATCCGCGGCCAGGGCCCCGACGGGCGGTTTCGCCCGGCTACGTCGCAGCCGAAAACGCGCAAGCCCGGGCTGCCGAATCGGCAGCCCGGGCTTGCGTCGTGGCGAAACTACTTGATGATCTTGACGACCCGGCCCGCGCCGACGGTGCGGCCACCCTCGCGGATCGCGAACCGCAGGCCGTCGTCCATGGCGACGGGCTGGATCAGCTTCACCGAGATGTTGGTGTTGTCACCGGGCATCACCATCTCCGTGCCCTCCGGCAGCGTCACCACGCCGGTCACGTCGGTGGTGCGGAAGTAGAACTGGGGACGGTAGTTGTTGAAGAACGGCGTGTGCCGACCACCCTCGTCCTTGGACAGGATGTAGACCTGGCCCTCGAACTCGGTGTGCGGGGTGGTGGTGCCGGGCTTGGTCACCACCTGGCCGCGCTCGACGTCCTCACGCTTGATACCGCGCAGCAGCAGCCCGACGTTGTCGCCGGCCTGGCCCTGGTCGAGCAGCTTGCGGAACATCTCCACGCCGGTGACCGTGGTCTTGGTGGTCTCCGGACGGATGCCGACGATCTCGACTTCCTCGTTGACGTTGATGACGCCGCGCTCCACACGACCGGTGACCACGGTGCCGCGGCCGGTGATGGTGAAGACGTCCTCGACGGGCATCAGGAACGGCTTGTCGGTCTCGCGGACCGGGTCCGGGATCGACTCGTCGACGGCGTTCATCAGCTCCTCGACGGACTCGACCCACTTGGCGTCGCCCTCGAGCGCCTTGAGCGCCGAGACCCGGATCACCGGGGCGTCCTCGTCGAACTCCTGGGCGGCCAGCAGCTCGCGGACCTCCATCTCGACGAGCTCGAGCAGCTCCTCGTCGTCGACGGCGTCGGCCTTGTTCAGCGCGACCAGGATGTAGGGGACACCGACCTGGCGGGCCAGCAGCACGTGCTCGCGGGTCTGCGGCATCGGGCCGTCGGTGGCGGCGACGACGAGGATCGCGCCGTCCATCTGGGCCGCGCCGGTGATCATGTTCTTGATGTAGTCCGCGTGGCCCGGCGCGTCGACGTGGGCGTAGTGCCGCTTGTCGGTCTGGTACTCGACGTGCGCGATGTTGATGGTGATACCGCGCTGACGCTCCTCGGGAGCGTTGTCGATCTGGTCGAACGCCTTCGACTCGTTCAGGTCCGGAAACTTGTCATGCAGGACCTTGGTGATAGCCGCGGTCAGTGTGGTCTTGCCGTGGTCAACGTGACCGATGGTCCCGATGTTGACGTGGGGCTTGGTCCGCTGGAACTTCGCCTTCGCCACTGTTGTGTCCTCCGACTTGTTGGTGCTTTGTTAAGCAGTGTTGTGTTTTCCAGTTGTGCCGCGGTTCTGACCCGGCAAGGTTACTCCGACCGAATGGTCACTGGCCCGTCGCCTTAGCGATGATCTCCTTCGACACGTTCGCCGGGACTTCGGCGTACGAGTCGAACACCATGGAGTAGTTCGCCCGGCCTTGCGTCTTGGACCGCAGGTCGCCAACGTAGCCGAACATCTCCGACAGCGGCACGTGCGCCTTGACGACGCGCGCACCCGCCCGCTCCTCCATAGCCTGGATCTGGCCACGGCGGGAGTTCAGGTCGCCGATCACATCGCCCATGTAGTCCTCGGGCGTGGTCACCTCGACGGCCATGATCGGTTCCAGGATCACCGGCTGTGCCTGTGCCGCAGCCTTTTTCAGTACCTGCGAGCCGGCGATCTTGAAGGCCATCTCCGACGAGTCCACCTCGTGGTACGCGCCGTCGAGCAGCGTGACCTTCAGGTTGACCAGCGGGTAGCCGGCCAGCACGCCGTACTGCATGGCGTCCTGGGCGCCGGCATCCACCGACGGGATGTACTCGCGGGGCACGCGGCCACCGGTGACCTTGCTCTCGAACTCGTAGGTCGCGCCGTCCTCACTGGTGAACGGCTCGAGCTTGATGAGCACCTTGGCGAACTGGCCGGAGCCACCCGTCTGCTTCTTGTGGGTGTACTCGACGCTGTCCACCACCCGGCGGATGGTCTCCTTGTAGGCCACCTGCGGCTTGCCGACGTTGGCCTCGACCTTGAACTCGCGGCGCATGCGGTCCACCAGGATGTCCAGGTGCAGCTCGCCCATGCCGCCGATAACGGTCTGGCCGGTCTCCTGGTCGAGGTGGACCTTGAACGTCGGGTCCTCCTCGGCCAGCTTCTGGATCGACAGGCTCAGCTTCTCCTGGTCGCTCTTGGTCTTGGGCTCGATGGCCACCTCGATCACGGGGTCGGGGAAGGTCATCGACTCCAGCACGATCTGCTGGTTCGGGTCGGAGAGGGTGTCACCGGTGGTGGTGTCCTTGAGCCCGATCACCGCGTAGATGTGGCCCGCGCTGGCCCGCTCGACCGGGTTCTCTTTGTTGGAGTGCATCTGGAACAGCTTGCCCAGCCGCTCCTTCTTGCCCTTGGTGGCGTTGATGACCTGGCTGCCCGACTCGACGGTGCCCGAGTAGACGCGGATGTAGGTCAGCTTGCCGAAGAACGGGTGCGTGGCGATCTTGAACGCCAGCGCCGAGAACGGCTCGTCGGTGGTCGCGTTGCGGACCACCTCCTCGTCCTCCTTGCCGGGCGGATGTCCGACGGCCGGCGGCACGTCCAGCGGCGAGGGCAGGTAGTCCACCACCGCGTCGAGCATGGGCTGCACGCCCTTGTTCTTGAACGCGCTGCCGCACAGCACCGGGTAGATCTCCGAGGCGATCGTCAGCTTGCGGATCGCGCCCTTGACCTCGTCGACGGTGAGTTCCTCGCCGCCCAGGTACTTCTCCAGCAGTTCCTCGTCGGTCTCCGCGACGATCTCCAGCAGGGCGGTGCGGTATTCCTCGGCCTTGTCGGCCAGGTCGGCGGGAATCTCGATGGTGTCGTAGGTCTCGCCCAGCTTGGTCTCGCCGCGCCACACCTTGGCGTTCATCTCGACCAGGTCGATGACGCCCTCGAAGTCGGACTCCGACCCGATGGGCAGCTGGATCGGCACGGCCTTGGCCCCGAGGCGCTCCTCCATGGTGCGCACCGAGAAGTAGAAGTCGGCGCCGATCTTGTCCATCTTGTTGACGAAGCAGATGCGCGGCACGTCGTACTTGTCGGCCTGGCGCCAGACCTGCTCGGACTGCGGCTCGACACCCTCCTTGCCGTCGAAGACCGCGACGGCCCCGTCGAGCACGCGCAGGTTGCGCTCCACCTCGACGGTGAAATCCACGTGGCCGGGGGTATCGATGATGTTGAGCTGGTTGTCTTTCCAGAACGTCGTCGTGGCCGCGGAGGTGATGGTGATCCCGCGTTCCTGCTCCTGCTCCATCCAGTCCATGGTGGCGGCGCCGTCGTGGACCTCACCGATCTTGTAGTTGATCCCGGTGTAGTAGAGGATCCGCTCGGTAGTCGTGGTTTTACCGGCATCGATGTGCGCCATGATGCCGAAGTTTCGGACCTTGCTCAGGTCGGTCAGCACGTCCTTCTGTGCCACAGAAGTCTTCCCACTCTTTCGGTTGCTTGTTAGCGGTCTTGCGGCCCCCGGCGACGCTGCCAGATGTCGCCGAAACGGCTCCTGCCAGCGCTCCTACCAGCGATAGTGCGCGAAGGCGCGGTTCGCCTCGGCCATCTTGTGGGTGTCCTCACGCCGCTTGACGGAGGCCCCGAGGCCGTTGCTGGCATCCAGGATCTCGTTTGCCAGCCGCTCGATCATGGTCTTCTCCCGGCGCTGCCGCGAGAAGCTGACCAGCCAGCGCAGCGCCAGCGTGGTGGACCGATCCGGCCGCACCTCCACGGGCACCTGGTAGGTGGCACCACCGACGCGGCGGCTGCGCACCTCCAGCGCGGGCTTGACGTTGTCGAGAGCGCGCTTGAGCGTGATGACGGGGTCGGTACCGGTCTTTTCGCGGGCTGTTTCGAGCGCCCCATAAACAATGCGCTCGGCGAGCGATTTCTTCCCCTTGAGCAGAACTTTGTTCACCAGTTGGGTGACCAGCTGCGACCCGTAGACCGGGTCGTTGACCAGCGGACGCTTGGGTGCGGGCCCCTTGCGCGGCATCAGCTCTTCTCCTTCTTGGCGCCGTAACGGCTGCGGGCCTGCTTGCGGTTCTTGACACCCTGGGTGTCGAGCGAACCGCGGATGATCTTGTACCGGACGCCCGGCAGGTCCTTGACGCGGCCGCCGCGCACCAGCACCATCGAGTGCTCCTGCAGGTTGTGGCCCTCACCGGGGATGTAGGCGGTGACCTCGACCTGGCTCGTCAGCTTCACGCGAGCGACCTTGCGAAGCGCCGAGTTCGGCTTCTTCGGGGTGGTGGTGTACACGCGGGTGCACACGCCACGGCGCTGCGGGCTGCCCTTGAGAGCCGCGGTCTTGACCTTCGCGATCTTGTCCCGACGGCCCTTGCGGACCAGCTGCTGGATGGTTGGCATCTACCGGCTTTCTGTTGTTCGTGTTCTGGCTTAGCTGTCAAGTCTCTGTACTGCAGTTTTTGCCCCCGCCGCGGGACAAGCTTCGTACCCCGCGGCCGGGTGTGTCGCAAGCGCTCAGCACGGAAATCGATCCGGTGCGTCGTGGACATGCGAATTAGCCCGGCATCCGCTCACTTACGTCAGGCGCCGTAAGCCGCCAGGCACGAGCTACCACAATACCCGCCGGCGGTCTCGCAGGTCAAAGCGGCGGCGGGACCGCCGTCATCGGACTCTAGCTCGGTGCGGCGCGCTCGTGTGCGGCGCGCCTGTCCAGCCCCTCCAAACCGCGGGCCAGGCGCAACACCATGTCGGAGAACAGCGCGTCGGTGTCGATGTCGTCCATCACGCCCGTCATCTCCAGCAGCACGAAGCCGTGCAGCGCGGACCAGAACTCCAGGGCGGCGTGGAAGGCCTCGTCACCGTCGAGGCCGTAGGAGGACAGCACGGCGATCACCGGCGCGGCCGCGCCCCTGGTGGCCGCGGCGTACTCGGGGTCGTCGCCGCCCAGCGGCATCCGGGTGAACGCCGAGTACCGGCCGGGGTGGTGGTGGGCGTAGCTGCGGTAGGCGCCGGCCATCACCAGCACCGCGTCGTCGCGGGCGCGACCCTCCCCGACCCTGTTGAGCATCGTGATGATGTCGTCGATGACGCGGATGCGCACCGCGCGGCGGAGGTCCTCCAGGCTGTCCACGTGGTTGTACAGCGAGGGCCCCTTGGTGCCCAGCTGGGTGGCCAGCGCGTTGATGGTCAGCGAGTCCCAGCCCTCCCGGTCCAGGAAGGTCAGGGCGCCGTCGACGATGCCGTCGCGGCTCAGCTTGGCCGGGCGGGAGGCCGACCTTCCGGAGCGCTGGCGCCCAGCAGCCGACGGCGATTCCATAGCTGCCATGGCGATCGCCCTTCGCTTGAGACCGGGTCGGTTAACTAATGACTCTAGTTGACACTCGCCGTCAATCCACCGCGCCATGGCGGGGCGTCGGGCGCCAAGCGAAATGCAAAATACCCCTGCCCACCGGTGGGCATCTGCACGTAATCTCATTCCAGGCTCGTTCGAGCAGATCGACCCGTCTGTCGATCCGTCCCACAGGGGAGGCCGCAGTGAACTGGACAGCCGTCGCGGGTCCACTCGTCGCCTGCGTCGTCGTCGCGGTCGTCCCGTCGCCGCCCGCGCACGCCAAGAACGGCGACACCCACGTCATCGGCGAGGGCGTCGAGCAGACGCTGGACTGCAACGACGCCACGCTGTACGTCAACGGGACGCGCAACGTCGTCAACGCCAAGGGCAACTGCTGGGCGGTGACGGTCATGGGGTCGGGCAACACCGTCGTCGCGGACTCGGTCACCCACGACATCACCGTGTACGGCTACGACGAGACCGTGTTCTTCCACGGCGGCTCGCCGTTCCTGTGGGACCGTGGGCGCGAACTGGGCATGACCAACCGGCTCCAGCAGGTGCCGGGCTGAGTGAATCGAGGACCAATGGGTGAGAACACCGCCGATCGCGCGTCCAGGCTGGCCGCGCTCGCCCTCGCGCCGGCCGCCGCCGCGCTAGTGCTGGCGGGCTGCAGTTCGACGGCCAACCCGCCCGGTGGTTCCACCACGACGACGAAGAGCAGCGCGACCACGACGACGAGTGGCGCGGCGGCGCCGACGAGCTCGAGCGGGGCGAGCACCACCGCGTCGGTGGAGATCGGCAACTCGGTGAACTACGGGTCGATGGGCACCACGACCACGCTCGACTGCGCCAGTGGCAAGTCGCTGAACGTGGCCGGTTCGGACAACACGCTGACCGTCACGGGCACCTGCTCCTCGGTGAGCATCGGCGGCACCAACAACAAGATCACCATCGACAAGGTCGACACCCGCATCACCGTGCTGGGGCTCAACAACACCATCACTTACAAAGACGGTGAGCCCAAGGTCGACAACCTCGGCTCGGGCAACACCATCAACAAGGGCTGACGTTCGGTCTAGTGCGCCGGCGCGCCGTGCCGCCCGGCGCCCGCGGCGAACCGTCCCGCCCCCTCGGCGGCCTCCGCGGCGACGCGGGAAATGCTGGCGAACTCGAAATCGATCGCGTCGAATTCCGTTGCGCCCCACTGGTTTAGCGCCGAGAGCCGATCCGAGCGCAGGCACTGCTGCGGCAGCGCCGCGAGCTTCGCCGCCAGTTCCTCGGCCGCCTGCCTGGCCTGACCCTTGGGCACGACGCGGTTGGCCAGCCCGATCGCCAGCGCCTCGTCGGCCTTGACCGCGCGGCCGGTCAGGATCATGTCCATGGCGCGGCTCTGCCCGATCAGCCGGGGCAGCCGCACGGTGCCGCCGTCGATGAGCGGCACCCCCCAGCGCCGGCAGAACACCCCGAAGACGGCGTCCTCCTCGGCCACCCGCAGGTCGCACCAGATGGCCAGCTCCAGTCCGCCGGCGACGGCGTGGCCGCTGACCGCGGCGATGACCGGTTTGGACAGCACCATCCGCGTCGGCCCCATCGGGCCGGGGCCAGTGCGGTGCACGGCATTGGCGTCCGGTGTCCCGAAGGCCTTCAAATCGGCTCCGGCACAGAACGTTCCATTGTCCCCCCACAGCACCGCCACCGAGGCGGAGTTGTCGCGGTCGAATTCCTCGAACGCCGCGTACAGGGCGGCGGCCGTCGGGCCGTTGACGGCGTTGCGCGCCCCCGGCCGGTTGAGGATCACCGTGGTCACCGGGCCGTTGCGCTCGATGCGCACCGCATCACTCATCTCGCCTCCAACAGGGTTGTGTCACGTCGCCGCGCCAGCTGAGCGGCGAAGTCGTGGTAAGCGTCGCGCAGCCGGTCGCCGGGCCAATCGGCGGGCAGCAGCTCGGGGGGCAACATCGGGTCGGTGAGCAGGTGGCGCACGATTGCCGCGGCCGCGACGAACCGGCCGGGAACGCCTGTGGCCGTGCTCATCTCGCCGAGCAGGCGGTGGCCGGTCCGCGCCCATGCGGGCAAATCCCACAGCTCGCCGGCCAGCTGGGCGGGCGCGTCGTCGCGCGCCGTCAGCGTCCGCACCCGGGCGGCGGCATCGGCGCCCAGGTCGGGGTCGAGGTTGTCGGGCCGCATCCAGACACCTTCGCGCAGTTCGCCAAAGCGCTTGTCATGCATGGTGTTTCGCAGCGCGGCGCGGGTGCGGGCGTTACCGCCCACGCTGGTCACGATCGCCACGAGCCAGTCCCCCCGCCACGGCCGGGTCGGCGGACGCATGGCGTCGTCCTGCCGGCGCTGGCGGGCCAACAGTCGATCCGAGAGCCGGTAGCCGTCGGCCGACCGGATCAGGTCGCCCGCGCCGACCATGCGGGTCAACGCCACCCGCAGCGTCGTCTCCTTGATGCCGAAATCGGCCGTGAGCGCGATCAATTCGCCGGCGCTGGCGCACGCCGGGTGGGCGCCGAGCAGCACGCTGAGCACCACCGAGCGGGCCGTCATGTCCGGCATGGGCTATACCCCGGACGCTTTGCGGCCGTGGTCGCCGAACGGCTCGTCGCGATGCCGGACCGCATCGCGGAAGCCGTGCTGCACCGCGTCGGCCACGAAGGCGTGGCCCTCGGGGGTGTGCCGCGCGACGCCGTCGAACACGGTGCTGACCATCCTGCTGGTGGCCACACCCTGTTGCAGCAGAGCCGAATTGAGCGCGAGCTTGACCATGACCAGCTGATTGATGGGCAGCGCGGCGATGCGCGCCACCAGCCGCTCGGTCCGTTCGTCGAGGTCCTTCGGGTCGGGCGCCTCGACCGCCAGCCCCCACTCGGCGGCCTGCGCGCCGGTGATGCAATCGCCGGTGAGCAGCAGGCGTTTGGCGCGCTGATCGCCGAGCCGGTGGGCCCACAGGCCCGCCGCCGGGACGCCCCACACCCGCGTCGGCGGGTAGCCGATCTTGGCGTCGGCGGCGGCGATCACCTGGTCGGCGTGCAGCGCGATGTCGGTGCCCCCGGCCACGCAGTAGCCGTGGATCTTGACCACCGTGGGCTTGTCGGCGTGCATCAGGCTGGAGAACCCGCGCACGAAGCGGCTCATCATCTGGTAGTCGATCACCGGGTCCCACGGCTGGTTCGGCAGGTGGTTGACCGCCTGGGTCTTACCGTCGAGCACCGTGCCTTCGTAGGCGCCGGTCCCGCCGGCCGAGCCGGTGCGGTCGGCGTAGGCGGACAGGTCGAAGCCCGCGCAGAAGCCCTCGCCGCGCCCCGACACCAGGATGACGTGCACGTTGGGGTCGAGGTCGGCGCGCTCCACCAGCGCCGAGAGCTCCAGCGGGGTGTCGGCGACGATCGCGTTGCCCTTCTCCGGCCGGTTGAACGTGATGCGGGCAACCCGGTCGCTGACCTCGTAGGTCATCGTTTTCAGGTTGTCGAAGTCGACGGGCCTGATCGCGTGAGTCATTGCGGCTCAGCCCTTTACCAGGCAGCGCTCCAGGATGGGGGCCAAATCGAGCCCGTCCGGCATGGTGCCGAACGCACCGCCCCACCGGCCGTCGAGGCGGGTGGCCAGGAAAGCCTCGGCGACGGCGGGATGCCCGTGGCGCACCAGCAGCGAGCCCTGCAGCGCCAGGCAGATGTCCTCGGCGACCTTGCGGGCGCGGTAGGCGATGCCGTCCAGGTCGGACAGGTCGCCGCGCAGCCGCTCGACGTGGCCGCCCAAGCGGGCGTCCTGGCCGGCGCTCTCGGCCAGCTCCGCGAACAGCACCTCGACGCACTGGGGGCGAGTCGCCATGGCGCGCAACGTATCCAGGGCGCTGACGTTGCCCGAGCCCTCCCAGATGCCCATCAGCGGTGCCTCGCGGAACAGCCGCGGCATCCCGGAGTCCTCGACATAGCCGTTGCCGCCCAGGCATTCCAGCGCCTCGGCGGCGTGCGGGGTGGCGCGCTTGCACACCCAGTACTTGCTGGCGGCCAGGCCGATCCGGCGCAGCAGCGCCTCGGTCTCGTCTCCGCGCACCGCCTTGTCGGTGGCGCCGGCCATCCGCATCGCGACGATGGTGGCGGCCTCGGCCTCCACCGCCAGATCGGCCAGCACGTTGCGCATCAGCGGCTGGTCGATCAGGTAGGCGCCGAACGCCTTTCGGTGCTGGGCGTGGTGGACGGCGCGGGTCAGGCCGGTGCGCATGCTGGTAGCGCTGCCCAGCGTGCAGTCCAGCCGGGTGAGGTTGACCATCTCAATGATCGTCGGGACGCCGCGGCCCTCCTCGCCGACCAGCCACGCGACGGCGCCGTCGTATTCGACCTCGCTGGAGGCGTTGGCGTGGTTGCCGAGCTTGTCCTTGAGGCGCTGCAAGAACATCCGGTTGCGGGTGCCGTCCGGCAGCACCCGCGGCAGCAGGAAGCACGACAGCCCGCCGGGTGCCTGAGCCAGCACCAGGAAGATGTCGCACATCGGCGCCGAGGTGAACCACTTGTGGCCGGTCAGGCTGTAGGTGCCGTCGCCGTTCGGGGTGGCCTGGGTGGTGCCGGCGCGGACGTCGGACCCACCCTGCTTTTCGGTCATCGACATGCCCGCGGTGATGCCCGATTTCGTGGTGGCCGGCTTGAGCTCGGGGTCGTACTCGCGGCTGGTCAGCAACGGCTCGTACACCGCGGCCAGGTCGGGGTTGTGGCGCAGCGCGGGGACGACGGCATACGTCATCGACACCGGGCAGGTGTGTCCCGGCTCGACGTTCCAGACCGACATCTTGGCGGCCCGCACCACGTGTGCGCCGGGGCGCCCGTCGGCCCACGGCGCGGCGTGGATGCCGTGGCCGATCGCCGCGCGCATCAGCTCGTGGTAGGCGGGGTCGTATTCCACCTCGTCGACCCGGTGGCCGTATTGGTCGTGGGTGTGCAGCACCGGCCGGTTGCGGTCGGCGAGCTCGCCCCACCGCTGCGCCTCGCGGCTGCCCGCGAGCGCCCCGAACTCGTTCAGCTCGTCCAGGCCCCACTGCCCGCCCTCGCGGATCAGGGCCTCGACCAGCACGGCCGACGACGCGGGGTTGTGGTTCTCCAGGGGCGGGACCTGGTTGACGACGGCATGGGTGTCTGGCATGCCCCCAATGTTACATTTTTTCGACAGCCGCACAAGAGCTGTAATGGTCAGCGGGCGTGCACGGCGAAGAACCCCCACAGCTCCGACGACGCGAAGTCCGGCCAGTCGTGGCCGCCCTGGTCGATCGTGACGAGCACGACCCCGCGATTGTCCGCGCATCCCGCCGTCGACGTGGTGACCGGACCGTCGGTCGTGGCCGAGGGGGCGACGCACCGATCGACGTTGCGCCAGAACGCATTCACGTCGGGCACCGAAGGACCGTTGATGACGCTGTAGCCCGGCCCCCCGCCGTAGGGCACCAGCGTGTCGGCGGTGCCGTGGATGTGCATGACCGACATCGGGCGCGGGGTCGGGCACGCGTTGAGCTGGGTGCCCGCGACCGGGCCGATCGCCGCGAAGATGTCGGTGGTGCACGCCAGCGTGTAGGACATGATGCCGCCGTTGCTCATGCCGGTGGCGTAGACCCTGCCGGCGTCGATGCCGAGGTTCTTGGCGATGTCGGCGACGGCCGCGCGGATGAAGCCGACGTCGTCGACGCCGTCCCGTCCCGAGCGGCCGCAGCAGGTTTCCCCGTCGACGTTCCACGCATGGTCGAGACCGTCGGGATAGGCGACGACGAACCTGGCGGTGTCGGCCAATCCGTCCCAGTGGTAATCCCGTTCGGCTTCCCTGGCGCTGCCCGAGACGCCGTGCATCATGACGACCAGCGGGGCCGAGGCGGCCAATCCCGCGGGCTTGTACAGCCGGTAGCTGCGATCGAGACCGCCGACTTTGATGTGGTGGACGCTGGTGCCGTCCACGAAGGCCGACGGCAGGTTCGCGTCCGCCGGGAAGCAGGCCGCGGCCAACAAGGCGACGCCCAGCAGAGTGACCACCCGGCGCAGCATGGGATCAACGGTAAGCGCCGAGCGGGCCTCAGCCGCTTGTTTTCTCGCGCAGGAACGCGATGTCGTCCTTGCGGCCCTCGTCGGCGGTTTCACAGATGACCGGCGCGTCGGCGGCCTTGACCACGGCGGCCAGCAGCTCGGGGTCGATCTGGCCGGTGCCGAAGTTGGCGTGCCGGTCGGCGCCCGAGCCCGCGGCGTCGCGCGAGTCGTTGCAGTGCACCAAGTCGATGCGACCGGTCAGCGCCTTGATCCGGTCCACCGCGTCGATCAACTCCTCACCGGCGGCCCACGCGTGGCAGGTGTCCAGGCAGAACCCAATTCCCTTGTCGCCGATGTGGTCCCACAGCCGGCCGATGGTGTCGAAGTGGCGGGCCATCGCGTGGTCGCCGCCGGCGGTGTTCTCCAAATAGACCTGCACGTCGGTTTCGAGGTAGTCCAGCGCCTTGACCCACCGCTCGAAGCCGGCCTCCATGTCGTTGTCGTCGGCGTGGCCGCCGTGCACGATCACCGCCGTCGCGTTGATCGCCGCGGCCGCGTCGCAGGTGTCCTGCAGGATCTTGCGCGACGGGATGCGGATGCGGTTGTTGGCCGAGGCGACGTTGATCAGGTACGGCGCGTGGACGTACAGCGGGATGGTCGACGCCTTCAGCGCCTCGGCATCGTCGCGCGGCTTGGGCTTCTTCCAGCTCTGCGGGTTGCCGAGGAAGAACTGCACCACGTCGGCGCCGTCGGCCTGCGCGGCGGCCAGGGGATCGTCTTGGTGGACGTGCGAACCGATGAGCACGTCGGCCATTGTAGTGAGCGGCCGGGTGCCGGCGAACCATCCAGCAGGTTGTTGAGAACGCGCTCTTTCGCTACCGCATGCGACCTACTATCGCTGCCGTGCGCGGGGCGCGACAGCTTGATCACATGGGCCGCTGGAGGGTGGGGCATGTCGTTTGTCATCGCAGTGCCGGAAATGTTGGCGGACGGGGCGACAGATTTAGCAAAGCTGGTTTCGACGATCAGCGCTGCGCACGCCGCGGCCGCGGCGCCCACCACCGGATTGCTGGCCGCCGCCGGCGATGAGGTGTCGGCGGCGATAGCCGCATTGTTTTCCGAGCACGCGTCGGCGTATCAGGCGCTCAGCGCGCAGGCGTCGGCGTTTCACGCCCAGTTGGTGCAGGCCCTCAACGCGGGGGCCGGCGCCTATTCGGCCACCGAGGCCGCCAACGCGGCGCCCTTGCGGGCCGTGCAGCGCGACGTGCTGGAGATGATCAACGCCCCGACCGACACGATGCTCGGGCGTCCCCTGATCGGCGACGGCGCCAACGGAACGACCACCGCGCAAGGCGTCGGGATACCCGGCGGGCCCGGGGGGATCTTGTGGGGTAACGGCGGCGCCGGCGGCGCCAGCACTGCCAGCGGGGTGCCCGGCGGCGCCGGTGGCCCGGCCGGGTTGATCGGCACGGGTGGCACCGGGGGCATGGGCGGGCTGGGCGCGCCGGGCGGGGCCGGGGGCACCGGCGGGTTGCTGTGGGGCCACGGCGGCACTGGCGGTCTCGGCGGAATCAACGCGCCGGGTGGTCGCGGCGGCAACGCGCTGTTCTTCGGCCACGGCGGCACGGGCGGGCAGGGCGGCACCTTCACGGTCAACGATGCCGGCGTCACCGTTGCCGGCGGCAGCGGCGGCGTCGGGGGCGCCGGCGGCTTGCTGTGGGGCAACGGCGGGGCCGGCGGGATCGGCGGCCCCTTTGCAACCGGCGGCCCCGGCGGCGATGCGCAATGGTTAGGCAACGGCGGCGCCGGCGGAATGGGCGGGGCATTCGCCAACGGCGGCGTCGGCGGCGCCGGCGGGCACCTGATCGGCGGCGGCGGCCCGGGCGGGACCGGAGGGGTCGTGTCCGGTGTCGGCGGTCCCGGTGGCCCCGCCGGCGCACTGTGGGGCCACGCCGGGGCCGACGGCGCCGCGGGCGGACCCGCCACCGTCACACTGACGATGCAGGGAACCCGCCCGACGCTCCAGGTCTCCGTCAACGGCGCACCGTTTGCCCGAGCGACCGTGGACACCGGATCCAGCGCTCTGCTGTTCGCCCCGAAAGACGTCAATCTGCAGGCTCTCGGCGCTCCCACGGCGAGGGGACTTACCTATCAATTCGGCTCGGCCGGCGACCAAACGTTCGTCACCTACGACCAATACACAGCATCGCTGAATTTCGGAAACGGAATGATGACCAAGCCGATGTCCATCGGCGTCATCGACTCCGAAGTGCATAACGGAAAGCTGGTTGCACCGGAAACCCTCATCGGCACCGGCGGGGGCCTTACGGCATCTTCGGCTTGGCCCAGCACTGCCGTGCAGCAATTGCCGGGCAGCCTTGCTCAGGGTGTACTGGTCAACCAACCTCAAGGATATTTCCAGTTCGGTCCCAATCCGCTGGCGCCCTTCGCCCAGACCCTGGGGGCGCCGTTCACCAACCAGCTACAGGTATCGGTGAGTTACGGCGGCCTCACCGCGGATTCCCAGCCCGGTGCCTCGGTTATCGATACGGGTGGCGGCAACGGAGCCGTCCCGAGCAACGTGCTGCCACCGCCCCTCAACCAGTACCCGCCCGGCGGTGTCCTGCCCGCGGGCACGAAGATTGTCGTCGCGGCCCCCAACCTCGGCGGCACCGGCTACGTGCCGCTGTACACACTGACAGCCATCGGTGGAACAACCGGCACGTACGCCACGGCACCTGACACCGCCGGCGGCATATTCAATACCGGAAATTATGTCTTCACGCAGATGCCGATCTACATGTCCTACAGCCCCTCGTCTGTCGGGACCACATTTTTCGATCAGTTAGCGCCGTAAGGGCGACGGGCCCGACCGCTAACCGAGGCCGGCGTCGACGAGCAGCTGCGGTAGTCCGTGTTGGGCGCACAGGTCGCTGACGGCCGCGACGTGGTCGTGCGCCTCGTTCGCCCTCCCGGCAGTGGTCAGGGTCTCGGCGACCAGCAGGCGGACCTGAAGGGCCGCCAACGGCCGGGCGGTCGGCTTGATCCCGGCGAGCAGCGCGCCGGCACGCCGACACGCCTGGTCGCGATCGTCGCTGGCGTGGCTTCGCGAAAGCAGGCGGATGCCGGAGGCCTCATCCAGCTCGGCGGTGATGGTGGCGACGCCGTCGTAGCCATGAAAGACCCGATGCACGGCGCGCAGCCGAGCGGCCTCCGGCGGGGTAATCGGCAGCTGCAGCCTGACTCGTTCATGGTTGACGGCGGCCGCCAGCCGCGGCAACCCCAACTTTTCGGCCACCGCCATGCCGGCGTCAAGGCGATCGGCCGCCGCATCGCGATGTCCTTGGGCGGCTTTGATTCTGGCGCTGGCGACGTATTGCGCCATCAGGTAGTCGACTGCCCCCGCTTCAGGTCCCAGCCGATAGCTCTCCTCGAGGAGGTCGGCAGCCTCGGCGAATTCGCCTCTCTCGTAAAGCAGTTCGCCGAGCAGTGCGCCAGCGTGTCGCGCCGCTTGCGAGTCGGGCCCCACCGCGGTGCCGATTTCGAGCGCCTGCCGGAAGCTGCGCAGCGCGCGCGGGATGTCGAGCTGGTGTCGGGCGGCGATGCCCGCCCAGCAGCTGTGGTATCCGGCGGCGGCCCCCTCGTCGTAGGGCGCCCCCCATTCCAGGGCCCGATGGGCGGCCTCGAAGTCGAAGCGGTAGATCCCCGCGAAGGCCGCGACGGTCGCCGCCGCCTGGGGCAGCACGGGGCGCAAGGTTTTTGGCCTCGATATCACCCGGGCCACCAGGCGGGCGAGGCCGTCGACGCGGTCGGCGTTCATTTGGGCCACCCCGCGCAAGACGTCGGCCTCCAGGATCAGGTCGGCCCGCGTCGCATCGGGCAGGTTTGCCTTGGATACGGCATGGGCGACGCGGTCGAGTGCGGCCTCGGTGGCTGCGGGGCGTTGCAGCAGAATGTTGGCGACCGCCGCGCGGAGGTGTACCCGTGGACGCGTCTCCACCAGTTCTGGGGGCAGCTTCTCGATGATGCCGAGTAGGGCCGTCATGCGCGATTGGTTGACCGATCCGATCGTCCTGTCCCGCTCGACGAGGTCGACCGCCCGGGCGGTCTCCCCCGCGGCGAGCGCGTGATCGACGGCATGGCCGAGAGATCCGTGATCGGCGAACCAGTCCGACGCGGTGCGGTGCAGGTGTTTGAGGCGATCGGGGCTGGCGCGCTCGAGTCGGCGCCGCAGAAATCCGGCGAACATCGGGTGGTAGCGAAACCACTGGGGGTCGTCGTCGATCCGCCGCAAGAACAGACCACGTCGCTCGACGTCCTCGAGTGCGGCCTGCCCGCCGTCGACGCCGGCCAAGACCGACGCCAGCTCCCCGCAGGTCCGTTCCGTAATCGCGGTAGCGCAAAGGAATTCGAGCAATTCGGGCTCTATCGTGTTGAGGACGCTGTCGGCGAGGCGTTCACCGACCACCTCGCTGCCCCCGGACAGTCGACGCAACAGGCCGGCGACGTCGTCCTCACCACGCAGTGAGAGGGCCGCCAGCTGCAGGGCGGCGACCCAGCCGTCCGTCGCGGCGGTCAGGGCAGCCGCGTCGCTATCCGACAACTGCACCCCGGCAAGGCCCTCCATCAGCGATTTCGCCTCGTCGGTATCGAAACACAGCTCCTCGCAATCGATTTCGACCAATTGGTCACGAAGGCTCAACTCGCCCAACGACATCCGCGGGCGCGACCAGCCGGTCACGATAATTTGCAGGTGGACAGAGCCCTCTTCGATCAGGAAACGCAGCGCCTGGGCCGTCTGGCTATGCGACACCCGCTGCCAATCGTCGATCACCAACGTGACCGGGGTACCGTTCTCATCGATCGCACCGACGAGCGACGTCAACACGTCGCGTGCGGCCCGCTCGCCACGCTCGTCGAGAATTTGCCGCAACGAGCCGGCTACTGCGGGATGGACCCGTCGGATCGCCTCGAGCACATGCACGAGAAACGACACCGGGTTGTTGTCGTCGTCATCGACGGTCAGCCAGGCCACCGCCACACCGGAACTCGTCAGTTCGGCTCGCCATTGCTCCACCACTGTGGTCTTGCCAAACCCCGAGGGCGCATATATCAGGATCAGCCGTCGACGCCCGGCTGCACGCAGGACGGCCATCAACTTGTGGCGAGTGACCAACGGCCGCACCTGTGAATGCAAGTCGCCCATCGATTCTCACCGTCCTCGACGACCGGGATACGCCTCATTGACGTTGCCACGATACCGAGATCGCGGACCAGCAGACGCAAAAGCCCCCGACGCCGTGCGTGCGGGGGCTTTTGCGTCTGCTGGCGGCCGAAGCTACCGGTAGTCGCTGTAACCGTAGTCGTCCAGCGGCACCGCCGCGCCCGTGGCCTGGCCGAAGTCCGGGCTGTAGTAGTGATCCTCGTACGACGGGATCGTGTACGCCGCGGCGCGGGCCTCCTCGGTCGGCTGCACCTGAATGTTGCGGTAACGGCTGATGCCGGTACCGGCCGGGATCAGCTTTCCGATGATCACGTTCTCCTTCAGACCGTTGAGCTTGTCGCTGCGGCAGTTGATCGCCGCATCGGTCAGCACTCGCGTGGTCTCCTGGAACGACGCCGCGGAGAGCCACGAGTCGGTGGCCAGCGACGCCTTCGTGATACCCATCAGCACCGGACGGCCGGCGGCGGGCTCGCCGCCCTCGGCCACCACCCGGCGGTTCTCCGCCTCGAACTCCGCGCGGTCGATCAGCGAGCCGGGCAGGAACTCCGTCGAGCCCGAGTCGATGATGGTGACGCGGCGCAGCATCTGGCGAACGATCACCTCGATGTGCTTGTCGTGGATCGACACACCCTGGGCGCGGTAGACCTCCTGGACCTCGCGGACCAGGTGGATCTGCACCTCGCGGGGGCCCTGCACGCGCAGGACCTCGTGCGGGTCGGCCGAGCCCTCCATCAGCTGCTGGCCCACCTCGACGTGGTCGCCGTCGGACAGCACACCCTCGGAGCCGTCTTCGTGCTTGAACACGCGAAGCCGTTGGCGCTTGGAGAGCTTGTCGTACACGACCTCCTCGCCCCCGTCGTCGGGAACGATGGTGATCTTGTAGAAGCGCTCGCCGTCCTCGAGCCGGATCCGCCCGGTGACGTCGGCGATCGGCGCCTTGCCGCGCGGCACGCGGGCCTCGAACAGCTCCTGCACCCGGGGCAGACCGCCGGTGATGTCCTCACCGACACCACCCTGGTGGAAGGTCCGCATGGTCAGCTGCGTGCCCGGCTCACCGATGGACTGGGCCGCGACGATGCCGACGGCCTCGCCGATGTCGACCAGCTTGCCGGTGGCCATCGACCGTCCGTAGCAGGTCGCGCACACGCCCGTCCCGGTGGCGCAGGTCAGCACCGAGCGCACCTTGACCGACGTGATGCCGGCGGCCAGCAGGGCGTCGATCTCCGGGTCACCCAGGTCTTCCCCACGCGCGACGACGACGTTGCCCTTCTCGTCGACCGCGTCGGTGCCCAAAGTCCGTGCGTACGCCGAGGTTTCGATGTACGGGTCACGGATGAGCGTGCCGTCGGGCTGACGCTCGGCCAGCTCGACGACGATGCCGCGCTCGGTCTCGCAGTCGTGCTCGCGGACGATGACGTCCTGGCTCACGTCCACCAGACGACGGGTCAGGTACCCGGAGTCGGCGGTGCGCAACGCGGTGTCCGCCAAGCCCTTTCGCGCGCCGTGGGTGTTGATGAAGTACTCCAGCACGGTCAGGCCCTCACGGAAGGACGACTTGACCGGACGCGGGATGAACTCACCCTTCGGATTGGTCACCAGGCCCTTCATGCCGGCCAGCGTTCGGGTCTGGGTGAAGTTACCCGTGGCACCCGAATCGACGATCGTGATGATCGGGTTGTCGCTGGGGTAGTGCTCCCGCAGCGCCTGACCCACCTCGTCGGTGGCTTCCTTCCAGATCTCGACCAGCGCCTCGTTGCGCTCCTCGTGGTTCAAGGCGCCACGCTGGAACTGCTTTTCGACCTTGTCGGCCCGCTCCTCGTAGTGGTCGAGGATCTCCTTCTTGCGCGGCGGCACCAGCACGTCGGCCATCGAGACCGTGACACCGCTGCGGGTCGCCCAGTAGAAGCCGGCGTCCTTGAGCTTGTCGACGGTCTGCGCGACGACGATCATCGGGTAGCGCTCGGCCAGGTCGTTGATGATCGCGGCCTGCACCTTCTTGTGCATCTGCTTGTTCACGAACGGGTAGCCCACCGGCAGCAGCTCGTTGAACATCACCCGGCCCAGCGTGGTCTCGGCCATCCAGGCGTCACCCGGCTGCCAGCCGTTGACGCCGAACACCTCCGCCTCGATCTCGGCCGGCGGGCGCAGCTGCGTCAGCCGCACCTTGATCTTGGCCCGCACCGACAGCAGGCCGCGGTCGGAGGCCATGATCGCCTCGGCGGGCGACGAGTACACGCCGACCTCCGGGCTGTCCTTGGCGGCCGCGACGTATTCGCCCGTGTCGCCCTCGACCTCGGTGGTCAGGTAGTACAGCCCGGTCACCATGTCCAGCCGCGGCATGGCCAGCGGGCGGCCGGACGCCGGGGACAGGATGTTGTTCGAGGACAGCATCAGGATGCGCGCCTCGGCCTGAGCCTCGGCACTCAGCGGCAGGTGCACGGCCATCTGGTCGCCGTCGAAGTCGGCGTTGAAGGCCTCACACACCAACGGGTGCAGCTGAATCGCCTTGCCCTCCACCAGCATCGGCTCGAAGGCCTGGATGCCCAGCCGGTGCAGGGTGGGCGCGCGGTTCAGCAGCACCGGGTGCTCGGCGATGACCTCTTCGAGCACGTCCCACACCTGGGGACGCTGGCGCTCGACCATCCGCTTGGCGCTCTTGATGTTCTGCGCGTGGTTGAGGTCGACGAGCCGCTTCATCACGAACGGCTTGAACAGCTCCAGCGCCATCAGCTTGGGCAGACCGCACTGGTGCAGCTTGAGCTGCGGGCCGACCACGATGACCGAGCGGCCCGAGTAGTCGACGCGCTTGCCGAGCAGGTTCTGGCGGAACCGGCCCTGCTTACCTTTCAGCAAGTCGCTCAACGACTTCAGCGGGCGGTTGCCCGGCCCGGTGACCGGGCGGCCGCGACGGCCGTTGTCGAACAGCGCGTCGACGGACTCCTGCAGCATCCGCTTCTCGTTGTTGACGATGATCTCCGGCGCGCCGAGGTCGATCAGCCTCTTGAGCCGGTTGTTGCGGTTGATCACCCGGCGGTACAGGTCGTTGAGGTCGGACGTGGCGAAGCGGCCACCGTCGAGCTGGACCATCGGGCGCAGCTCCGGCGGGATGACCGGGACGGCGTCGAGCACCATGCCCATCGGCGAGTTGCCCGACTGCTGGAACGCGGCGACGACCTTCAGCCGCTTCAGCGCGCGAAGCTTCTTCTGCCCCTTGCCGCTTCGGATGACCTCGCGCAGCGAGTCGGCCTCGGCGTCGATGTCGAAGTTCTCGATCAGCTTCTGGATCGACTCCGCTCCCATGGCGCCGGTGAAGTACTCGCCGTAGCGGTCGACGAGCTCGCGGTAGAGGTTCTCGTCGACGATCAGCTGCTTGGGAGCCAGCTTGGTGAAAGTGCTCCAGATGTCCTCCAGGCGGTCCAGCTCACGCTGGGCCCGGTCGCGCAGCTGGCGCATCTCCCGCTCGCCGCCGTCGCGAACCTTGCGCCGCGCATCGGCTTTGGCGCCCTCGGCCTCCAGCTCGGCCAGGTCGGCCTCGAGCTTCTGGGCGCGGGCCTCCAGCTCGGCGTCGCGCTGGTCCTCGACGGCCTTGCGCTCGACCACCATCTCGGCCTCGAGCGTGGACAGCTCGTTGTGCCGCATCTCGTCGTCGACCGACGTGATCACGTAGGCCGCGAAGTAGATGATCTTCTCGAGGTCCTTGGGCGCCAGGTCCAGCAGGTAGCCCAGCCGCGACGGCACACCCTTGAAGTACCAGATGTGGGTGACCGGCGCAGCCAGCTCGATGTGGCCCATCCGCTCGCGGCGCACCTTGGCGCGAGTCACCTCGACGCCACAACGCTCGCAGATGATGCCCTTGAAGCGGACGCGCTTGTACTTGCCGCAGTAGCACTCCCAGTCGCGAGTCGGTCCGAAGATCTTCTCGCAGAACAGGCCGTCCTTCTCCGGCTTGAGCGTGCGGTAGTTGATCGTCTCCGGCTTCTTGACCTCGCCGTAAGACCATTGCCGGATGTCCTCCGCGGTGGCCAGGCCGATGCGGAGTTCATCGAAGAAGTTGACGTCGAGCACGTAACTCCCTTTCCCCTTGACGGGTTTAGTAACTAAAAGTGGTTAAGCCAGGTCCTCAACGGACGCGGATTCGTTGCGGGACAAGTTGATTCCCAGGTTGGCCGCGGCCCGCTCCAGGTCCTCGTCCTCGCCCTCGCGCAGCTCGATCGCCGCGCCGTCGGACGAGAGCACCTCGACGTTGAGGCACAGCGACTGCAGCTCCTTGAGCAGCACCTTGAACGACTCGGGAATGCCCGGCTCGGGGATGTTCTCGCCCTTGACGATCGCCTCGTACACCTTGACCCGGCCGACGGTGTCGTCGGACTTGATGGTCAACAGCTCCTGCAGCGTGTACGCCGCGCCGTAGGCCTGCATGGCCCAGCACTCCATCTCACCGAACCGCTGGCCACCGAATTGCGCCTTACCGCCCAGCGGCTGCTGGGTGATCATCGAGTACGGGCCGGTGGAGCGGGCGTGGATCTTGTCGTCCACCAGGTGGTGCAGCTTCATGATGTACATGAAGCCGACGGTCACCGGGTACGGGAACGGCTCGCCGCTGCGGCCGTCGAATAGCACCGCCTTGCCGTCGCCGTCCACCAGGACCTCACCGTCGCGGTTGGGCAGCGTCGCCGAGAGCAGGCCCTGCAGCTCGGCCTCCTGGGCGCCGTCGAACACCGGCGTCGACACGATCGCGTTGGGCTCGGCGTGCAGCAGCGCCTCGGGCAGGTTGCCCGCCCAGTCCGGGACCCCGTTGCCGGTGTCGACCTTCCAGCCGCTGTGCGCGCACCAGCCCAGGTGGGTCTCCAGGATCTGGCCGATGTTCATCCGTCGCGGCACACCGTGGGTGTTCAGGATGATGTCCACCGGGGTGCCGTCCGGAAGGAACGGCATGTCCTCGACCGGCAGGATCTTGCCGATCACGCCCTTGTTGCCGTGCCGGCCCGCCAGCTTGTCGCCGTCGGAGATCTTGCGCTTCTGGGCCACGTAGACGCGGACCAGCTCGTTGACCCCGGCGGGCAGCTCGTCGTCGTCCTCGCGGGAGAACACCCGGATGCCGATGACCTTGCCGGACTCGCCGTGCGGCACCTTCAGCGAGGTGTCGCGGACCTCGCGGGCCTTCTCGCCGAAGATCGCCCGCAGCAGCCGCTCCTCCGGCGTCAGCTCGGTCTCCCCCTTCGGGGTGACCTTGCCCACCAGGATGTCGCCGTCGCGAACCTCGGCCCCGATGCGCACGATGCCACGCTCGTCGAGGTCGGCCAGCACCTCGTCGGAGACGTTCGGGATGTCCCGGGTGATCTCCTCGGCGCCCAGCTTGGTGTCGCGGGCGTCGATCTCGTGCTCCTCGATGTGGATCGAGGTGAGCACGTCCTCTTCGACCAGGCGGTTGGAGAGGATGATCGCGTCCTCGTAGTTGTGGCCCTCCCACGGCATGATCGCCACGAGCAGGTTCTTGCCCAGCGCCATCTCACCGTTTTGGGTGCACGGCCCGTCGGCGATGACCTGGCCGGCCTCGACGCGGTCGCCCGCGTCGACGATCGGCGACTGGTTGGCGCAGGTGCCGTGGTTGGACCGGGCGAACTTGCGCATCCGGTAGGTGTGCCGGGTGCCGTCGTCGGCCATCACGGTGATGTAGTCCGCGGAGACCTCCTCGATCACCCCGGACTTGTCGGCGACGACGACGTCGCCGGCGTCGATCGCCGCGCGCAACTCCATGCCGGTGCCCACCAGCGGCGCCTCGCTGCGCACCAGCGGAACCGCCTGGCGCTGCATGTTGGCGCCCATCAGGGCCCGGTTGGCGTCGTCGTGCTCGAGGAACGGGATCATCGCGGTGGCCACCGACACCATCTGGCGCGGCGACACGTCCATGTAGTCCACCTCGGACGACGGCACGTACTCGACCTCGCCCGCCTTGCGGCGAACCAGGACGCGCGGCTCGACGAAGCGACCGTCGGTGTCGATCGGCGAGTTGGCCTGCGCCACCACGTGGCGGTCCTCCTCGTCGGCGGTCAGGTACACGATCTCGTCGGTGACCACACCGTCGACCACCTTGCGGTACGGCGTCTCGATGAACCCGAACGGGTTGACCCGCGCGTACACCGACAGCGAGCCGATCAGGCCGATGTTCGGGCCCTCCGGCGTCTCGATCGGGCACATCCGGCCGTAGTGGCTCGGGTGTACGTCGCGGACCTCCAGGCCGGCGCGCTCGCGCGACAGACCGCCCGGCCCCAGCGCCGACAGGCGGCGCTTGTGGGTCAGACCCGACAGCGGGTTGTTCTGGTCCATGAACTGGGAGAGCTGGCTGGTGCCGAAGAACTCCTTGATCGCGGCCACCACCGGGCGGATGTTGATCAGCGTCTGCGGCGTGATCGCCTCGACGTCCTGGGTCGTCATCCGCTCGCGGACGACACGCTCCATGCGGGACATGCCGACGCGGATCTGGTTTTGGATCAGCTCACCGACCGTGCGCAGCCGGCGGTTGCCGAAGTGGTCGATGTCGTCGGTCTCCACCGGCACCTCGACGCCGCCGGGCACGGTCATGACCGCGGGCTGGCCATCGACGGCGGCGTGGTGCAGGCGCACCAGGTACTCGATGGTGGCGACGACGTCCTCTTCGGTCAGCGTGGTCGCGGTGATCGGGTGCGCGGTGTTGAGGCCGAGCTTCTTGTTGACCTTGTACCGGCCCACCCGGGCCAGGTCGTAGCGCTTCTCCTTGAAGAACAGGTTCTCCAGCAGGGTCTGCGCGGACTCCTTGGTGGGCGGCTCGCCCGGGCGCAGCTTACGGTAGATGTCCAGCAGCGCCTCGTCGGTGCCGGCGGTGTTGTCCTTCTCCAGCGTCGACATCATGATCTCGGAGAAGCCGAACCGTTCGCTGATCTTTTCGCTGGTCCAGCCGAGCGCCTTGAGCAGCACGGTGACCGGCTGGCGGCGCTTGCGGTCGATGCGCACGCCGACGGTGTCGCGCTTGTCGACGTCGAACTCCAGCCAGGCGCCGCGGCTGGGGATCACCTTGACGCTGTGCAGCATCTTCTCGGTCGACTTGTCGATGGTCTCGTCGAAGTACACGCCGGGCGAGCGCACCAGCTGGCTGACGACCACGCGCTCGGTCCCGTTGATGATGAAGGTGCCTTTTTCGGTCATCATCGGGAAGTCACCCATGAACACCGTCTGGCTCTTGATCTCGCCGGTGTTGTTGTTGATGAACTCGGCCGTGACGAACAGCGGGGCCGCGTAAGTCATGTCCTTGTCTTTGCACTCGTCGACCGGCGCCTTGACCTCGTCAAAGCGGGGGTCGGAGAACGACAGCGACATCGAGCCCGAGAAGTCCTCGATCGGCGACAGCTCGTCGAGCACCTCTTCCAAACCGCCCTTGGCCTCCGCGTCGCCGCGCTTGGCCGCGGACTCGCGCCAGCGCGGCGAGCCGATCAGCCACTCGAACGAGTCGGTCTGCACGTCAAGAAGCCCCGGAACCTCAAGCGGTTCGCGGAGCTTGGCGAAAGAAACTCGGTTAGGCGCTCCGGGCACGGAGTTGTAAGAGGAAGTTTGAGAGGTTTTCTTGCTCTGGCGGGAACCTGCCAAGATGCATCCTTCCAGCACCGCGTGCGACTCACGGGAACCGGGAACACCGGCTGCGTTCGCCGCATCAATTTTGTCGGTTAGGCCGGCGAACGATCTGTCCGGATCTCACGCGCGCAACTAAGTAGCTAAGCCGCAGAGGGGCTCAGGCTAAGACCACAGTGTCTTTGGCGGCCAAGTGGCGAGTGTGAGGTGGGCAGGAAGTAGCCAGCGCAACGTCCAACAATAGCGCAGGACGGCGCATTCCTCAACTACCCATGACAATCAGCCAAGGGACATCGGCGCTGGCTGGCGATCTCGACTCTCCCCTGGACACATGCTGCCCAACAGACTGACCCGTTTAGCCCCTTCCGTCAAGGGTCGGGACGGCAAGTTGCGCGGAGTTAACGCAAAATTGTCGGGTCATGGATAGGACTCCGGCCTGCGGGCGCTACTCGCCGCCGAACTCGTGCGCGCGGAACTTGTGGGTGCCCTCGAGGTCGTCGAGGATGGCCGCCTGAGCGTTCTTGGGCAGCGTGTGCAGGATCTCGCGAACCCGGGCCTGGCGCCGCGCGACGGCCTTGCGCTCCGGCATCCCGGGCGTCGCGGTGATCTGCGGCGGCACGCCCTCGATCTCCTCCACACCGCCGGCGTGGTGACCCGCGTCGAGCAGCGCCTGCTCCTCGGCCATGGTCGCCTCGTCCTTTTCCTCGGACATGCCGATCGGGCCGATGCGGCGGCCGTTGAGGAACTGGCGCACCACCGGCTCGTCGCTGGTCAGCAGGACCTCGCGCGGGCCGAACATGACGAGCTTGCGGCGGAACAACATGCCCATGTTGTCCGGCACGGTGCGGGCGATGTTGATGTTGTGCGTCACGATCAGGACGGTCGCGTCGATCTGGGCGTTGATGTCGAGGATCAGCTGGCTCAGGTAGGCGGTACGGACGGGGTCCAGACCCGAGTCCGGCTCGTCGCACAGGATGATCTGCGGGTCCATCACCAGCGCCCGGGCCAGGCTGGCGCGCTTGCGCATACCGCCGGAAATCTCGCCGGGGAACTTCTTCTCGTCGCCGCCGAGGCCGACCAGGGTCAGCTTCTCCATGACGATGTCACGGATCTCGCTTTCCTTCTTCTTGGTGTGCTCGCGCAGCGGGAAGGCCGCGTTGTCGAACAGGTTCATCGAACCGAACAGCGCGCCGTCCTGGAACATCACGCCGAACAGCGTGCGGATCTCGTAGAGCTCCTTGGCCGAACACTCGAGGATGTCCGTGCCGTCGATCATGATCGAGCCGCGTTCCGGGCGCAGCAGACCGATGAGGGACTTCAGGAACACCGATTTGCCGGTACCCGACGGCCCCAGCAGGACGCTGACCTCCCCGGCGGGGATATCCAACGTCACGTCTTCCCAAATCCTCGAGGGACCAAAGGACTTGGTCAGTCCTCTCACCTCGATAGCGACGCCCATGGGGAATCCTTCCGTCGACGCTCGTGCCCGCCACCTGCCCTTTTCTGTGGCATGAGTCACTGTAGCGCACCGCGGGTGTCCCGCATCAGGCTTGCCTGGCACCGCCGGCAAAAATTGGCCGTCCTGAGACCCGGCGGCGCCGAGCTATTGGACGCGCGTGTCAGGCGCGGGTTAGCCAGCGGGGGCCCAGTTTCCGTGGAAGCCCATCGGGACCCGCTGCGGCAGGTGCACGGTGGCCATCGGCTCGAGGGTCTGCGCGTCCAGCAGAAGCAGCTGGCCCTCGTCGCGGCCGCGGTGGTGGCCGTAGCCCATCAGGACCCCGTCGTCCTCGGCGCGATTCGCGCCGGGGTTGGGCACGAATGACATCTCGCCGATCAGAAGGTCGCGGTCCAGCGGGGCCACCGTGGCCGATCCGGTCGCGTAGTCGTGCTTGTACAGCGCGGTGGACATCTGCATGGCGCCGCCGGAGAGGTAGCCGCCATCGGTGCCGACGGTGTAGCCGAACCGGTGCCGCGCGCCCAGCAGCGTCTCGTTGATGCGGGGGAACTCCTGCGGGCGGTCGTCGCGGCGTTCGCTGGCCACCGCGCCGGTCGCCAGGTTGATGGTCCAGCGGTCCAGGGTGGGGCGGCTGTCCCCGGGGCCGCGCAGGTCGCGGTCGAACATCTTCGAGTAGCGGACCACGTCGAGCACCAGCACCTCCGCACCGTCCCGCGTTTCCGAATAGGCGTTGAGCGGGTGATAGACGTAGCAGGGTTCGATGTCGAACCAGCGGATGTCTTTGTTGTCGCCCTCGCGCGGCATGACCCCGATCCGCGCCGGGTAGCTCGCGTCCCAGCGGTAGGGCATCCGATTGAGCGGCGCGCGGTTGCGGTTCATCATCGTCGCCATCGGCCCGGGCATCCGCACACGGCCGAGCAGCGACTGCATGACCAGCCGGGCCGGCAGACCCAGCCAGCGCGGCACGTTGGCCGGCATCACCTGGACGGGATCGAACGTGACGGGCAGGTCGTAGATCACCACGTATTTGTCGGTCAGCGAGAAGTCGTGCATCATCGGCGACCCGGTCACGTCGATGTCGACGGTGCGCCGCGCGCGCCCGTCGGTGTCGATCACCGAGTACTGCACGGATCGCCCGCGCGCAAACGAATAGGACAGGGCGTGCAGTTCGCCGGTCCGCGGGTCGGTGTGCGGGTGGGCGGTGTAGCCACCGAACAACGTCCCGTCGAAGTCGCAGGTCCCCACGGTGTCCAGGTCCTCGGTGAGGCGGTAGTTCGCGCCGCCACCCTCGACGAGCGCCAGCGTTTTTCCGGCGTGGCTGAGCACGTTGGTGTTGGGGCCGACCGAGAGCATGCCGGCGCGCGGGTTCAGCCCGGTGGGTTCCGGCTCGCCCAGCGCGGCGCACACGTGCGCGGTGCGCACCCAGCGGTTGCGGTACCAGCGCGCCTGCCCGCCGCTCAGCGCCACGCCGTGCACCATGCCGTCGCCGCTGAACCAGTGGTAGGTGGCGCGGTCGACCTCCTCGACCGGGTTGGGCCCGTTGCGCAGATAGCGGCCGTCGAGGTGCTCGGGGATGTGCCCGGTGACCCCCAGGTCGGTCGCGGTGACCTCGGTGCCCACGGGCGCCAGGAAGTCCTCGAGGTACGGGTTCCGGGGTCGGGTGGCCTGCGTGGATGTCACGACTGAACTCCTATAACATTGTTATTTCAGCGTTATGGGAACGGTACGCCGGTGATGACAAGATGGCAAGGATGACTTCGGAGACGGATGGCAGCGCTCGCGCGGTCCGCGGTGTTCGTCGGGAGATGCTGCACGCCGCCGTGGGCCTGCTCGACGAGCAGGGCCCCGACGCGCTGCAGACCCGGAAGGTGGCGCGCGCCGCGGGGACGTCGACCATGGCGCTGTACACCCATTTCGGCGGGATGCGGGGGCTGATCGCCGAGGTCGCCGAGGAGGGCCTGCGCCAGTTCGATGCCGCGCTGGCCGTGCCCGCCAGCGACGACCCGGTCGCCGACCTGTTCGCCATCGGCACGGCCTACCGGCGCTACGCCATCGAGCGCCCGCACATGTTCCGGCTGATGTTCGGCAGCACCAGCGCGCACGGCATCAACGCGCCGGCGCACAACGTCCTGACGCTGACGGTCGCGGAGATCGAGGCGCGCTACCCCAGCTTCGCGCACGTGGTGCGCGGGGTGCACCGCTGCCTGCTGGCCGGCCGGCTCGGGGCGGCCGGTTCGGCGGACGACGACGCCGCGGTGGTGGCCACGGCGGCCCAGTTCTGGGCTTTGATCCACGGGTTCGTGATGCTGGAACTCGCCGGCTACTACGGCGACGACGGCACGGCCGTGGCGCCGGTGCTGGCCGCGATGACCTCGAAACTGCTTGTCGCGCTGGGAGATTCACCTGAGCGGGTGACACAGTCGCTGCGCGCGGCGATGTCGGGTTGAGCGCACGAAACCCCCGGAACCCGCGCTGAGCGGGGTTCCGGGGGTTTTCGCGACGTGACTACTTGACGGTGACGGTGGCGCCGGCGGCCTCGAGCTTGGTCTTGGCTTCGTCGGCGGCCTCCTTGGCGACCTTCTCCAGCAGCGGCTTGGGTGCGCCGTCGACGAGGTCCTTGGCCTCCTTGAGGCCCAGGCCGGAGACGATCTCGCGGACCACCTTGATGACGCCGATCTTCTTGTCGCCGGCGGCCTCGAGGATGACGTCGAACTCCGACTGCTCCTCGGCGGCCTCGGCGGGCGCGCCACCGGCGGCCGGGCCGGCTGCGGCGACGGCGACCGGGGCGGCCGCGGTGACCTCGAAGGTCTCCTCGAACTTCTTGACGAAGTCGGAGAGCTCCAGCAGCGTCATTTCCTTGAACGCGTCGAGCAGATCGTCGGTAGACATCTTTGCCATGGTGTGGGTCCTTCCTAATTCGGGGTTTTGGGGGTTATTCGGCTTCGGCCGGGGCTTCCGGAGCCTCGGTGGGTGCTTCGGAAGCTGGTTCTGCGGGCGCCTCGGCGGCCTCGGCGGCGGGCGCCGCGGCGGCCGGGGCCGGGGCCTCGGTGGCCTTCTTTTCCTGGAGCGCGGCCGCGAGCCGGGCCACCTGCGAGGCCGGGGCGGCGAACAGGCCGGCGGCCTTGGCGAGGTTGCCCTTCATCGCGCCGGCCAGCTTGGCCAGCAGGACCTCGCGGGACTCCAGGTCCGCGATGCGCTCGACCTCGGCGACCGTCAGCGCGCGGCCGTCCATGTAGCCGCCCTTGATGACCAGCGCCTTGTTGTCCTTGGCGAAGGTCTTGATGGCCTTGGCGGCGTCGACCGGCTCACCCCGGACGAACGCGATCGCCGTGGGGCCGGCGAACAGCTCATCGAGGCCCTCGATGCCGGCGTCGGCGGCCGCCCGCTTGATCAGGGTGTTCTTGGCCACGGTGTAGGTGGCCGAGCCCGCCAACGACCGGCGCAGCTCGGCCAGGTTGGCCACCGTCAGCCCGCGGTATTCGGTGATCAACGTGGCCGTCGCGTCCTTGAACTGGTCCGCGATGTCCGCGACGGCGGTGGCCTTGTCAGCCCTGGCCATGCCTACCTCCTGGGTCAAAGTCCGTGTGACTTGTCGTCTGTGACCACCGGGGAAACGACGAACGCCCCGGCGCAGGGAGCGGCCGGGGCGTAGAAATGTGCCGGCGCAAGCCGGCGGGTGCCTCGTCCTCCTGCGTGGGCCGCCGGGATGTTCCCGGACCTTCAACCGATTGCTCGGTGACCGACGGTCTTCGGTGGATCGCCACCACAATAGCGTGGGCGGTCCGATCAGCCAAAACGGCGGCTAGCCGAGACCGGCCAGCCGGGCCGCCCCGACCAGGCCGGCCTCGCCGCCGAGGGCGGCCGGCACCACCCGCAGCCCGGCCAGAAAGTCCAGCCCGGCGTAGCCGGTCAGCGCGGCCCGCAACGGCTCGAAGAGCAGCTCGCCGGCCTTGGCGACCCCGCCGCCGATGACGACCAGGTCGAGGTCGCACGCCGCCCCGACCGAGGCGATCATCGCCGCGAGCGCGGTGGCACCCCGGCCGAACGCCCGCACCGCCACCGGATCCCCGGCCGCCGCCGCGGCGGCCAGCTGCCGGGCGCCGGCGCCCGGTGGCGCGGACCATCCGTTGGCCACAGCCCAGCGCACCATCGACGGGCCGGACGCGACGGTTTCGACGCAGCCGCGGCCCCCGCACGGGCACGGCCGGCCGTCCTGTTCGACGACCATGTGGCCGACGTGGCCGGCGTTGCCGGTGCGCCCGGTGTACGGGACGCCGTCGAGCACGAGCCCCCCGCCCACGCCGGTGGACACCACCATGCCGAGCAGAAACCGCGCGCCGCGGCCCGCCCCGAGCCAGTGCTCGCCCAGCGCCATGCACACGCCGTCGCCGCCGAGGCGTACGGGCACGCCGGGCATCATGGCCGCGACCCGGTCGCGCAGCGGGAAGCCGCGCCAGGCCGGGATGTTGATCGGGTTGACCGCGCCGCTGTGCAGGTCGATGGGTCCGGCCGAGGCGATGCCCACCGCGGTGACCGCGCCGCCTGCGGCGCGCAGCTCGTCGGCGACGATCCCGGCGACCGCGGCCCAGACCTCCTCGGCCGCGGCGCCGGCCGGGGTGGGCCGGATGGCGGTGTGCACCAGCGCGCCGGCGGGATCGGCCAGGCCGGCGGCGATCTTGGTGCCGCCGATGTCGAGGCAAAGCGTCAGCGCGGCCATCAGTGGCGGTGGGTGTTGTCGGGCTGGCGCGGGTCGCCGGGGTGTTCGTAGCCGGGGGCGAGGCGAACCAGCTCGGCGCGGCGCGCGTCCAGCCACACGCGGAAGGCGCGGCGCCGCGCGGCGCCGCGCAGATGGTCGGCGATCGCCGGGCGCACCTGCGCCAGCGGCGGCCCGACCGCCGGCGGGGCCCGCCAGCCGTGCGGGCCGGGACGCGGCGCGGCGAACCGCAGCGGGTTGCGGGAGTGGTAGGCGGCGACCTCGTCGTCGCCGACGTCGACGGTGGCGGTGACCGCGGCGTACAGCGCCCGCGCCCGCGGGTCCGCCAGCGCCGCGGCGGCCACGCTGCCGATCTCCAGCCGCGCCGCGCCGTCGGGCAGCAGCTCGGCCTCGGGCGGGGCGCCGCGGGAGGTCAGGCCGCGGGCGGCGGCCTCGCCGGCCAGCACGCGCTCGGTCACGATCAGCTGGGTGAGCCAGCGCCGCAGCTGCCGGCCCGCGCTGGTCCCGCTCGCCGGCAGCGCGCCCGCCGCCGGCCCGGCGCGCAGCCGCGCCTCGGCCGCGTCGACCTCGTCGACCGCGACCGGCTCGCCGGCGACGGTCGCCACCCGCTCACCACTCATGTCACGGTCACCTCCACCGCCGGCGAGTAGAGCAGCCGGCCGGCGCAGCCCACCCGGACCAGCGCCCACCACCGCCCGGGCTCCAGCCACGCGGGTGGGGTCACGTCGAAGCCGAGCTCGACAGTGCCGCGCGCGGGCAGCACCGCCCCGCACGCTGCCGGCCCCAGCCACTCCCAGGTGCCCCACGGGCTGATCAGGTGCGCTTCGAGCGCCAGGTCCGCCCGGGCCCGGGTGCCCACCGTCACGGTCAGCCGGGCCGCCTGTCCGGCGGCGAGCTCGACGTCGCGCGGGCCCTCGACCAGGTGGACCAGGTCGGCGGCGTCCTGCGCTCCTATCTCGACGACGCACACGTCCTCGACCGCCTGGCGCCACGCCGCGGGGAGGTCGTCGCCGGTCAGGCGCAGCTGCGCGCGGACCGGGTAGAGGCCCGGCCGCGCGCGGGCAGGGATCGACACCACGACGTCGGCCTCCCGGTGCTCGCCGGAGCACAGCGTGACGGGCAGCTCGGCGGGCGTGGCCGACCAGCCGTCGGGACAGACCAGCGTCACCGCCCCGCCCAGCGCGGCGTCGCTGCGATCGCTGGCGGCGGTCAGCCGCAGCACAACCTCGCCGCCGGGCGTGCCCGTGACCCGCTGCGGGTGCAGGTGCGCGACGGCCGGCAGCCCGCCGAGCGGCGCCGGGCCGCGGTTGTGCAGCCAGTAGCGCGCGTAGAGCGGCTGCGCGGCCTCGGCGTGCGGCGCCAGCGCAGCGAAATCCTCTGTGAGGCTGCGCATTTCGAGGTCGGCCAGCACGGTGCCCACCTGATAGCCGTGCAGCTCGACCGAGCGCGCGCGCCCACCCGTGGCACCGAGCGGCTGTTCCAGCAGGTCGGCGCGCCGAAGCCCGCGCACCTCGCCCAGCCCGGAGCCGAGGGTCACCCGGGCGCCCCGGCCCGTGGTCTCCACCAGCCGCAGGGCCACCGCGGCCGGGTCGACGGGACGGCCGCTGCCCGCCGCCAGCGGGTTGCCGGCCGCCTTGAGCGCAGCGAGCTGCACCGCGCCGGCGGGCTCGACGCGCAGCAGCGAGCCGGCCGGCGGCAGCCCACCGCGGCGTCGGCCGGGCCCGGCGGCGAGCAGCGGGTGGGAGAACTCCGCGCTGACGGTCGGGATCCCGGCCCGCCGCCAATCGCCGTCACCGCCGGCCAGCGCGTAGTCGAAGGCATGCGTCCAGTGCTGCAGCTGGAAATTGGATCCGTCGGGCGCGGTGCGGCGCGGATCGTCGATCCAGATGCCCGACGGCCATCCGGTGCAGGAGCGCATCAGCGCGGTGTGCAGGGTGCCGTCGGTGTCGACCGCGAAGCTGGGCACACCGCGGTTGAGCAGCGCGACGGTGCGGTCCTCGAAGGGGTCCATGCCCGACGGCGGCCGCTGGCTCACGGCGATCTCGGCGTCGGCGAGGTCGTCGACCACCGACGCGACCGCGGCGGCCAGTCCGTCGTCGCGGGCACCGGGGTCGGCGTCGATGATCAGGACCGGCAGCGCCCGCGGGGCGCGCAGGTCGGCGCCGGGCACCCAGGCGACCGTCAGCGGTTTCTCGGCGGGCACCCAGACCCTGGCCCGGCCGCTGTCGGCCAGCTGGCGTTCGAGTTCGGCGGCGTACTCCGGATCCGCTTGCGCCAGAACGGCTTTGGTAAACGAATTGCGGTCCGGCCCGCCCAGGGCGATCCGGACGTCGGGCAGGTTGGAGTCGACGTCGAGGCAGCCGTAACGCGGTGTGTCGGCGCCGCTGCAGGTGGCCGTGACGCCGGCGCGGACAAGCGCGACCATCAGCTCGCGGGCCAGCGGACCGGACTCCGCCTCGGCCGGTGTCACCACCTCGGCCACCGACAGCGCGCGCGTGTCGTCACCGAGGCGGACCCGCGTCGCGGAGGACAGGCCGAACCAGCCGTAGGCCGGGTTGTCCAGCGTCCACGGGTGCTGCGCGGTGTCCACCGAGCGGGTGCCCTCGTGCAGCAGCGCGAAGCCCCGCCCGACGACGGCGTCGCCGACCTCGCTGACCGGCATGGCGCCCGGCACCGGACACGGCCAGCGCAGCCGCAGCAGGCGGTCCTCGCCGCTGAATTCGTCGACGGTGGTGCGGCAGTCCAGCCGCGCCACCCCGTTCCACAGGGTCAGGGTTTGCGTGTAGCGCAGCTGCCCGCCCAGGCTGCCGCGCACCACCAGCCGCTGACCGAGCGGGCTGCGATAGGCCCGCACCCGCGCCGGCGATTCCGACGAGCAGACCACCGGGCCCTTCGGCAGCAGGTGCCACGGCCCCTCCGCCTGCGTCGGGTGCGCCGAATATTCCTCATAGAGGGCGAGCTCGTTGCCCACCCGGCCGTCGGCCATCAGCTCGCGACCGTCCCGGATCAGCGAGGCGACCCCGCCGCCGCGGGCCGCGTCCGCCTCGACCCGGTAATGCTCGTTGGCGATCACCGATCCCGGCACCGGCTCCCAGCCGGTCGCGTCTTTCCCGGGCACCACCCGGTAGGCCCGCCAGCCCAGCGACGGGACGTCGCGGGCCAGCCAGGTGACCGACCGCCCGTCGTGCTCGACCAGCGAGGGCAGCTCGGCGCCGTCGGCGTCGAGCACCCTGACGCCCTCGCCCGGCGGGGGATCCAGCCGGGCGGTGACCACGTCGGTCCGCCGGTGCGCCAACGGATTCCACACGATCACGTCACCCTCGACCAGACCGGACAACAGCGCCAGCGACGTGTCCCGGACCGCGCGACCCAGCTCCCACGCGTCGCGCCAGCCGGTCAGCAGGTCCAGGTACACCTGGTCGGACTCCGAGCCGGTGATGGCGTCGTGGTGGGCGCCGTAGGCCAGCTGCACCCACGCCTTGGCCAGGGCGGCCTGCGGGTACTCGGCGCCGCCGAGCAACCCGGCGAACACGGCGAAGCGCTCGGCCTGCAGCACCGCGTTCTCGGCGGCCCGGTTGGCCTGTTTGGTGTCGATGTAGGACACGTCCTTGCCGGTGTAGATCGGGTTCATGTCCCGGGTTTGCGGCGACGGCGACGACCCGCGCTGCGCCAGCTCGGCGCGCACCGCCGCGAAGAACTCCCGCGGCAGCGCGCACACGAACCGCGGCCACGTGTAGCGCGCGGCCCAGCCGCGGTGGATCGCGGTGACCCACTTGTTCGGCGGGGTGTAGTCGGTCCCGACGGGCAGCAACACGTTCCGCGTCAGGGCGACCGCCTTGAGCTGATCGAACAGCGCGTAGGTGGCGTCCTCGGCCTCGGCCAGGGTGATCGAGGAGTCCATCCACCAGCCCGCCGCGTAGTGCGCGGGCATGTAGTGGGTCAGCAGGCCGCGGCCCGACGGCGCGATCCACTCGAACTCGCTGCGGAACTGCATGCCGCCCAGGCCGCCGTCGCTGTGGGTGGGGCCCCATTGGTGGTAGGGTCCGCGGGCCCACGAGCTCGACGTCAGCCCGGCGTCGGCGGCCAGCCCCGGGAATTGCGGGTCGTGGCCGAACGCGTCGAGCTGCCAGGCGGTGGCCGGGTCGGCGCCCAGGACGTCGCGCTGAAAACCCATGCCGTGCACCAGATTCCGGATGGTGGTCTCCGGGCTGGTCAGGTTGGTGTTGGGTTCGTTGTAGGTGCCGCCCATCACCTCGACGCGGCCCTGCGCGATGAACCGGCGCAAATCGGCGCGGTCCTCGGGGCGGGTGTCCCAGTACGGCTTGAGGTAATCCACCTCGGCCAGCACGAACTTGTATTCCGGCTCGCGGCGGGCCATTTCCAGATGCGCGCGCACCAGCTCGAAACCGTTGGTCTGCCGCGCGCGCCCCGGGGGGTCTTCGGTCCACTCGCTGGTGTAGGCGCCCTGGGTGTTCCACCAGACCGGGTCGTAGTGAAAGTGGCTGACCATGAACATCGTCCACCCGGGCTCGGCCACGGTGAACTCGAACGGCGTGTCCGCACCGCCGGCGCGTGCCCGGGCGGTCCGGCGCTCACCGACGACGGGACGCTCGACCGTGACCGCGACCTCGACGACCTCGCTGCCGGGCCGGGCAATCGCCTCCCCGCTCAAGCCGTCGCCGTCGACGCGGACGGACGTCGGCTCGCTGCACCCGGAAACGGTGACGCGCGCCAATTGCAGCGGCGCGTCCGGCGGCCCGCCGAAAAGTTCGGTGGAGACCGCCGAAATCACCTGCATGCCCGCACCTTACGGCGCAACCGGTCGTGATGGCCCCAACCCGACTTAAGATTTGGCCATGCCCGCCCTCGCCCCGCCCGTCGCCGACGAACGCAGCGCCCTGCGCGAATTCCTGGCGTTCCACCAAAGCGCGTATTTCGCCGTCTCCTACGGCCTCACCGACGAGCAGGCCCGATCGGCCCCATCGTCCAGCGCGCTGTCGGTCGGCGGGCTGATCAAGCACGTCACCGCGATGCAGCGCACGTGGATGGCGCGCGTCGCCGCCGCGCCGGGCGAACCGCCGAGGGACCCGAGGCCGTTCGACGTGATCGCCCAGGAGTTCTCCGATCAGCACGTGATGCGGCCCGACGAGACCCTGGCCGGGCTGCTCGAGGCTTTCGGGGCGCAGAACGCGGAATCGCTGCGGCTGGTGGACACCGCGGACCTCGACGCCGCGGTGCCCGTCCCGCAGGACATCCCGTGGTTTCCCAAAAACCAGCCGGCCTGGTCGGTGCGGTGGGTGATCCTGCACGTGATCAACGAGCTGGCCCGCCACGCCGGGCACGCCGACATCGTTCGGGAAACCGTCGACGGCGCCACCATGTACGAGTTGATCGCCGGGCTGGAGGGTTGGCAGATCGACGGTTGGGTGACGCCTTGGGGCAAGCCCTGACCCTCCAGACCCGTAGCGGCGTCGCGCGCCGGCAGACGCCGCACGGCACCGTCGGGCTCTACTACGAGGATCTCGGCGACCCCGCCGCCCCGCCCGTACTGCTGATCATGGGCCTGGGCGCGCAGCTGCCCATGTGGCCCGACGGATTCTGCGCGCGGCTCGTCGACGCCGGCTATCGCATCGTCCGCTTCGACCACCGCGACATCGGACTGTCGGCCAAGATGCACGGGCTGCGGGCGCCGGGCTCGGTCTACCGGCGCGTCGCGCGCTACGTGCTGGGCCGGCCCAGTCGCGTGCCCTACAACCTGGTCGACATGACCGGGGACGTGGTCGCGCTGCTCGACCACCTGGGTATTGCCCGCGCCCACGTGGTGGGCGCGTCCATGGGCGGCATGATCGCGCAGATCCTGGCCGCCACCGAGGCGCACCGGGTGGCCTCGCTGGGGCTCATCATGTCCAGCACGGGCAAGCCGCTGTCGGCGCTGCCGGCCTGGCGCGTCGTCAAGCTGAGGTTCGACGCCCCCGCCAAGGACGCGCCCGAGGAGGAGAAGGTGGCCTACGAGGCGCGCAACATCGCGGTGTTCAACGGCCCCAACTTCCTGCCGTCCGACGCCGAGCTGCGCGAGCGGGTCCGGCGGCTGGCGGATCGCTGCAGCTACCCGGCGGGCAGGATGCGCCAGGTCGACGCCATGCTGGGCACCGGCAGCCTGCTTGGTTACAGCAAGGCGGTAGCCGCGCCGACCGTGGTGCTGCACGGTTCGGCCGACCCGATGGTGCGGCCCCGCAACGGGCGCGCGCTGGCCGCGGCCATCCCCGGCGCCCGCTTCGTGGTGATCGAGGGGATGGGACACGACCTTCCGGAACCGGTCTGGCGGCCCATCACCGAGGCCCTCACCGAGAACTTCGCGCTCGGCTTCTAACGCGCTGCGGTGAGTGTGAACGTACGGCTTTGATTGTGAGCGCAGGGCGGGGTTCAAGGCGTTTGCCCGCACAGGCTTCACGCCGAAAGCCGAGTATTCACAGTCAACGGGCCCGGAAGAAGCTTCTTGCGGCCGTCGATACCCGGTGAGCGGGCTCACAGGAATTGGGACTTGACTCCCACGATTTGGCAGACTGCTGAAATGACTACTACCAAGCACCGCGAGGTGGCCAAGCTCGACCGGGTGCCCTTACCCATCGAAGCGGCCCGGGTAGCAGCCACCGGTTGGCAGGTCACCCGAGCCGCCGCCCGCGTCGTCACCAAGCTGCCCAGCCGAGGGCCCTGGCAGCAAAAAGTCATCAAGCAGCTCCCCGGCACCTTCGCCGACCTGGGGCCCACCTACGTCAAGTTCGGGCAGATCATCGCGTCCAGCCCCGGCGCATTCGGGGAGTCGCTGTCGCGCGAATTCCGCGGCCTGCTCGACCGGGTCCCGCCCGCCGACGCAGGAGAGGTCCACAAGCTCTTCGTCGAGGAGCTGGGCGGGGACCCCGCCGACCTGTTCGCCAAGTGGGACGAGACGCCGTTCGCGTCGGCGTCCATCGCGCAGGTGCACTACGCCACGCTGCACAGCGGCGAGGAGGTGGTCGTCAAGATCCAGCGCCCGGGCATCCGGCGCCGGGTCGCCGCCGACCTGCAGATCCTGAAGCGCTTCGCCCAGGCCGTCGAGCTGGCCAAGCTGGGCCGCCGCCTGTCGGCACAGGACGTGGTCGCCGACTTCGCCGCCAACCTGGCCGAAGAGCTGGACTTTCGCCTCGAGGCGCAGTCGATGGAGGCGTGGGTCTCGCATCTGCACGCGTCACCGCTGGGCAAGAACATCCGGGTGCCGCACGTGCACTGGGACTTCACCACCGAGCGGGTGCTGACGATGGAGCGGGTGCACGGGATCCGCATCGACAACGTCGCCGAGATCCGCAAGGCCGGGTTCGACGGCACCGAGCTGGTCAAGGCGCTGCTGTTCTCGGTGTTCGAGGGTGGGCTGCGGCACGGGCTGTTCCACGGCGACCTGCACGCGGGCAACCTGTACGTCGACGACGAGGGCCGCATCGTGTTCTTCGACTTCGGCATCATGGGCCGCATCGATCCCCGCACCCGCTGGCTGCTGCGCGAACTCGTCTATGCGCTGCTGGTTAAGAAGGACCACGCCGCGGCCGGCAAGATCGTCGTGCTGATGGGCGCCGTCGGCACCATGAAGCCCGAGGCCCAAGCCGCCAAGGACCTGGAAAAGTTCGCCACCCCGCTGACGATGCAGACGCTGGGCGACATGTCGTATGCGGACATCGGGCGGCAGCTGTCGACGCTCGCCGATGCCTATGACGTCAAGCTGCCGCGCGAGCTGGTGTTGATCGGCAAGCAGTTCCTCTATGTCGAGCGGTACATGAAGCTGCTGGCGCCGAAGTGGCAGATGATGTCGGACCCGCAGCTGACCGGGTACTTCGCGAACTTCATGGTCGAGGTCAGCCGCGAGCACCAGAGCGACGTCGAGGTGTGATGGAGGTCCGCACCGGGGAAGCCATTTCGGGTGACCTGAAGCTCTACTACGAGGACATGGGCGACGTCGACGACCCGCCCGTCCTGCTGGTCATGGGGCTGGGCGCGCAGCTGCTGCTGTGGCGGACCGCGTTCTGCGAGAAGCTGGTCGCGCAGGGCCTGCGCGTCATCCGCTACGACAACCGCGACGTCGGCCTGTCCAGCAAGACCGAGCGGCGCTCCGCCGGCCAGCCACTGATCACGCGGTTGGTGCGCTCGTGGCTCGGCCTGCGCAGCAAGGCGCCCTACACCCTCGAAGACATGGCCGACGACGCCGCCGCCGTCCTGAGCCACCTGGGCATCGAGCGCGCCCACATCGTCGGCGCGTCCATGGGCGGCATGATCGCCCAGATCTTCGCCGCCCGATTCGCCAAGCGGACGAAGTCGCTCGCGGTCATCTTCTCGAGCAACAACCAGGCGTTCCTTCCGCCGCCCGGACCGCGCCAGCTGCTGGCGCTGATCAAGGGCCCCGCCCCGGGTTCCCCGCGCGACGTCATCGTCGACAACGCCATTCGGGTGAGCAAGATCATCGGCAGCCCCCGCTACCTGGCGCCCGAGGAGCAGCTCCGCGCCGAGGCCATCGAGAGCTACGAACGCAGCTACTACCCCTGGGGAATAGCCCGGCACTTCGACGCCGTCCTGGGCAGCGGCAGCCTGCTGCGCTACAACCGGCGCACGGCCGCCCAGACCGTGATCCTGCACGGCCGCGCCGACAAACTGATGCGGCCGTCGGGCGGCCGCGCCGTTGCACGCGCCATCGACGGTGCTCGACTAGTCTTGTTTGACGGCATGGGCCACGACCTGCCTCAGCAACTGTGGGATCGGGTCATCGGCGAGCTGGCCAGCAACTTCGCCGACGCCGGCTGAGGCCGTTTGAGGCCGCCGTCGGGCGGCTTTTAATATGCCCCTGCGAATTTCACACAAGGTCTCGCCCCGTTGTACGGTTGCCGTTGGGAGGATGTCTAATAATGGCGGAGCTGAAACCCTATTACGAAGACTCGCAAGCTGCGTACGACATTTCGGACGACTTCTTCGGGCTCTTTCTCGACCCCACCTGGGTCTACACCTGCGCCTACTTCGAGCGCGACGACATGACCCTGGAAGAGGCGCAGCTCGCCAAATTGGATTTGGCCCTGGACAAGCTCAACCTGGAGCCGGGCATGACCCTGCTCGACGTCGGGTGCGGATGGGGCGGCGCCCTGGTCCGCGCCGTGGAGAAGTACGACGTCAACGTCATCGGACTTACCCTGAGCCGCAACCATTGTGACCGCAGCCAGGCCCGGCTCGCGCAGATCCCGACGACGCGGCGCGCCGAGGCGCGGCTGCAGGGTTGGGAGGAGTTCGACGAGAAGGTCGACCGGATCGTCTCGTTCGAGGCGTTCGACGCCTTCCACAAGGAGCGCTACGGCGCGTTTTTCGAACGCTCCTACGAACTCCTGCCCGACGGCGGCCGGATGCTGTTGCACAGCCTGTTCACCTACGACCGCCGGTGGCTGCACGAACAGGGCATCGCGCTGACGATGAGCGATCTGCGCTTCCTCAAGTTCCTGCGCGAGTCGATATTCCCCGGCGGCGAGCTCCCGTCGGAACCCGACATCGTCGACAACGCGCGCGCCGCGGGCTTCACCGTCGAGCAAACCCAGCTACTGCAGCAGCACTACGCGAAAACCCTCGACACCTGGGCCGCCAACCTGGAGGCCAACCGGGATCGCGCCATCGCCATCCAGTCCGAAGAGGTCTACAACAACTTCATGCACTACCTCACCGGATGTGCGGTGCGGTTCCGCCGGGGACTCATCAACGTCGCGCAGTTCACGCTGGCGAAGTGATTCAGCGCGTACAGGGGGAAACGCCATGGGCAAGGACCTGACGCCGCACTTCGACGACGTGCAGGCGCACTACGACCTGTCCGACGACTTTTTCCGCCTGTTCCTGGACCCCACCCAGACCTACAGCTGCGCCTACTTCGAGCGCGACGACATGACGCTGGAAGAGGCGCAGCTCGCCAAGATCGACCTGGCGCTGGGCAAGCTGGGTCTGCGGCCCGGCATGACGCTGCTCGACGTGGGCTGCGGCTGGGGCGCCACCATGCGGCGAGCGGTCGAGCGCTACGACGTCAACGTGGTCGGCCTGACGTTGTCGAAGAACCAGGCCGCCCACGTGCAGAAGTCGTTCGACGAGATGGAAAGCCCGCGCAGCAAGCGGGTCTTGCTGGCCGGCTGGGAACAGTTCGACGAGCCGGTCGACCGCATCGTGTCGATCGGCGCGTTCGAGCACTTCGGCCACGACCGCTACGACGACTTCTTCGCGATGGCCCATGACGTCCTGCCCGCCGACGGTGTGATGCTGCTGCACACCATCACCGGGCTCACCGGGCCGCAGTGCATCGAGCGCGGCATCCCGCTGACGTTCGAGATGGCCCGCTTCATCAAGTTCATCGTCACCGAGATCTTCCCGGGCGGCCGGCTGCCGTCGATCGAGATGGTGCAGGAGCGCTCGGGGAACGCGGGTTTCACGTTGACCCGCAGGCAGTCGCTGCAGCCGCACTACGCCCGGACCCTCGACCTGTGGGCGCAGGCCCTGCAGGCGCACCGGGACGAGGCGATCGCGGTCCAGTCCGACGAGGTCTATGAGCGCTATATGAAGTACCTCACGGGCTGCGCGGACGCGTTTCGGATCGGCTACATCGACGTCAACCAGTTCACGCTGGAGAAATAGCGGCAGCGCACGTCACTGGGGCGCGGGGGCTCGGTCGAAAAACCCAGGGGCATGCGACCTTAAATGCGAGCGATGCGCCCTGCCCCGTGTAGGGTGCCGGGGGCGGACACCTGATGAAACCGGGTGTCAGTCGGGAGGACATCATGTCTGAGAATCGAGTGGGCGCCACGCGGATGAGGTCTGATTCCGACAATGTCCGGGCTCACTACGACTTGTCGAACGAGTTCTTCGCGCTGTTCGTCGACCCGACCCGCACCTACAGCTGCGCCTACTTCCCGCGCGAGGGCATGACCCTGCAGGAGGCGCAGCTCGCCAAGATCGACCTCACGCTGGACAAGCTGGGGCTGCAGCCGGGAATGACCCTGCTCGACGTCGGCTGCGGCTGGGGCTCGGTGATGAAGCGGGCGATCGAGCGCTACGACGTCAACGTCGTCGGGCTGACCCTGTCGAAGAACCAGCACGCCTACTGCCAGCAGGTGCTCGACGGGGTCGACAGCGACCGCTCCCGGCGGGTCTTGCTAAGCGACTGGGCCGACTTCGGCGAGCCGGTGGACCGCATCGTCATCATCGAGGCGCTGGAACACTTCGGCTTTCACCGATACGACGACTTCTTCAAGTTCGCCTACGAGGCGATGCCGGCCGACGGGGTGATGGCGCTGCATGCGATCACCGGGTTGCACGTGAAGCAGGTCATGGAGCGCGGCATCCCGCTGACGATGGAGATGGCCAAGTTCATCCGGTTCATCGTCACCGAGATCTTCCCCGGCGGCCGCCTGCCGATGATCGAGACCGTCGAGGAGCACTCGGAGAAGGTCGGCTTTCGGGTGACCCGCATCCAGTCGCTGCAATCGGACTTCGCCAAGACCCTGGACTTCTGGGCCGAGGCCCTCGAGGCGCACCAGGACGAGGCCATCGCGATCCAGTCCGAAGAGGTCTACGACCGCTACATGAAGTTCCTGACCGGCTGCGCCAAGGCGTTCCGGATGGGCTACATCGACTGCAACCAATTCACGTTGGAGAAGTGAACTTCGGTATCGTGGCACGTCGGGTACCGCCACGACAGCGCCGACCTGCGCTTTAGGCAGTGAATTCATCCAGGAGAACAAGACGAGAATGGCTGAGCAACCGACGAGCCCGACGAAGACGCGGACGCGCTTCGAGGACATTCAGGCGCACTACGACGTCTCCGACGACTTCTTCGCCCTGTTCCAGGACCCCACCCGGACCTACAGCTGCGCCTACTTCGAGCCGCCGGACATCACGCTCGAGGAGGCCCAGTACGCCAAGATCGACCTCAACCTGGACAAGCTCGACCTCAAGCCGGGCATGACGCTGCTCGACATCGGCTGCGGGTGGGGCACCACCATGAAGCGCGCGGTCGAGAAGTACGACGTCAACGTGATCGGCCTGACGCTGTCCAAGAACCAGCACGCCCGCAGCGAGCAGGTGCTGGGGGCGCTCGACACCAACCGCTCGCGCCAGGTTCGCCTCCACGGCTGGGAGGATTTCAACGAGCCCGTCGACCGGATCGTGTCGATCGAGGCCTTCGAGCACTTCGGGCACGAGAACTACGACGACTTCTTCAAGCGGTGTTTCGACATCATGCCCGACGACGGCCGGATGACCATTCAGAGCAGTGTCAGCTACCACCCCTTCGAGATGGCGGCCCGCGGCAAGAAGCTGACCTTCGAGACGGCGCGCTTCATCAAGTTCATCATCACCGAGATCTTCCCGGGCGGCCGGCTGCCGTCCACCGAGATGATGGTCGAGCACGGCGAGAAGGCGGGTTTCGTAGTGCCGGAACCGCTTTCGCTGCGCCCGCACTACATCAAGACGCTGCACATATGGGGCGACACGCTGGAGTCCAACAAGGAGAAGGCCATCGAGGTCACCTCCGAAGAGGTCTACGAGCGATACATGAAATACCTGCGCGGCTGCGAGCACTACTTCACCGACGAGATGCTGGACTGCAGCCTGGTGACCTACCTGAAGCCGGGCGCCGCCTAACTGTCGGATCGGGGCTGCGCCGTTCGTCGAGTAGGTAGAGAGTGGAACACAGGGTTTCGCTCACTACCGGAGGTGACGACAAATGCAGTACGTAGCACTGTTGATCAGCCAGGAGCAAGACCGCTCACCCGACGATGCGGCCGCCGCGATGGCGGAATGGGAGAGCTTCCACACCAAAGCCGGGCCCGCGATCAAATCCGGTGATGCGCTGGCCCCCGCGGCCGCGGCGGTGGTCATCACCGGCGGCCCGGACGCGCCGGTCGTCACCGACGGCCCGTTCGCCGAGGCCGCCGAGGTGGCCTGCGGCTTCTACGTGTTCGAAGCGGAAAACCTCGACGAGGCGCTGGCACTGGCGCGCGACGTCCCGCTCGCCAAGTTCGGGGCCGTGGAAGTGTGGCCTGCGGTCCACTCAGTTGACCTGTCCCGCAAGCTCGCTGGCAACGACTGGCTCGCGCTGCTGCTGGAGCCGGCCGAATCCGCACACACGCCGGGCACGCCGGAATGGGAGGCGGTGGCGGCGAAGCACGCCGATCTGCACGCGGCCGCGGGCGACCACATCATCGGTGGTGCCGCGTTGCACGACCGGTCCACGGCGACGACCGTGCGGGTGCGCAACGGCGAGGTCCTGATCACCGACGGACCGTATGTCGAGGGAGCCGAAATCGCCACGGGCATCTACCTGCTGGGCGCCGCGGATCGCGACGAGGCCGTCAAGGTCGCATCGATGATCCCCGCCTCGACCGTGCAGTTGCGGCAGCTGGCCGGGATCTCCGCGCTCTAGCTCGCAGATGACAGCCCTGGACGGCGTCTTCCGCCGGGAGTGGGGACCCGCCGTCGCCGCGCTCGCGCGGTGGTCCGGCGACCTCACGGTCGCGGAGGACGCCGTCCAGGAGGCCTGCGCCGAGGCGCTGCGCACCTGGCCTCGCGACGGCGTGCCGGACAGCCCCGGCGGCTGGCTGGTGACCGTCGCCCGCAACCGCGCGCGGGACCGGCTGCGCCGCGAATCTGTCCGTCCGGGAAAGGAATTGGCCGCTGTGGTGGACGATATCCGGGCGCGCACCGACCATGCCGAACCGCATCCCGTCCGCGACGACGAGCTGCGGATGATGTTCACCTGTGCGCATCCGGCGCTGGACCGTCCGTCGCAGCTGGCGCTCACGCTGCGGCTGGTGTCCGGGCTGACCGTCGCCGAGATCGCCCGGGCGGTGCTGCAGAGCGAGGCGGCGATCGGCCAGCGAATCACGCGCGCCAAGAACAAGGTTCGGCACGCCAACATTCCGCTGCGGGTGCCGCCGGCCGAGCTGCTGCCCGAGCGCACGCCCCACGTGCTGGCTTGCCTCTATTCCGTGTTCACCGAGGGCTATTGGTCGACGGCGGGGCCGTCGGCGATCCGCGACGAGTTGTGCGACGAGGGGGTCCGGCTGGCGCAGGAGCTGTGTGCGCTGATGCCGCACGAGCCGGAGGCGCACGCCCTGGCCGCGCTGATGCTGCTGCACGATTCGCGGCGCGCGACCCGGGTGGACGCCGCCGGGATGCTGGTGCCGCTCGAGGAGCAGGACCGGCGCCGGTGGGACCGGGGCCGCATCGCCCGCGGGCTGGACCGGCTGCGGCGGGCAGAGGGGTCGACGGGCCCCTACCTGCCGCAGGCGGTGATCGCCGCGCTGCACGCGACGGCGCCGAGCTGGGAGCACACGGATTGGGTCACCATCTGCGCGGCCTACGACCGGCTGCTGCGGCTCACCGACTCGCCGGTGGTGCGCGCCAATCGCGCGCTGGCGGTCGGATTTCGCGACGGGCCCGAGGCGGGCCTGGCCGCCCTGGACGCGGTGGCGCATGACCCCCGGCTGGCGCGTTCGAACCTCGTCGCGACGGTGCGCGCCGATCTGCTCCGGCGCGCGGGACGGCCCGCCGAAGCCGTGAGGTGGTACCGAACGGCGTTGGAAGCCAACGGTTCTGAGCCGGGCCGCGAGTTCTTGCGGCGGCGCATCGCCGAGCTCAGTTAACCGCCGAGCGTGAATCTCACGACGCGACACGCCGATCGGGCGTCGCGGGATTCACACTCGGCCGCAGAAATTAGGCCTCGGCGAAGTTGCGCGTGACCGACGGGTCCACCGGGATGCCCGGGCCCGTGGTCGTCGACACGGTGATCTTCTTGAGGTAACGGCCCTTCGACGACGACGGCTTGAGCCGCAGCACCTCGTCGATCGCGGCGCCGTAGTTCTCCGCCAGGCTCTTCTCGTCGAAGGACGCCTTGCCGATCACGAAATGCAGGTTGGCCTGCTTGTCGACGCGGAAGTTGATCTTGCCGCCCTTGATGTCGGACACGGCCTTGGCGACGTCGGGGGTGACGGTGCCGGTCTTGGGGTTGGGCATCAGGCCGCGCGGGCCCAGGATGCGGGCGATGCGGCCGACCTTGGCCATCTGGTCGGGGGTCGCGATCGCGGCATCGAAGTCCAGGAACCCGCCCTGGATCTTCTCGATCAGGTCGTCGCTGCCGACGATGTCGGCGCCGGCGGCCTGCGCCTGCTCGGCCTTGTCACCGACGGCGAACACCGCGACGCGGGCCGTCTTACCGGTGCCGTGCGGCAGGTTGACCGTGCCGCGGACCATCTGGTCGGCCTTGCGCGGGTCGACCCCGAGCCGGATCGCCACCTCGACCGTCGCGTCCTGCTTGGCCGACGACGTCTCCTTGGCGAGCTTGGCCGCCTCCAGCGGGGTGTACAGGTTGCTGCGGTCGACCTTTTCGACCGCGGCGCGATATGCCTTGCTGTTCTTGCTCATTGACTATCCAATCAGGTGTTGGGTCGTGGTTATCGGGCCGAAGCCAGCCCTCCCACGGTCTTGCGTGTTACTCGACAGTGATGCCCATCGACCGGGCGGTGCCGGCGATGATCTTGGCGGCCGCGTCGATGTCGTTGGCGTTCAGGTCGGACTTCTTCGTCTCGGCGATCTCTTTGACCTGATCCCAGCTGACCTTGGCGACCTTGGTCTTGTGCGGCTCGGCCGAGCCCTTGCCCACGCCGGCGGCCTTGAGCAGCAGCTTGGCGGCGGGCGGGGTCTTCAGCGTGAAGGTGAAGCTGCGGTCCTCGTAGACCGTGATCTCCACCGGGATGACGTTGCCGCGCTGGTTTTCGGTCGCGGCGTTGTACGCCTTGCAGAACTCCATGATGTTGACGCCGTGCTGGCCGAGCGCGGGCCCTACCGGCGGGGCAGGGTTGGCCTGCCCGGCCTGGATCTGGAGCTTGATCAGCCCGACGACCTTCTTCTTCGGGGCCATGAGGTGTTGTTGTTCCTTCTCTCTGGGTTAAGGGGGCTAAATCTTCGAGACTTGGCCGAAGGTCAATTCGACCGGGGTTTCGCGGCCGAAGATCGACACCAGCACCTTGAGCTTCTGCTGTTCGGCGTTGACCTCGCTGATGGTGGCCGGCAGCGTGGCGAACGGCCCGTCCATGACCGTCACCGATTCGCCGACCTCGTAGTCGACCTCGACGACCGGGCGTTCCAGGCCGCCCGCCTCGGCCACGGCGGCGGTGCTGGCCGCGCCCTTGGCGGCCTTCTTGGCCGCCCCGCGCGGCAGCAGGAACTTGACCACGTCGTCCAGCGTCAGGGCCGACGGGCGCGACGTCGCGCCGACGAACCCGGTGACGCCCGGGGTGTTGCGCACCGCGGCCCACGAGTCGTCGGTCAGGTCCATGCGCACCAGGATGTAGCCCGGCAGCACCTTGCGGTTGACCTGCTTGCGCTGGCCGTTCTTGATCTCGGTGACCTCTTCGGTGGGCACCTCCACCTGGAAGATGTAGTCGCCGACGTCGAGGTTCTGCACGCGGGTTTCCAGGTTGGCCTTCACCTTGTTCTCGTATCCCGCATACGAGTGGATGACGTACCAGTCGCCGGGCTTGCTGCGCAGCTCGGCCTTCAGCGCGGCGGCCGGGTCGACCTCCTCGGCCGGCTCCGCCTGCTCCGGGGTCTCGGCGGTCTCGGGGGTCTCTGGAGCCTCCAGCGCCTCCGGGCTCTCCGGTGCCGCCGACGTCTCAGGGGCCTCCTGCACGTCGACCGCTGCTTCACCCGCGGACGTGTCACCGTCGAAGCTAGTCACGGTTTTCAGTCCTTCCTGTCACTCTCAAAGCTCAGCCGAACACCAGCAGGACCAGCTTGGCCAGGCCGAAATCCGCCAGGCCGACCAGCGCCACCATGAAGGCCAGAAACGCCAGCACCACCGAGGTGTAGGTGAGCATCTGCTTGCGGTTCGGCCAGATCACCTTCCGCATCTCGCCAACGACCTGCTTGAGGTAGTTGTAGACGAACACGAACGGATTGGCCGAACGGTCGCCGGGCTTCCGCGCCTTCTTGGGCGCCTTGGCCTTGGCGCCCTTCTTGGCCTTCTTGGAACCCGAGTCCGCCTCGATAGCCTCGACCTCGTCGGCCGACTCCACGTCGGCGTCCTCGCCGACGTCGGTCGCCCGCTGCCTGGACCGTTTGCCGGTGGGGCGCTGCGGCCGAGTCACCACGGCCGTGCGACCGCCGCTTTCGCGGACGTCCTCGGTGTCACCGCCGTCGCGTGCGGCGTCGTTGGCAGCACCGATGTCGGGGCCCTCGTCGCTCACCGCGTGCTCCTTTGTTTGCTAGTATCCTGCGCCGCCCCATTGTGATGGGACCCTGTCTTCCAGTGTCCACCATGGCACGGCACCTATAGTCCGTCTTCAGCAGGGGCGACAGGACTTGAACCTGCAACCTGCGGTTTTGGAGACCGCTGCTCTGCCAGTTGAGCTACGCCCCTTCGCGGTTGGCAGGCCAACCTGCGCTTACCTACCGGGGCTTACATGACACGCGCGCTCCCCGATTGTTCGAATCCCGGAAAGCGCGCTGATGCTGGGAAAACCCCGAGGTCCGAGTGTACTCGATCCCACTCGAGCTCAGGAAATCCGATGCCGATTACGAGGTCCTGATGACCTGCCCGGACTCTTTGTCCCACTTGAGCCTGGCGGATTCCTCACCCTGCTGACCCATCAGGGTGGTGTAGGCCTCCAGCACCAGATCGCCCTCGTCGTTGTGGCAGATGTTCTTGGTGACGACGATGTCGGCACCGAAACGCTCATCCACCGAATGGATGTCCATCCGGGCCCACAGCTTGTCGCCGGCCAGCACCGGTTTGTAAAACAGGAACCGCTGGTCGACCTGGACGATCTGCATGGTCTCCATGCCCACGTCGACGTTGCGAAAGAAGTCGAGCTGGACGTACTTGGCGAGGATCGTCACGAACGTCAACGGCGCCACGATCGCGTCGTAGCCGAGCTCGGCGGCCGCGCCCTCGTCGAAGTAGGCCGGATGGTCGCATTTGATGGCGTGGGCAAACTCGCGAAGCTGCTCGCGGCCCACGACGAAGTAGTCCGGATACCGCCAGATCATCCCGCGGATATCGGTCTTGAGCGCCATGAGCTCCGCCTACGCCAGCTTTGCCGACGCGATGGCCCGCCCGAAGATCTTCTTGCCGCCGGTGGTCGCGGTCAGCGCGATGGTCACCGACTTGGTCTCCGGATCGAGCGATTTCACCCTGCCGCTGAAAATGAGCTCGGCGCCCTTGCCGTCGTTGGGCACCGGCACGACGGCGGTGAACCGCACGTTGTACTCGGTGACCGCGCCCGGGTCGCCGACCCACGAGGTCACGTAGCCGCCGCCGATGCCCATGGTCAGCATGCCGTGGGCAATGGCGGTGTCCAGCCCCACGACCTTGGCGATCTCGTCGTCCCAGTGGATCGGGTTGAGGTCACCGGAGACCCCCGCGTAATTCACCAGGTCCTGACGGGTCAGCGGGTAGACCTTCTCCGGAAGCTTGTCGCCCACCTTGACCGAGCTGAACTCACGCAGTGGCATCAGAAAATCCCTTTTCTCCATCCTCACCCGCACGGCCCGCCAGGGTCGTGTAGGTCTCCTGCACAACGTCACCGGCATCGTCGGTGATGATGTTCTTGGTCACGATGATCTGCGTGCCGTGCGTCTCGCGCATCGAATCCACCCACACATCGCAGTAGAGCTTGTCTCCCGCCACGATAGGCTTGGCGAACTTCAGCACCTGGTCGACCTGGACGATCTGCGAGTCCTCCACCGCGATGTTCGCATGCTTGAAGAACGCCGATTGCGCCTGGTAGCCGAACACGCAGATGAAGGTCAACGGGGCCAACAGCCCCTTGTAGCCGAGCTCGGCGGCAGCGTCCTCCTGAAAGAACGAGGAGTCGTCGTTCTGCACGGCCACCGCGTACTCGCGGATCTTTTCGCGCTCCACCTCGTAGTGGTCGGGGTACCGGTAATGCATCCCGACGATGTTTGTGGACAACCCCACGGCTGAATAACCTACCTAGTCGATCCCGGTAAATGCGTGCTGGGCGGCGCCTAGCGTGTCTCGCGGTGCGGCTGGTGCTTGCCGCAATTGGGGCAGAACTTCTTCAGCTCCATCCGGTCGGGGTCGTTGCGGCGGTTCTTCTTGGTGATGTAGTTACGGTGCTTGCACACCTCGCATGCCAAGGTGATCTTGGGCCGCACGTCGGTACTGGAAGCCATGTCGGTTCTCTCTGCTCTGTCGCTCTGGTGAAACTCGCGTTGGTGCCGTTGTTGTGTTGTAGCGATGGCCGGACTCGAACCGGCGACCTAACGATTATGAGTCGTTCGCTCTAACCGACTGAGCTACATCGCCTCGGGGCCACCCATTTCGGGTGGGGGCCGCCTGCCTGCTCGGCGTCCGCCGAGCCCCCTAACGGAATCGAACCGTTGACCTTTTCCTTACCATGGAAACGCTCTACCGACTGAGCTAAGGGGGCCGTTCACCCAAGCGACAGTCCTGCCGCGGGGCCTAAAAGAGGGTACAGCCTGGCGCGCAACGTCACCAAACCACCAACGCGGCCCCTTACCGGCCGTCGCCGCCGGGGCGGGGCTGCCACGCGTTGAGGTCGCTGAACTCGTCGTACTCGCTGTCTTGCTCATCGTGCGCGCCGGACTCACCGAGCAGGGTCCGCAGCGCGAGATGGACGGCCTCGCGCGTGTCAGCCAGATGGAACCGACGGATCGCCTCTTGGACCAGATCGTCGTCGATTTCGATCTCGACCCTCTTTCTCATGCGCCAACAATACCCACTGGGCGCGTCCCAAACCCCTCGCCGAGCGGCGGTTTCCGGCAAACACCGGCCCGGATCTCAAGTCGCGGACGGGCGCGTGTCGGGCAGGTCCTAGGCTGGTCGGGTGGCAGAGGACCGGCTGTACTTCCGTCAATTGCTTTCGGGTCGCGATTTCGCCCCCGGCGACATGTTCGCGACGCAAATGCGCAACTTCGCCTACCTGATCGGGGACCGTCAGACCGGGGACTGCCTGGTGGTCGATCCCGCATACGCCGCCGGCGACCTGCTCGACGCGCTCGAGTCCGACGGCATGCACCTGTCCGGGGTGCTGGTGACCCACCACCACCCCGACCACGTGGGCGGCTCGATGATGGGTTTCGAACTCAAGGGCCTGGCCGAGCTGCTGGAGCGCGCGCCGGTGCCGGTGCACGTGAATACCCATGAGGCGCTTTGGGTTTCGAGGGTCACGGGGATCGGCATGGGCGACCTCACCACCCATGAGGGCCACGACAAAGTCAGCGTCGGGGATATCGAAATCGAGCTGCTGCACACCCCGGGCCACACGCCGGGCAGCCAATGCTTCTTGCTCGACGGCCGCCTGGTCGCCGGGGACACGCTGTTCCTCGACGGCTGCGGGCGCACTGATTTCCCGGGGGGCGACTCCGACGAGATGTATCGCAGCCTGCAGCGGCTGGCCACGCTCCCGGGTGACCCGACAGTGTTTCCGGGGCACTGGTATTCGGCGGAGCCCAGCGCGTCGCTGTCGGAGGTCAAACGGTCCAACTACGTGTATCGGGCCGCCGATCTCGACCAGTGGCGAATGCTGATGGGCGGCTAAGCGACCCGCCGGCAATTTGTGCGCATTTGAGCGGGATTGATTTCGGCCCGGCAATGCGCGCCGGACCCCTTTACTATCGGTCCAGCGAAACTTCCGGCCGAAGACCACTGTGATATAAGCGGAAGGGTGGATCTCATGGGGTGGATCCAGAACGCCTGGCACGGGGTCACCAATGTTTCGTCGGGCACCTGGCTGGCGTGGGCGGCGTGGGCGGCGATTTTGCTGGGCATCGTCGCGCTGCTCGTGGTGATCCGGCAGCTCAGACTCAACCGCAGCATCGTCACCGACCAGGTCCGGCCCCAGGTCGCGATGTTCATGGAGCCGCATCCCGCGGACTGGCACGTGATCGAACTCGTGGTCCGGAATTTCGGGAAGACCGCGGCCTACGACATCCGATTCTCGTTTCCGACGCCGCCGACGGTGGCCGAGTACGAAAACGCCGCCGACGGCTACGCCGACGTGGTCGAACTGCAGCTGCCGCGCGAGTTGCCGGTGCTCGCGCCGGGCCAGGAATGGCGCATGGTGTGGGATTCGGCGCTTGATCGCGCCGAGATCGGAATGGGCATCGAGTCCCGCTTCGCCGGCTCGGTGATCTATCACGACCGCCCCGACAAGCCGCGCGGCTGGCGGTTCTGGCAGGGCGACCGGCCCGTGCTGCAGACCGACGTGGAGCTCGACTGGGACGCGCTGCCGCCCGTGCAGCGCATCGAGTTGCTGACGACCCACGACCTGGCCAAGCGCGAAAAGCAGAAACTCGAGCTGCTGCGCGGGCTGCTGACCTACTTCCACTACGCGAGCAAGGAAACGCGCGCCGACGTGTTCCGCAGCGAGATCGAGCGCATCAACGGCGCCGTGCAGGAAACCCAGGACAGGTGGCGCACCCGCCAGCTCGACGCCCCCACCGACGTCAGCCTGCGCTGGGGCAACGGCGAGAGGAATCCCGCCAAGCACCGCAGCCAGCACGTCTGACCGATCGAAGGAGCAACGCATGAGCGGCCCGGTCGCCTACAGCCTCAAGGATTCGATCGCCGTCATCCGGATGGACGACGGCAAGGTCAACGCGCTGGGCCCCACGATGCAGCAGGCCCTCAACGAGGCCCTCGACCGGGCCGACGGCGACAACGCCGGGGCGCTGGTGATCACCGGCAACGAGCGGGTGTTCAGCGGCGGGTTCGACCTGAAGATCCTGACGTCGGGCGAGGCGCAGCCCGCGATCGCCATGCTGCGGGGCGGCTTCGAGCTGGCGTATCGGCTGCTGTCCCACCCCAAGCCGGTGGTGATGGCCTGCACCGGCCACGCCATCGCGATGGGCGCGTTTCTGTTGACGTCCGGTGACCACCGGGTGGCCGCCCACGCATACAACATCCAGGCCAACGAGGTGGCGATCGGGATGGTCATCCCCTACGCCGCCCTGGAGATCATGAAGCTGCGGCTGACGCCGTCGGCCTACCAGCAGGCAGTCGGGCTGGCCAAGACGTTCTTCGGCGAAACCGCCCTGGCCGCCGGCTTTGTCGACGAGATCGTGTTGCCCGAGGTGGTGGTCGACCGCGCCGAAGAGGCCGCGCGCGAATTCGCCGGCCTGCACCAGCACGCCCACACCGCAACCAAATTGCGCGTGCGCGCCGATGCGCTCAAGGCGATCCGCGCCGGAATCGACGGACTAGAGGCCGAGTTGGGGCTTTGAGGCCCGCTGAGCCGGGGTTTCGGGTTCGCGCGTCCGGGTAGTTCTCCGGCGTGACAACAGATCGCATCGCCGACCCGTGGGGAACGCGGACGCCGTACGAACCGGGCGGCGAGTGGCCCGAGCGAGTCGACACCTACCTGGCCGACGGGATCGCTCCGGAATCGGTGGATCGCTGGGTGCAGTCGGCGGCGGTACTGCACTCCAACGGCGACGGCCTCGACATCGCCGTCAAGGACGGGCGCATCGTGGGCGTGCGCGGGCGCGCCGTCGACCGCGTCAACCACGGCCGCCTCGACCCGAAGGACATGTTCGGCTGGCAGGCCAACGCGTCCCCGGACCGGCTCACCACCCCGCTGATCCGCGTCGGCGGCACATTGCAACCGTGCGACTGGGACACCGCGATGGAACGGATCGTCCAGCGCAGCCGCCACCTGCTGGACACCCGCGGCCCCGCCTCGATCGGCTTCTACACCTCCGGGCAGCTGTTCCTCGAGGCGTACTACACCCAGGGCGCGATCGCGCACGGGGCGATCGGCACCAACCACGTCGACGGCAACACCCGCCTGTGCACGGCGACCGCGGCCGAGGCGCTGAAGGAATCGTTCGGCTGCGACGGGCAGCCGGGTTCCTACACCGACGTCGACCACGCCGACGTCATCGCGCTGTTCGGCCACAACGTCGCCGAGACGCAGACGGTGTTGTGGGCGCGGATGCTGGACCGGCTGGCCGGCCAGTCGCCGCCGGCGATCGTGTGCGTCGACCCGCGGCTCACGCCGGTCGCCCGGCGCGCCACCGTCCACCTGGCGCCGCTGCCGGGCACCAACGTCGCGCTGATGAACGGCCTCTTGCACGAGATCATCTCCCACGGCTGGATCGACCAGGACTACATCGACGCGCACACGGTCGGTTTCGAGGAGCTGCGCGACCGGGTCGAAGAGTTTCCGCCCGAGCGGGTCGCCGAGATCTGCGGCGTCTCGGCCGACGACATCCGCAGCGCGGCAAGACTGTTGGGCACCGCGGAGCGATTGCTGTCCACCGTGCTGCAGGGCTTCTACCAGTCACACCAGGCCACCGCCGCGGCCGTGCAGGTCAACAACGTTCACCTGGTCCGCGGCATGCTCGGCAAGCCCGGATGCGGCCTGCTGCAGATGAACGGGCAGCCGACCGCGGAGAACACCCGCGAGTGCGGCGCCAACGGAGACCTGGCCGGGTTCCGCAACTGGTCCAACGACGCCCACATCGCCGAGCTGGCGGAGCTGTGGAACCTTGAGCCCCTGCAGATTCCGCACTACGCACCGCCGACGCACGCCATGCAGATGTTCCGCTTCGCCGAGGAGGGGACGCTGCGCATGTTATGGGTCAGCGCGACCAATCCCGCGGTGTCGCTGCCGGAGTTGGCGCGAGTGCGCGACATCCTGTCGCAGGAGCGGCTTTTCCTCGTCGTGCAGGACATCTTCATGACCGAGACCGCGGCGCTGGCCGACGTCGTGTTGCCGGCCGCCGCGTGGGGGGAGAAGACCGGCACCTTCACCAACGCCGACCGCACCGTGCACCTGTCCGAAAAGGCCGTGGAGCCACCGGGTTCCGCGCGTTCGGACCTCGACATCTTCCTGGACTACGCGCGGCGGATGGACTTCCGCGACAAGGACGGCCAACCGTTTCCGCCGTGGACCGATCCCGAGTCGGCGTTCGAGGCGTGGAAGAAGTGCAGCGCGGGCCGGCCCTGCGACTACACGGGTTTGACGTACGAGAAGCTGCGCGGCGGCAGCGGGATCCAGTGGCCCTGCAACGCCGAGCATCCGGACGGAACCGAACGGCTCTACTCCGACAACAAGTTCTGGTCGCATCCCGACTATTGCGAGGCCTTCGGCAAGGACCTGATCACCGGGGCACCGCTGCAGCCGGACGAGTATCGCTCGATGAACGCCTACGCCAAGGCCATCATCAAGGCGGCCCAGTACGTGCCGCCGCACGAGCGGCCCAGCCCCGACTATCCGTTCGCGTTGATCACCGGCCGCACCGTGTACCACTTCCACACCCGCACCAAGACCGCCAGGGCACCGCAGCTTCAGGCCGCCGCGCCCGAGGTGTGGGTCGAGGTCTCCGAGCGCGACGCGCGCCGGCTGGGCATCGAGGAGGGCGACGCCGTCGAGGTGAGCACGCCGCGCGGCGCCGTCAGGTGCGCCGCCCGGATCTGCGGCATCCGCGACGGGGTGCTGTTCGTGCCGTTCCATTACGGCTACTGGGATGTCGGCGACGACGGTCATCACCGGGCGGGCAACGAACTCACGCTGACCGACTGGGATCCGGTGTCCAAGCAGCCGATCTTCAAAACGGCCGCGGCCCAGCTGCACAAGAGCCGAGCGCGCCGCGCCGGTGCGAACGGTCACGCCGCGGCCGAGCACAGGCCCCAACTGCTGCCGACGGGAAGCTAGCCGTGAAGCTCAAAATGGCCATCCGCGAGCTTCATCGCTCCGAGCGCAAACTGGCGCACCGGCTGGAGGTGGTGGCCGCGCGGCATCACAGCGACCAGGACGTCTTTCACCTGGCCCAGGACATGGCCGGGTGGTCGCGGCATCACCTGAGCCAGCTCGCCGAGCATGGCCGCCACTACGGCCTGCGGTTGTCGGCCGAGCCGCGCACCGGCGCGATCACGGGGTTTCTCCAGTCACGGATGAGTGGGATGCTGCGGCACCGGCCCGAACCCGGACTGATGCTGCTGGGCGACCTGCGGCGGATCCACCGGCTGGCCGCGGGCGTGTCGCTGGACTGGGAGCTGCTGGCCCAGGGCGCGCAGGCCGCGAAGGACTCCGAGTTGCTGAGCATGGCGTCGCGCTGTCACCCCGAGACGCTACGCCAGATGCGCTGGGCCAACGCCATGCTCAAGGAGCTCTCCCCGCAGGTCTTGATGAGCTGAAAGCAGCGAACGCGGTGGCCGGGAAAATACCTGGCCACCGCGTTGCTCGCCTCCTCGCGGCCCAGTGTGACACGCGCGCGGCGCCGCGTCACTTCACCCGCGCGCCCGCGGTCAGTCGTCCGCCGAGACCCATTGGTAGGGAAGAAACTTGCCGTCGAACGTCACCACCACCCGGTCGCCCGACGGGTGCGGCTTCTTCTGCAGGTCGACGCTGAAATTGATCGCGCTCATGATGCCGTCGCCGAACTGCTCGTGGATCGTCTCCTTGATGGCGCCGCCGTACACCTGCAGGGCTTCATAGAAGCGGTAGATGGTCGGGTCGGTCGGCACGGCGGTGGGCAGGCCGCCGCGCATGGGTGGGGCCGCCAGCACGGACACCGCCGACTCGTCGAGGCCGAGCATCTCGACGAGGACCTTGCCCAGCTCGGCGGGTATGGGGTGCTGGCCGAGCAACGCCGCCGTGGTCCACAGCACCGGCCTGCCGATCGCGTCGGCCAGTTCCTGCCACATCAGCCCCTTCGCCAGCCGCGCGACGACGATCTGTTCGGTGAGTTCGTTTCTCGTCATGGGTCCCAGCATGCACTGCGGACGCCGTTCCCGAATGCCGGCCGACCGCTCACCCCGGTTTCGTCGCGGTCACCAGCCGCGTGGAAAACCACGGGCCCCCGTACCACATGCGCCATCCGAGGTTGCGCCGCTTGACATTTCGCCAACCCAATTCGCGCAGGCGGTCGGCGTGCTGGCGGGTCTCCCACAGGTCGGCGATGGCCAGCCGACCAGCCGGGCGCAACACGCGCACCGCTTCGTCCAGCGCCTGTCGCCGGCCGGCGCGGGCCGGAATGTTGTGGATCGCCAAATTGCTGACGACGACGTCCACGCTTTCCTCGGCCAATGGCAGGGCGGTCATGTCGGCGGTGCGCACCTCCACGCGGTCGGCGACGTTTTCCAAAGCGGCGTTGGCCAGCGTTGCCTCCTGCGAGTTCTCGGTCTGGTCGGCCTGCCACAGGTCGACACCGATCGCGCGCCCGTGCGGCAACCGCTTGGCCGCGGCCAGCAGCACCGCGCCGCGCCCACACCCGAGGTCGAGCAGCGTTTCGTCGCCACGCAGCCGCAGCTCGTCGAGCACGCGGTCCCACACGACGAACTTGCCCGCGCGCGTCGCGTAGATGTACCAGGCGGCCGTCCCGATGATCTGCAGGGCTGACGCCCCCGCGAGCGCCGCGGCCCGCCGCTTACCACGCGCAGCGCACAAGGCCGCGCCCGCGAGCAGGGCGGCCGAGCCGGCCCCGATGCTTGCCAATTGCGTTCCGGCCGAAACGGTGTGAAACGACCCGTCGTATCCGTAGTCGCCCCGGTGCTCGCGCATCGCCTCACCACCGCCCGTGATGAACGACCTCGGAAAACGGCCGCCGATTCGGCCGGCGGACCGGGGTGAGCGGCCGGTCGGCGGGATAGCCGATGCCGAGCAGGAAGGCCACCTGGTGACCGTCGGGCACGCCGAGGATGGCGCGCGCCTTGTCCTGGTCCCCCACCGACGAATGACCCGTCCCGATCCCCAGGTCGGTGGCCGCGATCATCATCGCCATCGTGGCCTGGCCGATGTCGTAGGTGTCGGTGACCAGGCGGCGCTCGTCGGGGGGCTGCGGAACCACCAGCGCGATCGCGGCCGGCGCCCCGGCAATGTGGCCCGCGCCCCGCCACACCGTGGACAGCTCCTGCAGCTGGTCACGGTCGGTGACGATCACGAAGTCCCAGGGCTGCCGGTTTTTCGCCGACGGTGCCCGCCAGCCGGCCTCGGCGATCCGGTCCAGATCCTCGGCCGAGACCTGTTCCGCCTTGTATTCCCGGACGTTGCGCCGCGCACGGATCGCGTCCCAAGCTTCCATCTGGTTCTCCCTCTCGTCCCCGCCCATGCTGCCACCATCGTCGAACGGCATGTCGGCGCCGAATCATCCCCGGCTGTCGGTGCGGCGTTCTATGGTGGCAGCGCAATGGGCCTCCATCTCCACCGTGCCGAACGCACCGACCTGCTTGCCGACGGTCTCGGCGCCCTGCTGGCCAACCCGCTGCCCGACCCGTTCGCCGAGGAGCTCGTGCTGGTGCCGGCGCGCGGCATCGAGCGCTGGCTGAGCCAACGGCTCTCACACGTCCTCGGGAACCGGCCCGGCGGCGGCGACGGCGTGTGCGCGGGGGTGGCGTTCCGCAGCCCGGGTTCGCTGATCGCCGAGCTCACCGGCACCGTCGACGACGATCCCTGGTCCCCCGACGCCATCACGTGGCCGCTGCTGCAGGTGATCGACGCCAGCCTCGACGAACCCTGGTGCGCGACGCTGGCAAAGCACTTGGGGCACTTCGACACTGACGCCGCCGAGGCCGAGGCCCGCAGGGGCCGCCGCTATGCGGTGGCGCGGCGGCTGGCGGGTTTGTTCGCCTCCTACGCCCGGCAGCGTCCGCAGCTGCTCGTCGACTGGTTGGCCGGCGACCCGCCCGACCTCGACGAGGACCTGCGCTGGCAGCCGGTGCTCTGGCGGGCGCTGGTCGAGCGCGTCGGGACCGATCCCCCGCACGTCCGACACCGCGACGCCGTGACCCGCCTGCGCCAAGGTCCCACCGGCTTGCCCCAGCGGCTGTCGCTGTTCGGGCACACGCGCCTGGCATGCACCGAGGTGGAGCTGCTCGACGCGCTGGACGCCCACCACGACCTGCACCTGTGGCTGCCACACCCCAGCGACGACCTATGGCGGGCGCTCACCGGCCTGCACGGGGCGGTGCCGCGCCGGGCCGACACCAGCCGGGCCGCCGCCTCCCATCCGCTGCTCGAGACGCTGGGTCGCGATCTGCGGGAACTGCAGCGCGCACTGCCGGCCGGCCCGTCGAGTGACGAATTTATCGGCGGCACAACAAGACCCGACACGTTGCTGGGCTGGCTGCAGGCCGACATCGCCGCCAACGCGATCCGGCCCGCCGGCCGGGCGCTGGCCGCCGCGGACCGTTCGGTGCAGGTGCACAGCTGCCACGGCTCCACCCGGCAGATCGACGTGCTACGGGAGGTGTTGCTGGGCCTACTGGCGGACGACCCGACGCTGGAGCCCCGCGACATCGTGGTCATGTGCCCCGACATCGAAAAGTACGCGCCGCTGATCATCGCCGGCTTCGGGCTCGGCGAAATCGCGGGCGACAGCCATCCCGCGCACCAACTGCGGGTGAGGCTGGCCGACCGCTCGCTGACGCAGACGAATCGACTGCTGGGTGTGGCGGCCGAATTGCTTGCCCTCGCCGACAGCCGGGTCACCGCCAGCCAGGTGCTCAACCTCGCCCAAGCCGAGCCGGTGCGGGCCCGGTTCCGGTTCACCGACGACGATCTCGACGCGATCACCGAGTGGGTCCGTTCGGCGAACATCCGCTGGGGCTTCGACCCGGAGTATCGCCGGCCCTACGGCCTGGACAAGATCGTGCACAACACCTGGCGGTTCGGCCTCGACCGCATCCTGACCGGGGTGGCGATGTCCGACGACTCCCAGGCCTGGCTGGGCACCGCGCTGCCGCTCGACGACGTCGGCAGCAACCGGGTGGAACTGGCCGGGCGACTCGCCGAATACCTCGGCCGCCTGCAGCACACCATCGAAAGCCTCAGCGGTACACAATCGTTGGCCGAGTGGCTGGATGCGTTGACCGCGGGCATCGACGCGCTCGCCCACTCGGACGACGCGTGGGAGACCGCGCAGCTGCAACGGGAGTTCGCCGAGGTCGTCGCGCAGGCCGGCGCCCGGGCCTCGGCGCCGCTACGGCTGCCCGACGTGCGCGCGCTGCTGTCCACGCAGCTGGCCGGCCGCCCCACCCGGGCCAACTTCCGCACCGGCACCCTGACGGCGTGCACCATGGTCCCCATGCGTTCGGTGCCGCACCGGGTGGTGTGCCTGGTCGGACTCGACGACGGCGTGTTTCCGCGGCTGGACGTTCCCGACGGCGACGACGCGCTGGCGCGCGAGCCGCTGACCGGAGAGCGCGACATCCGTTCCGAGGACCGGCAATTGCTGCTCGACGCGGTCTGCGCGGCGGGCGAGACGCTGGTGATCACCTACACCGGCAACGACGAGCACACCGGTCACCCGCGCCCGCCGGCGGTCCCGCTCGCCGAGGTGCTCGATGCGCTCGACCAGACGACCGAGACCCCGGTGCGCAAGCAGGTCCTGACCCAACACCCCTTGCAGCCGTTCGACCGCAAGAACGTCACCGTCGACGAACTGGTGTCGGGGCAGACGTTCACGTTCGACCCCGCGGCGCTGGCGGCCGCGCAGGCGGCGACGGGAGAGCGCTGCGCGCCAACGGCTTTCATCACCGGCGCGCTGCCCGCTTCGCCGCTTGGCGACGTGCCGCTGGCCGACCTGCTGGACTTCTTCAAGGACCCGGTCAAGGGGTTCTTCCGGGCGCTCGACTGCACGCTGCCGTGGGATGTCGACGGGATCGAGGACGAAATGCCGGTCGACGTCAACCCGCTGGAGTCCTGGGTGGTCGGCGACCGGATGCTGCACGACATGTTGCGGGGCATGGACCGCAAGGTGGCGATGAACGCCGAATGGCGCCGCGGCACGCTGCCGCCCCAGCGCCTGGGTTGGCGCAAGGCCGAAACCATCAGCCAGACGGCCGCGCGACTCGCCGACACAGCCCGAAGCCACCAGCGGGTACAGGCTCGGGCTTACGACGTCGCCGTCGATCTGGGCGCGGGACGGCGCGTCACCGGCACCGTCAACCGGGTGTTCGAGAATCGCATCGTCGCCGTGAGCTACTCGAGACTGGCCGCCAAACACAAACTCCAGGCGTGGATCTCCCTGGTTGCGCTTGCCGCCTGCCACCCGGGCGGCGACTGGACCGCGATCTGTGTCGGGCGCGGCAGCGACGACACCATCGAGGTCTGCGCGCTGGACGCCCCGCCCGATCCCGTGGCCGTATTGCGCGATCTGGTAAGGATTTTCGACGCTGGCCGGCGGGAGCCGTTGCCGCTGCCGCTCAAGACGTCCTACGCGTGGGCCGAACGCCGCCACCGCGGCCGGGATCCGGTCAAATACGCCAGCGGAAAGTGGGAGTCCAACAACTTTCACGACGGCGAGGACAGCGAGCAGGCGCACGTGCGGGTCTGGGGATTCAAGGCCCCGTTCGACGTGCTGCTCGGCCCGCCCGACCCGGATCTGCAAATGCCGGGCGAGAACACCCGGCTCGGCGCGCTCGCCGCCCGCCTGTGGCTGCCGCTGCTGGGCGCCGAAAGGAGACCCGGCTGATGGATCCGTTCAACCTGCTGGGTCCGCTGCCCGCGGCGGGCTCCACCACCGTTCTGGAGGCCAGCGCCGGCACCGGCAAGACCTTCGCCCTGGCCGGGCTGGTCACCCGCTATCTCGCCGAAACCGGCGCGACGCTCGACGAGATGTTGCTGATCACGTTCAACCGCGCCGCCAGCCGCGAGCTGCGCGAACGCGTGCGCGATCAGATCTCTCAGGCCGTCGCCGCCCTGGAGGGCCGGGCGGCGCCGGCCAACGACCTGGTCGAGCACCTGACGCAGGGCAGCGACGCCGAACGCACCCTGCGGCGGACGCGGCTGCGCGACGCGCTGGCGAACTTCGACGCCGCCACCATCGCCACCACGCACGAGTTCTGCGCCAGGGTGCTGAAATCGCTTGGTGTGGCCGGTGATACGGCCGAGGGCGTCACGCTGGCCGAAAGCCTCGACGACCTGGTGACCGAAACCGTCGACGACCTCTACCTCGCCCGGTTCGGGGGTGGCGAGCGCGAGCCGCCGCTAACCTATCAGGAAGCCCTGACCCTGGCCCGCGACATCGTCGACGACCCGTGCGCACAGCTGCGGCCGCTCGACCCCGAGCCGGACAGCACGCCCGCGGCGCGGCTGCGCTTCGCCAACGACGTGCTCACCGAGCTCGAGCATCGCAAGCGCCGCCGGGGTGTCGCTGGGTTCAACGACCTGCTGACGGGGCTCGCGAAAGCCCTTGAGGCAGAGGATTCTCCGGCCCGCAACCGGACGCGCGGGCGGTGGCGGATCGTGCTGGTGGACGAGTTCCAGGACACCGACCCCATTCAATGGCGGGTGCTCGAGTGCGCGTTCGCGGGCCACTCCACACTCATCCTGATCGGCGACCCGAAGCAGGCCATCTACGGCTTCCGCGGCGGCGACATCCACACCTATCTGAAGGCCGCCCGCACCGCGGAAGCCCGCTACACGCTGGGCGTCAACTGGCGCAGCGACCGCGCGCTGGTGGACAGCCTGCAGGCCGTGCTGCGCGGTGCCGCGCTGGGCCACCCCGACATCGTCGTGCACGACATCCGCGCCCATCACGGCGGACACCGGCTGGCCGGGGCGCCGCGCAATGCGCCGTTCCGGTTGCGAGTCGTCCAGCGGCGCGCCCTCGGCTACGACGAGACCGACAACATCCCGATCGGTGTGCTGCGCGGGCACATCCCCGCCGATCTCGCCGGCGACATCGGCGCGCTGCTGGCCTCCGGCGCCACCTATGACGGCAGGCCCGTCGAGGCCGGTGACATCGCGGTGATCGTCGAGCAGCACAGGGACGCACGGGCCTGCCGGGACGCGCTGGCCGCGGCCGGCATCCCGGCGATCTACACCGGCGACACCGACGTCTTCGAGTCGCAGGCCGCCAAGGACTGGCTGTGCCTGCTGGAGGCGTTCGACGCGCCGCACCGCAGCGGCCTGGTCCGCGCCGCGGCGTGCACGATGTTCTTCGGCGAGACCGCGGAATCCCTTGCCGCCGAGGGTGATGCGCTGACCGACCGGGTGTCCACCGCGCTGCGGGAATGGGCCTCCCATGCGCGCCAGCGCGGGATCGCGGCGGTTTTCGAGGCCGCGCAGCTGCGCGGCATGGGCCGTCGCGTGCTATCGCAATGGGGCGGCGAGCGGCACATGACCGACCTGGCGCACATCGCGCAGTTGCTGCACGAGACGGCGCATCGGGAACGCTACGGCCTTCCGGCGCTGCGCGATTGGCTGCGCCGGCAATGCGCCGACCGTACCGGCGAGTCGGAACGCAACCGCCGCCTGGACAGCGACGCCGCCGCGGTGCAGATCATGACCGTGTTCGTGGCCAAGGGTTTGCAGTTCCCCATCGTCTATCTGCCGTTCGCGTTCAACCGCAACGTCCGCAAAGGCGACATCCGGCTGTATCACGACGAGGACGACACGCGCTGTCTGCACATCGGCGGTAGGGACAGCCCCGACCGGCGCCACGTCGAGGATCTCTATCGAATGGAGGAGGCGCGCAACAACATCCGGGTCACCTACGTCGCGCTGACCCGGGCCCAATCGCAGGTGGTGGCGTGGTGGGCGCCGTCGGCGGATGAACGCAACGGCGGGCTCTCCCGGCTGCTGCGGGGTCGCGGCGCGGGTGAGGCGTCGGTGCCGGACAGGTGCGACGCGGCGATCGCCGACGAAGACGCCTGGACGCTGTTCACGCGGTGGCAGGACGCCGGTGGGCCGTCGGTGGAGGAGTCCAGTGTCGTGCCGCCGGCGGCCAGGCCGGCCGCGCCGCCCGTCCCCCGCTTCGCGGTGCGGCACTTCCACCGCACGATCGACAGCCGGTGGCGGCGCACCTCGTATTCGGCGCTGGTTCGCGGTAGCGAATCCGCCGCTTCGACCGGCACGGACAGCGAGCCGGAGGCCGGCGTGCGCGACGACGAGGCCGAGAGCGTCGTGGTCACCGCGCCCGAGGTCGGCCACGACATCGCGTCGCCGTTGACCGGAATGCCGGCCGGCGCGGCATTCGGGTCGCTGGTGCACGCCGTGCTCGAGACCGCCGATCCCGCCGCGCCCGACTTGGCCGCCGAACTGGAAGCACAGATTCGGCGGCACCTGCCCTGGTGGCCGGTCGACGTCGACCCGACCGCGCTGGCCGCCGCGCTCGTGCCGATGAACGACACGCCGCTGGGGCCGCTGGCCGGCGGGCTGACGTTGCGCCAGATCGGGCTGCGGGATCGCCTGCGGGAGTTGGACTTCGAAATCCCGCTGGCCGGCGGCGACGTGCGAGTCGCCGCGCCCGACGTCTCGTTGTCCGATGTGGGCGGGCTGCTGCACGCCCACCTCCCGCCCGGTGATCCGCTCGAGCCGTACGCCGGGCGATTGACGTCGGCCGAGTTGGGCGGTCAATCGCTGCGCGGCTACCTGGCCGGCTCGATTGACGCGGTGCTGCGGCTGCCCGGCCAGCGCTACCTGGTGGTGGATTACAAGACCAACAACCTCGGCGACACCGCCGCCGACTACGGCCGCGACCGGTTGACTGAGGCGATGCTGCATTCGGACTATCCGCTGCAGGCGCTGCTGTACACCGTTGTGCTGCACCGGTTCCTGCGGTGGCGGCAGCCCGGCTATGACGCGGCGCGGCACCTGGGCGGGGTGTTGTACTTGTTCGTGCGGGGCATGTGCGGTGCGGGCACGCCGGTGGTCGACGGGCATCCGTGCGGGGTGTTCGGCTGGCAGCCGCCGGCCGGGCTGGTGGCCGCGCTCTCGGACCTGTTGGACGAGGGAAGGCGCGCGGCGTGACCACCGATGTCGAGGTCGCGGTCGGCGCCGAGGGCCTGCTGCGCGCCTTCAACGAGGCCGGGGTGCTCGACGTCGCGGATGTGCATGTGGCGCAACGACTCTGTGAGCTGGCCGGTGAGGACAGCGAGCGGGTGGAGCTGGCGGTGGCGCTGACGGTTCGTGCGCTGCGGGGCGGATCGGTGTGCGTCGAACTGGCGACGATCGCGGAAACGGTGGGCCTGGACGACGTGCCGTGGCCCGATCCGGCCGAGTGGCTGGCCGCGGTGCGGGCAAGCGCGTTGGTCGGCACCCCGCCGGTGCTGCATCTGTACGACGATCGGTTGCTCTACCTCGACCGGTATTGGCTCGAGGAAAAGCAGGTGTGCGACGACCTGGTCGCGCTGCTGGCGTCCGGGCCGCGCGGCCGGGTGCGCGCCTCCGAGCGACTCTTCCCACCCGACTACCACGAGCAGCGCGAAGCGGCGGAAATCGCGCTGTCGCAGGCGGTCACGGTGCTCACCGGCGGCCCCGGCACCGGCAAGACGACCACGATCGCCCGGCTCCTCGCGGAGGTGGCCGAACAGGCGGAGCTCGCCGGCTCGTCACCGCCGCGGATCGCGCTGGCGGCCCCGACGGGCAAGGCGGCCGCCCGGTTGGCCGAAGCCGTGCAGCTGCAACTGGCAAAGCTGGATCCGGCCGACCGCGCGCGGCTCGGCGGGCTGGAAGCGATGACGTTGCATCGGCTGCTGGGCCGCCGGCCGGACTCGTCGTCGCGGTTTCGCCACGATCGCGGAAACCGGCTGCCGCACGACCTTATTGTGGTCGACGAGACGTCGATGGTGTCGCTCACGCTGATGGCGCGCCTCCTGGAAGCGGTGCGCCCGGATGCCCGGCTGATTCTGGTCGGCGACCCCGACCAGCTCGCCTCGGTGGAGGCCGGCGCAGTGCTCGCCGACCTGGTGGACGGATTGTCCGGGCGCGCCGACGTGCGGGTGGCGACGTTGCGGACGTCGCACCGGTTCGGCAAGTCGATCGGCCTGCTCGCCGACGCGATCCGGACCGGCGACGCGGATGGCGCGCTGGCGTTGCTGCGGTCGGGCGACGAGCACATCGAGTTCATCGAAGTCGGCGCGGGCGACGACCCTTCCGATCGCCTCCGGCCGATCCTGCTGCCGCACGCGCTTCGGCTGCGCGAAGCGGCGGTATTGGGAGCCGCCGATGAGGCCTTGACGACGCTGGACGAGCATCGGCTGCTGTGCGCGCACCGGCACGGACCATTCGGGGTCCGGCGCTGGAATCGCCAAGTGGAGCAGTGGCTTTCGGAGGAGACCGGCCTGCCGCCATGGTCGGAGTGGTACGCCGGGCGCCCCCTGCTGGTGACCGCGAACGACTACGCGCTGCGGGTCTTCAACGGCGACACCGGCGTGGCGGTGGCGGGTCCCGACGGCTTGCGGGCCGTCATCGCCGGCGCGACCGGGCCGCTGGATTTCGCGACCAGCCGCCTCAGCGACGTCGAGACCATGCACGCGATGACGATCCACAAGTCCCAGGGCAGCCAGGCCGACGAGGTGACCGTGCTGCTGCCGGGCGAGGAATCGCGGTTGCTGACGCGGGAGCTGTTCTATACCGCGGTGACTCGCGCCAAGGAGAGAGTGCGCGTGGTCGGCTCCGAGGACTCGGCGCGGTCCGCGATTGGGCGGCGGGCGATGCGGGCCAGCGGCTTGGCGGATCGGTTGCGGGGTATTTGACGGGCTAGTCGAACGGCGCGGTCACTCATCCTCCAATGAGTGCACGTCTTCCGACGTCACGACCGTCCCGACGCTTACCAGAGGCAGCCCCGTGTCCGGATCTGTGGAGATCACGGCGCTGCCGCCTGTCCTGAGGCCTCGCCGGATGAGGTCCGCGACAGTTTCGCTCAACGTCCGGTGGGTGTCCCGCGCAATCGCCAGCGCCTGCGTGTAGAGATCCTCGGGAATATCGATACTGGCACGCATACCAAAGTTTAGCGTTAACGAGGAATCGGCACGGTCTGTCCGCATCCTCGCGTCTCGGCGCGCCGAGGCATAGGGTGGTTCCCCGTGGCGGAAGCGTTCGACGTGGCAGAGGCCGTAGCGGCAATCCTGACCGAACACGGCCCCTTGGACGAGGAGGGCCTCCGACGACGGCTGCGCGACAGCGGTGTGGCCGTCCCGGATACCGTCATCGACGAAATGCATTACCCCCTAGCGCAATTGGCCGATGAGCGCTGGGTGTGGCTGCCGGCGCTGCTCGCCGGTCGGGTGTTCACCCACCGCGTCGGGACAGAAGAGCTCGCCCACGACATGCTGGCGGTGACCCCCGACCTGAGCCCGCTCACCATGCTGTGCGAGCACGAGGACTATGCGCGCTTCGCCGACGGGTCGCCGGCGACGGTGGCGATGCCGGACTACGACGACGAGCTGCTCGAGCGGCGCGGTATTACCGATGAGCTGGCCGACCCGGTCGGGGCGTTGCTCCTCGCGCCCGGCACGCTGGCGGCGTTGGGCGTGGCGGACGGCGACCTAATCGGGGTGCGGGTGAGCGACCAGGGTCTGGCGGTCGAGCGGGTCACCGCGCTCGCGGACGTCGCGGCGAGCGAACGGCTGGCCGCCACCGTCGCCGCCAATGAGCCGGTCGACGTCGCCGCTGCGGTATGGACCACATGCGTCGAGCACCCCACGCTGTTCACCGAGCCGCTGGCGCCGATCGGTGAGATCATCGAAGAGAGCGGTCTGGCGTATGACGGGATCCACCTGGCATCGGCCGAATTCGACTTTGACAGTTGGCGTTTCGATCTCGGGTGCACAGCGCTGGCCGCGCGACACGAGCTCGACCGCGAGGACGCGGTCCCGCTCTTCACCCTGGTCAAGCTCTACGATCAGGTGTCCGCGATCATGGAGGCCATCGCCGCGGCGGACGACGGGTTGGAGGCCGCTTCGACGGATGCGCTCGAGGACCCCCCGGAGTTCGAAGACGAGGAGTTCGCCGACCTGGTCGCCGAGGCCGGGGCCGCGCTCGCCGACCCGCTGATCGCCGAGCTGCTGGTGTCCGAGACGCTCGACACCGACCCGCGCGGGGGTGCCGTGCTCGGCCTGTTCGCCGAGATCCTCGAGCCGAAGGTGCCGCCCGCGGCGCGAGTCGCGTGTCGCTGGCTGCGCGCGACGGCGCTGGAGCGGATCGGCGACATCGAGGCGGCCGAACGCGAACTGCTGGCCGCCGAGTCGATGGACCCGGACTGGCCGCTGGTCCTGCTGGCCCTGGCCCGGTTCGCCTCCGATCGCGGCGACGCCGAGCACGGGCTGGCGCTGCTGCGCCGCGCCGCCGCCGATCCGGACAACCCGCTGATGGAATTGCTGGAACGCTACCGGGCGCAGCCACGCGCCGACCTCGGCCGAAATGAGCCGTGCTGGTGCGGATCTGGCCGCAAGTACAAGAAGTGCCATCTCGGGAGGGAACAGCTGCCGCTGGCCGAGCGGGCGGGCTGGTTATACGCGAAAGCCTGCCACCACGCGCTGCTGAACGGGTGGGACGGCCTGGTGGCCGAGGCGGCCCTGGAACGCTGCCGTCACGACCTCGCCGACGATCCCGACCTGCTGGACGAGGTGATGGGTGAGCCGCTGGTGCTGGACGTCGTGCTGTTCGAGGGGGGCGCGTTCGCGGAGTTCCTGGAGATCCGCGGGTCGCTGCTCCCTGACGACGAGCGCCGGCTGGCCGAGCGGTGGGCGTCGGCGGATCGGTCGGTGTTCGAGGTCGAGCAGGTGCACCGCGGGCAGGGCGTGACCGTGCGCGACGTGCGCACCGGCGACACGCACGAGGTGCGCGAGCGCACGGCCAGCCATCAGTTGCAGCCCGGGCAGCTGGTGTGCGCACGCGTGGTGCCGGCCGGCGACACCATGCAGTTTTTCGGTGGGGTGGAGCCGGTCGCGCCGCACGAGCGCGACGCGCTGGTCAAGCTGCTCGACGCGCAACCCGAGCCAGTTGAGTTGGTGGCGCTGCTGAGCCGTCGGTTCTCGTCGTCGAACTGAGCTGTGCGGCAGACTATTTCATCGGCCTCCTCCCGTTCCATTGAGCAGCGCCGACACGCTCGTCGGGCGCCAAGGGCGGCCCTTCTGGGTGCGCTGCCCCGCCGAGTTGAGCACCCGCGCGGTCGCCACGTGGGTCACGCCGCAGCCGTCCACCAGCCAACTCACGTAGCGCTTGAGCACCGGCTCGCGCTGCGCCCACGGCGCGGTCGGCGCCGGGAGCGTCGGCGGCGACACGCTTTCCGTGCGGGCACCGGCGCCGGCCGGCGCCCGGCGCACCGCCGGACCAACGCGCGCGGCCATCCCGGCAAGCGCGAATTCGACGTCGCGGCTGAGGCTTTCGATTCCCGCGGCGGCGAGGGCCGCGTTGTCGAGCTCGTCGACGGCCCGCACTTCGCGCCGCAACGCCAGGTCGACCTCGCTGTACGCGCCGGTGACCGGGCACGCATCCAGCTCCCGGCCGACGCGCAGGTTGAGCCCGTGGCGCTGCAGCACCAGGCTCATCCGCCGCCAATGTTGCTCACGTCCGAGATCCTGGCCCGCGAACGGCGCCCAGATGTGCATACGGCCGGCAATCGCGCGGGCCAGCGCCGACACCACGGGGGGCATCTCCGTGAGGTCGTCGTGCGCCGCCGCCTCGCCAGGGGCGAACGAGAAAGCCTCGGCGATGGTGCATGCGTGCCACGCCGCTTGTTCGGAGAGGTCGTCGCGGTTCCCCAGGACCGTGTCGTGGTCACCGAGCAGGACGACCCGGTACTTGGCCGGCGGGTGGCCCGGAAGATGCGCCATGAATACCTCCCGATCACTGTTGGGGTTCAATGAGTTCCCAACGCTAGCGCCGGGCACCGACAGGTTCCGCTGACCGGCGCCGGTCCGGAAGAATCGCGGACAACATGGCCGACAACGACGCCCCACCGACTTCCCGGCGACGGCACATCGCGCGCCTCGCTGCGTTCGCCGTGTTCCTGCTGGCGCTCTACGTTGCGGTGGCGATCACGCACGTCGTCGACGTCGAGGTGGTGCGGCGCACCGTGGCGGCCACCGGTCCCGCGGCGCCGCTGACCTACGTCCTGTTCTCGGCCGTCCTTGGCGCGCTGTTCGTTCCCGGCTCGATTCTGGCCGCGGGCAGCGGGGTGCTGTTCGGTCCCGCGGTGGGCATCGTGGTGACGCTGGGCGCGGCGGTGGGCACCGCGGTCGTCGCCAGCCTCGTCGGGCGCCGGGCCGGCCGGGACAGCGCGCGGGCGCTGCTGGGAGCCCAACGCTCCGACCGCATCGACGCGCTCATCGAACGACGCGGGCTGTGGGCCGTCGTCGGTCAGCGCTTCGTCCCCGGCATCTCCGATGCGCTCGCCTCCTACACGTTCGGCGCGTTCGGAGTCCCGGTGTGGCAGATGGCCGTTGGCTCGTTGATCGGCTCGGTGCCGCGCGCCTTCGCGTACACCTCGCTCGGCGCCTCGATCGGTCATCCCTCGTCGCCGCTGGCGTACGCGGCGATAGCCGTGTGGTGCGTGAGCGCCATCGTCGGCGCCTTCGCGGCGCGGCATGGCTACAAAAGCTGGCGTGCGCACGTCGGTGGCGGCGACGAAGGGGGCTCCGATCCAACTGTCAGCGACAAGTGACGCGCCTGCTACGCTCGTAGCATGTCTGCTACGATCCCCGCGCGGGATCTGCGCAACCGAACCGCCGAGGTGTTGCGCCGGGTCGCGGCCGGCGAGGAAATCGAAGTGCTCAAGGACAACCGACCCGTGGCGAGGATCGTTCCACTGGCGCGTCGCCGCCAGTGGTTACCCGCCGCCGAAGTGATCAGCGAACTCGTCCGCCTGGGACCCGATACCACCGGGCTCGGCGAAGAACTGCGGGAAACCCTGTCACAGACCACCGACGACGTGGCGTGGTAACCGTCCGGCGGGCTCTGGCGGACACGTCCGTCTTTGTCGGGATGGAGGCGGCACGATTCGATGCCGACCGGTTTGCCGGCTACGAGTGGGGCGTTTCGGCGGTCACGCTGGGTGAGCTCCGGCTCGGAGTGTTGCAGGCCGCCGACCCGGAGGCTGCAGCGCGCCGACTCTCGACTTACCAACTGGCACAACGGTTCGAACCGCTGGCGATTGACGAGCGCGTGTCCGAAGCGTGGGCATTGCTGGTGTCGCGGCTTCGGGCCGCCAAGCAGCGAGTGCCGCTCAATGACAGTTGGATCGCGGCGACGGCAATCGCCCACGGCATCCCGATCGTGACCCAAGGCGACGACTACGCCGCGGTGCCCGGGCTCGAAGTCATCACGCTCTGACCGCGCCGCGCGTAAAGCACGCCAGGTTCAGGAAACCGTTTGTGGCCATAATTGCGTCACACAAAATAGCCGCGGTGGGAAGTTGGGTTGCCGGAGGTCGGTGTCCGGGATTTGCGTCACCAGTTGAGTCGGCACCTGGCCGAGGTCCGTGAAGGCCGAACCGTGACAGTCACTGATCATGGACGTCCGATCGCGCGCATCGTGCGGGTCGAACGGCCGACGAAACTTGAGCAGCTTCGCGCAAAGGGCCGCATTCAGCGGGCCCCACGGCGCAAACAGAGCGCCCCGGCCCCGCTGGTCACCGGCGGCACCGTCAGCGATCTGCTCGGCGAGCAGCGTAGGTGATCGACCAGCCGCCGTTAATGCAGATTCACCCCGCCGTGCCCAGCATCGACTTCCACCCCTCGTCGCCGATATTCCGTGAGTTCTCAACGGAATACACCACACCATCGGGTCCCACCACCTTGCCGCTCTGCACGTCGTAGATCGACGTGGCGGCGCTCGGGATGTAGATGCACGGGTTGGGCTGCTGCCCGTTGCACCGCACGGTGCCCGAGTTGGGTCGCTGCAGCGGGTCGCTGACCGGCGGCGGGGTGCCGGGCAGCCGATCGGCGGGCACCGGGTTGAGGCCGTTGTTGACCGACGGCGCCGGGATCACCAGGCCGGGCTTGACCGGCTGGTCACACCGCGCGCTCGGCGCCGGGCAGGTGAGGACCTGGTTGGGGTCGCCGTACCACGGGTTGGTGCCCGCGGGCACGTAGGGCTGCGTGCTGCGGCACTCGCGCGGTGTGGCGGCCCGCTTGCCGGGCACGTCCACGCACGGGTAGTTGCGGGCGCCGCGCACCACGGTCGTGGCGTCCATCGGGATCTTGCAGTAGGTGCCCGCCGGTAGCGGCGCGGTGCTGGTGTCCGCCGGTGACCGCCATTCCGATGCCGGCAGGAAGCCGGTCAGGCACGGCGGTGGCTGGTTGAGCGCGGTGGCGCCGATGCCCAGCGCCGCCATACCCGGAGACGCCGAGGTCACCGACTGCGCGATCGCGCCGCCCTGCGGCAGGAACACCAGCGCCTGCTCGACGCCGTTGTGGTAGCGCTTGAGCATGTCGATCACGACCTCGAGATTGGCCAGCGTCTGCGGCAGCGACTCCCCCACATCGCTGAACGCGCCGTTGACCTGCTCGGCGGTCGGCGCCGCGTTGGCCAGGATGTTGCGCACCGCCTGGTCCTGCTGCGCGGTCTGCGCGGTCAAGGTGTTCAGGTTGGCGGCCCAACGCCCAATGCTGTCAGCGGAATTGACCTGGCTGTCGACGATGGGCGCCGCGCGCGCGATGATGTCGTCGACGTCGTCGAGGCTGCCCCGGAAGTCGTGCGCGATCGCCTGGGTGCCGTCGACCAACCGCTGCAGCGCGGGCCCCAGCCCGCCGACGGCCTGGGACGTCTCGTAGAGCAGCGAGGCGACCTTGCCCTTGGGGAGCACCGCCAATCCGCGGTTGGCGGCGTCGAGCGCCGGGCCGATCTGGCTGGGAACCGTACTTTTGGTGATCGTCTGCCCGTCCCGCAGGTATGGGCCGCGGGTGCCGGTCGACACCAGGTCGATGTACTGTTCGCCGACCGCCGAGACCGAGTGCACGTTGGCCGACGCGTCGGTCGGGATCTGGTAGCCGTCGTCGATGCTCATCGTCGCCCGCGCGCCGCGCCGCGTCGGCTCGACCTTGGTGACCTTCCCGATCGTGATGCCCCGATAGGTGACGTTGGCCGTTCGGTACAGGCCACCGGACTGAGGCAGTTCGGCATACAGGGTGTAGCGACCGATGCCGACCAGGCTGGGGATCTGCAGGTAGTACCAGACCAGCACCACCACCGCGGCCGCCGCCACCGCCGTCAACAGCGCCAGCTGGGTTTTGATGAGGCGGGTCAACATCTTTCACTCGCCCCTTTCCACCAGCGGTCCCCCCGGGACGTCATTCGGATTCGGCGTATACCGGACATCCGGAAGCATGGTGCTGGGATCCCGTCCCCATGACTGCTCGAGCGCCCGCAGCGCCCCCGAGAATCCGGTGCCGCTCAGCAGCGTGTTGTCCATGGTGGACAGCGTCAGGTCCAGGGCCCCCGACACGTTGACGTAGTCGCCGCGGATCACCTTGGACACGTAGTCGATGTTGAACGGCGCCGTGAGGCCCAGTTTCAGCGCGCCGACCACGTACGGAGCGGCCCGGTCGAGCTCGCGCAGCGGTCGCTGCAGCGACTGCAGGCTGCGGTGCAGGTTCGGCCGGGTATCCACCAGCGCCCGGTTGGCGGCGTCGCTGAACCGCCCCAGCGCCTCGGTGGCGTCGGCGAACAGGGTGCGGGTGTCGGCGAAGTGCTGAATCAGCGGCGGGATATCGGTGAGGACCCTGTCCAGCGTGTCGTTGCGGTCGGCGATGATCGTCAGCAATTGGTTGCTCGAGTCGATCGCGCGGGTGAGGTCGCCGCGTTGGCGGTTCAGCTCCGCGACGAAAGTGTCGAGCCGCGTGAGGAATTCGCGGGCCTGGTCGACGCGGCCGTCAAGGAGGTTGATGACCTCGGTTTGGATCAGGTCGAGATTCGGGATGCCGCCGCCGTTGAGGATCACGGCCACGCTGGCCAACGTCCGTTCGACGGTGGGGTAGGCAGACGAGTTCTTCAGCGGGATGGTGTCGCCACTCCTCAACTGCCGCGGAGACGGGTCGGGTGGCGCGGTCAGCTCCACGTGCTGGGTCCCCAGCAGGCTGGTCTGGCCGATCTTGGCGGTCGCGTTGGCCGGCAGCCGCACGGTCGGGTCGAGGTCGAGCGTCAGGATGGCGTTCCAGTTGTTCAGGGCGATGGCGCGCACCGTGCCCACCCATACGTCGGCGACGCGGACCCGGCTGTTGGTGTTGAGCGCCAACGTATCTTGCATCTGCACGTAGACGGTCAGCCGGTCGCCGCCCGAGCCACGGCCGATGGGCAGCGGCACGTTGGCGATGCCGCGCCACGTGCACGACGTCAACGCCAGCGCCGTCAAGGCGACCGCCAATCCGCGCCGGCCGGCCCGGGCGAGCGCGCGCCTCACTGCCTGTCGGTTCGGCTTGTCGTTCGCGCTCACCGCGCTCACGCCGCGCCTCACTGCGCCGGCCCCGGCGGCGGCGCGGGCTGCGGATACCACGGCGGCGGAAGGGGATTGCGTTCGTCGTAGGCGTTCGGCGGTCCGGGCATGGTGGTTCCCGCCGGCGGGGGTGCGATATCGGGGCCGCCCATCAGCTCGGCCAGCGATTCCGGCGTCAGCATGTTGGCCGTGAACGGCTGAACCTGCGCGCCCTGCATCCCGGGCGCGACGATCCAGCCCGGTTCGGAGTTGCGGTGCGAGAACGGGGTGTCCCGCGAAAAGATCCCCGGGACGGTGGTGTCCTTGTAGCCGGGCGGCGGGCGCAGCCGGTCCTCGGAGTAGGCCACCTCCTTGGGCAGCGCGGCCGCCGAGCTGAACAGGTTGATGCCCGCGGGAAAGAAATTGAACTTGATGGCGTCCAGGACCGGCGCCAGATACTGCGCGCACAGTTCGGCCGAGTCCTGATAGCCCAGCCGGCTGCCGGCCTGAATGGCACTGCAGATGAACTGCATCGGGTTGGCGAAGTTCGGGAACGCGAACAACCCGGACAGCGAGCCCTGCAGCGGGTGGTAGAGGTTGTTGAAGTTGCTGGCATAGGTGGGTAGCACGTGCAGTGCGGTCTCCAGGCCGTCGCGCGGCTCGGGCTGCAGGAGCGTGGTGGTCACGTCCGAGAGGTTGTCGACATCGTGGGCAAGCACGGACCTGTTGTCACCCACGAACTTTCGGGCGGCGGCGACGACCTCGTCGACCCGCTTGACCGTGTCGGCCACGTCATGGTCGGATTTGGCGAACCAGTCGGTGAACTCGGCCAGGTCGCCGTTGAGCGCGACGAACTCTTGATCGTTCTGGTACAGCGCGGTAACGAACTGCGCCAGGCTGTGCGTGATGGCGACGAAGTCCGCCCGGCCTTCGTTCAGCGCTGTCAGCGCCTGCGACAGGTTGTTCAGGGTGTCGTTGAGCCGCTTGCCCTTACCGGCGAGGTTGTCGGCGGCCGATTCGAGGATGTCGCCGAACGGCCCCTTCGGCTGCTGTTCGGTGGGCCCGAGCTGCCGCAAGATCCCGTTGATGGAGTCGCGCAGTTGATCCCACTCGACCGGCACCTGTGTTCGCTCGAGAGGGATCACCGCGCCGTCCCTGAGCACCGGACCGCCGGCATACGGCGGCGACAGCTGGATGGTGCGCGACGCCACCAGGCTGGGGTTCAGGACCGACGCGGTGGCGTTGGCGGGCACCTTGAACTTGTTGTTGTAGTGCAACGTGACTCGCATCTGGTCGCCGGCCGGCTCGATCTTGTCGATCGAACCGACGCGCACCCCCATGATCTGAACCTTGTCGCCGGGGTACAGCGCCAGTGTCTCGGAGAAATACGCGACCACGGTGGTGGTGGTCAGTTTGCGGTAGAGCTGCGCACCGACCACGACCGCCAGGACGGCCAGAACCGCCACGAGGACCGCGAGAACCATTGCCTTGCCGGACACTTTCGGCAGCCGCAGGTTGTGGATGTCGAAGATGGTGCTCATTGGCTGCTACCTCCCGTGCCGCCGGGCGTGACGAACGGTGCGGGCAGCTGCGGGCCCGGACCCGGGGGCGCCTGGCCCGCGGGCGGTCCCGGTGGCGGAGGCCCGCCGGCGGCCGGCCCCGGCAGTTCGGTCCGTGCGCCCGGGGGCGCGTGCGCCGGCAGGGGCACCTGGGTGCCGGGGGCGTCGGGCACCGCAGCACCGGGCCGGCCCCCGCTCGGTACGCCGGGGGCGGGCGGCAGCCCATCCGGGTTCGGCGGCGAGGTCTGTACGTCCAGCGGCGCCGGGAAGCCACCCGGGACCGCGCCGAACGGGCCTTGGTCGGAAAGCGCGCACGGCAACGGATTTCCGGGTCGCGGCGGGCCGTCGGCGGCCGGCGTGTACGAGCACGGCGACCCCGGCGGGACGGCCGGCCCCGGATGATCCGGCGTGCCCTCCAGGATCGGCGGCGCCGGCGGCGGCGCGCCGTTGGGGAACCGGGTGCCGTTGGGGTCGGGCCAGCGGAATTCGGGCAGACCGGCGCTGCGCCAGAAATTCTCCGGATCGATGCCGCGCTTCTTGAACGCCGCGTCCACCCACGGCTGAAGGATCTGGTACGGAACCAGATTCGCCACGATCGCCTTGAAGTACGGCCCGGAACCGACCGCCTCCGCCAGTGACGCGGTGTACCTGCTGAGCAGCACCAGCACGTCGGCCAGTTCCTTCTTGCGCTTGACCAGCTCGTCGCTGACCGTGCTCAACTCCTGCAGCACGTGGTGGAAATTGGGGTTCTCCTGGATCAGCCCGGACACGTGCGTCGAGACCGCCGACACGTTGCTCAGCAGAATGCTCAACGCCTGGCTGCGTTCCCGGAACGCGGTCAGCAGGGTCTTGGCGTTGACCAGCAGTCCATTGAACTGTTGGCTGCGGTCGCCGAGCACGCGGGAGATCTTGCCGGCATTGGCGAGCAGTTGCTTGATCTGCTCGTCGCGCTTGCCGACGGTATCCGAGAACTTCGCGACGCCGTCGAGGGCCGCACTCAGATGCGGTGCCGTCTGGTCGAACGTCTCCGACAAGACGCTCAGCGAGCGTTTGACGACGTCGATTTTCCAGTCCGTCGCGGCCTTCGTGACATCGACGAAGGCGTCGTAGATCTGATATGGCGTCGTGTTCTGTCCGGACGGCAGAATGCTATTGGGCTGCAACGGCTCCGAGCCCCGCGGTTCGATCGCCATGTTCTTGCGGCCCAGGATGGTGTCGGTGCGGATCGCCGCGCGGCTACGCACCCCGATCGTCCTGCCGGGCAACGAGAAGCCGACCAGGACCTTGTCGCCGCGGATCTCCAGCGAGCGCACCAGCCCGACGTTCACCCCGGAGATCTCCACCTTGTCGCCCGGGCTGATGCCGCCCGTGTCGGCGAATTGCGCGTAGTAGGTGGGCGTCGCGAACAGCATCGGCACGCTGGTGAAGCTCTGGCCGACCCCGACGACGAGCGCGGTGACCACCGCGCCCATCACCCCGACGCGGCCGCGGTTGAATTCGGTCAGGCTTCTCATTGCGGCGTGCACCTCCCGGTGGGCTGCTGGAAGAGCCTGATGGTGCGCACGGGTCCGCCCGGCTGTAATCCGTTGACTTTCAACGAAAGATCGCACAGGTAGAAGTTGAAGAAGTCGCCGTAGGTGCCGCCCGCGCGACCGATGATGCGGTAGGCCTCGGGCAGCTTGGCCAGCACGCCGTCCAGGGATGGCAGCTCGTCGATGAGCGGTTGCTGGACGCCCTCGAGGTATCCGACGGTGCCGCGCAACAGTGGCCGGTCCTCGGCCAGCAGGTCGGCCAGGGTTCCCGCGGCGTTGCTGAGGTGTGCCACCGCCGCGGCCAGCGGATCGGCCCGGTTCTTCAGCCCGGTGATCAACAGCTCCAGGTTGTCGACGGTGCGGTCGAACTCCTTTTGATGCTTGACCGCGGTGGCCAGCACCGTGTTCAGGTTGGTGATGACCTCACCGATCGCCTGGTCGCGGCCGGCCAGCGTGGTGGTCAGCGAGGCCGTCTGGTCGAGGATGTCGTTGATGGTGGCGCCTTGCCCCTGGAACACCGTGATGATCGACTGCGCGATGCTGTTGACCTTGTTGGGGTCCAGCGCCTTGAAGAGCGGGCGGAATCCCCCGATCAGCGCGTCGAGATCCAGCGCCGGCTGGGTGTGTTCGAGCGGGATCGTGCCGCCCGGGGGCAGCCGCCGACCGCTGTTGCCGCGCTTGAGCTCCAGGTAGCGGTCGCCGATCAGGTTGAGGTAGCGGATGGACGCCGTCGTCGCCGCATCCAGCGACAGCGAGCGATCGACGTCGAAGTCCACCACCACCCGCCTGTCGCCGTCGATCAACGTCACCTTGGCGACCTTGCCGACCTCCACCCCCGCCGCCCGGACGAACTGCCCGGCCCGCAGCCCGCTCACGTCGGCGAACATCGCCGAATACCCGGTGGTGCGGTCGAACCGCACCTGACCGAACACGACCACGATCATCACGGTGAACAGCAGGAGCACCGACCAGAAGATGCCGAGTTTGACTGCAGTGCCAGTGGTTTTCATGGGTTGATCGTGTTCTCCCCGTATTGGCGACCCCAGACGTATTCGGTGAACATCGGCTGACCGAGCTCCAGGTGGTTGTACGGCGCGAGGCTGGCGCCGGTGTCCATCACCAGGTACGGCGCGGGCCACAGTTCGCGGGTAATGGTCTGCCAGCAACCCGGCCGGCCACCGGGACCGCCGCGGGCGTTCACCCGCGGCAGGTTGTCCGGATAGACATACGGGTTGGGCGATCCCGCCACCGTCCCGGCACCCGCGAGCGAATAGCCGTTGCCGCCAACGGCATTGGCGACCTTGGGCGCTGCTTCGTTGAAGTTGCGGATCATGCAGAACAGCTCGGGGCTGTAGGTGTCGAGCAGTTCGGCGGTGGGCACCAGGTCGGCGGCCCCGCGCGACAAGTAGGGACCGGCCCGGGTGAAGAGGTCCTCGCCGGTGCGGCCCACGCCCACCGCGGCCAGCAGCGCGGCGTCCAGGTCGCCCTGTTGCCGGGTCAGGGTGCGCGCGGTGGTCAGCGCGTTGCGCAGAAAGTCCCACAAATCCGGCGACGCCTTGCTGTAGACGTCGGCCAGGTCCGCCAACCGTCGCACGTCGTAGCGGATCTGGGGCATCCGCGGGTTCAGCTGCGCCAGAATCTCGTTCGCGTTGACGAGCGACTTTCCGAACTTGCCCCCCAGCCCGTCCAGCGCCTGCGCCAGCGCGGACAACGTCGCGTTCAGCTCGATCGGATCGACCTTCTCGGCCAGCGAGGTGACCGTCTCGAACAGCGTGTTGAATTCGGTGGTCACCGACCGCACGTCGATCACGTCGCGCGGCGAGATCCGCCGCGCTGCCGGATTTTCCGGCGACGTCAGCGACACATACTTGTTGCCGAACAGGGTGGCCGCCTCGATGTTGGCCACCACATTGGCCGGAATCAGTTGGACGTAGCGCGGATTGACATCCAACATCAGCTTGGCCGCCGGCCGGCCGTCACGCTCCAGCTCCGAGATGGCGGCCACCCGGCCGATCTCCACGCCGTTGTAGGTGACTTTCGAACCCGGCTCCATCACCAGGCCCGCCCGCGACGCCACCATCGTCAGCTGCGTCTTGGGCGTGAAGTCACCCCGAAACTGCCGGTACACCAGCGTCAGAACCAGGCCGCACACCAACAACAGGACCACGCCCTCGACGTAGACCCACGCGCGTCGGTCGTTTCGCGTCACCGGGGGCGTCGTCATGGCCGCCTACACCGTGAGGTTGAAGTTCGGGTCGACGCCGTAGAGCGCCAACTGGGCCAACAGGACGACCACCACCACCGAGACCAGCGAGAATCGCATCGACCGGCCGACGGCCTGGCCGACGCCGACCGGCCCGCCGCTGGCGGTGTAGCCGTAGTAGCAGTGCGTGATCATCACCACCACCGCGATGACGACGACCTCCACCACCGACCAGCCCACGTCCTCGGGGCGCAGAAAGGTGCGGAAGTAGTGCTCGTAGGTGCCGTTCGACTGGCCGTAGAACACTGTGGTGACGACCTGGCCGGAGGTGAACGCCATGTCGAGCGCCAGCGCGTACAGCGGCACGATCACCGCCAGCCCGCCCAGGATGCGGGTGGACACCAGAAACGAGATCGATTTGATGCCCATGACTTCCAGCGCGTCGATCTCCTCGCTGATCCGCATGGCGCCCAACTGGGCGGTGGCGCCGGCGCCGACGGTGGCGGCCAGCGTGACGCCGGCGACGATGGGCGCGGCGACGCGTGTGTTGGCCAGTGCGGCAAAGAATCCGGTGAACGCCTCGACGCCGATGTTGCCCAGCGACGCGAAGCCCTGGATGGCGATGAGCGATCCACCGGACAGCGTGACGAACCCGATGATCGCGACCGTCCCGCCCACGACGGCCATCGCACCGGTGCCCATGCCGATCTCGGCGATGAGCCGCAGCGTCTCCCTGCGGTACCGGCGCAGCGCCCACCCGACCTCGCCGATGCCGATGCGGGTGAACCTGGCGAAAAGCCCCACCTGCCATAGCCTTCGGGCCGCGCCGCCGCCGTAGCGATCGAGACCGGCGGCCGTGCGCGGGTAGCGGGCGCGCAGTACGGTACCGGTCGACATGTCAGCGCCCCGTCCCGAATCGCACGCCGATCGTGGTCAGCACCACGTTGACGGCGAACAGCGCGATCACGCACAACACCAGCGTCTCGTTGACGGCGATGCCGACGCCCTTCGGGCCGCCCTTGGTGGTCAGGCCGCGATAACAGCCGACCAGGCCCGCGATCGTGCCGAACGAGGCCGACTTGACCACCGAGATGACCACCTCGGGCAATCCGGTGACCAGGGTGAGCGTGCCGACATAGGCGCCGGCCGAAATGTGTTGGATGAAAACGCCGAACACGAACCCGCCGACCAGGCCGATGGTGATCACCGCGCCGTTGAGCAGCGTGGCGACGATGGTCGCGGCGACGACGCGGGGCACCACCAGTCGGTGGATCGGGTCGATGCCGAGCACCTCCAGCGCGTCGATCTCCTCGCGGATGGTGCGGGCGCCCAGGTCGGCGCAGATCGCCGTCGATCCGGCGCCGGCGATCACCAGCACGGTGGTCAGCGGGCCCAGCTGGGTGACCGCTCCCAATGCCGCGCCCGCGCCGGAGATGTCGGCGGCGCCGAACTCCGCGAGCAGGATGTTGAGCGTGAAGATGATCAGCACGGTCAGCGGGATCGCGACCGCCAGCGTCGGCAGCAGGGAGACGCTCGTGATGAACCAGCCCTGCTCGATCGTCTCCCGCCAGTGAAAGGGCCGCCGAAACAACGCCTTGCCGGCCAGCACGCAGGTGCGAAAGAAGCCGCCGATCGCGTCGATCCCGGGCTGGATCTGACCGCGGAGGTAGGTGGTGATCACGGCGGGGCTGCTCATCGCGGGCCCTCCCGGCGATCGAGCGCGGCGATCAGGGTCATGTTGGCGAGTTCCAGCACGTCGTGGGCGGCTTGCTTCGCCCCCACGGGGTCGCCCGCACAAATCGCCCCCGCCAACTTCCGGTATGCGTCGGTGCGCTTGGCGTCGGCGGTCATCGCGGCGCCCACGGCGATCAGCGCCGGCTCATAGGCGGCGCGAAAAGCGTTGTACATCAACCGGAACACGATCGACCCTGTGCCGTCGACCACGTGGTCCCAGAACGCGAGCGTGTCGCGATGCCACTCGACCGGGTCGTCGTCGGCCTCGAGGGCGCGCAGGGAAGCGTCGAGCGATGCGGTCAGCCCCGGCTCCCGCCGTTCGGCCGCCAGCTCGGCGACCTTCGGGCCGATCCGCAGCCGGGTCTCGAGGATGCTGCGGAAGACGGCGGGATCGAGGTCGCCGTCGCGAAACAGCAACCGGGGCAGCAGGTCCAGGCCGGCACTGCGGCGGAAATCGCGCACGGTGGTGACGCCGCCGTGGCGCACCTCGACCAGGCTGGCCGCCGACAGCCGCTTGATCCCCTCGCGGACGGCCGGCCGGGACGCGCCGAAGGCCTCGGCCAGCCGGCGCTCGCTGGGCAGCGCCTCACCGGGCCGCATCTGCCCGCTGAGGACGTCGGTGGCGATCTGCTCGAAGACCTTCTCGGGCACCGAGCGGCGTACCGGCTGCACCGCCATGTGGCCAGTGTGGCTGCTGTGACGTGAGTCAAGTGGTCAGACCACCGGCGTGTCGCGAATCTTTGCAGCCGATACATTCTCTCGCCCGCCGCCCGGGCGGATTTGGAACAGATCTGGGACTACACGCAGGATCGTTGGGGGGCCGACCAGGCGGAGCAGTACCTCCGTGGACTCCAACACGCGATCGAGCGAGCCGCGACCAATCCGCGAATCGGCCCGTCCTGTGACGAGATCCGCGCCGGCTACCGAAAACTCGCCGCCGGGTCACACACGCTGTTCTACCGGGTGACGCCCGAAGGGGTAGTCGACGTCGTGCGCGTCCTCCACCAACGCATGGACGTCGACCGCCACCTCTGACCCCTCAGCGCGGCTACGTGCGCTGTGCAACGACGAACAGATTCCCCGGAATCTGGTCCTCGACCTCGCGCGGGGCCTTGCGGCCGTAGCCGGCCATCAGCTCGTCGGTCGGCGTCACCGTCACGTCCCAGCCGCGCCGGCGAAACCAGTCGCCGACGTCCTCGCGTTCCTCGAAGTACCACAGCTCATCGGTGCGGGGAATCTCCCGGCCGGGCTCGACCTTGGCCACCAGGGCGCGGATCCGATCCATCCGCTCGCGCCGCTTGGCGCGCGCCTGCTCGTCGAGAAACTTCGGTCCCAGCGCCTCGACGGCGACCCGGCTGCCCGCCACGGTGAGCTCCTGCACCCGGGCGAACAGCAACTCCTGGGCCGCGGCGGGCAGATACGGCATCAGCCCCTCGGCCGACCAGGCGCTGGGTGCGTTGACGTCAAAACCGGCCTGCCGCAACGACTCCGGCCAGTCCAGGCGCAGGTCCACCGGCACGGCGACCCGGTGGCACGCGGGCTCGGCGCCGTGCTCTTCGAGCGTCGACAGCTTGAACTCCAGCACCTTGGGTTGGTCGAGCTCGTAGACCGTGATGCCGTCGGGCCACGCCAGCCGCCACGCCCGCGCATCCAGCCCCGCGGCCAGGATCACCACCTGGCGAATCCCGGCACGGGTGGCGTCGAGGAAGAACTGGTCGAAAAATGCTGTCCGCGAGGCCATGTAGCCGACCATCGACTGCATCTGCAGCGGCAGATGGGGTTCGGCCTCGACGATCTCCGGCGGCAGCGGGGTCGCGGAGTGCCAGTTCCACACGCCGTCCCCCACGGCGTCCAGGAAAACCTGCGCGAACGGGTCCTCGATCAACGGGTTGTCGCTGCGGGTCTCGGCGGCACGGGCCGAGGCCACGCCCAACGCCGTCGCCCCCACGCTTTCGGTGATCTCCCACGTGTCGTTGTCGGTACGGGCCACGGTCACTCCTTCCCGCCGGCCACGAAAAGTGTCGTCGGGGCGGCGTCTTCGATGTCTTGCGGCGGTCTGCGGCCATAGCTGGCCATCAGCTCCTCCGCGGGCGTCACCGTCACATCCCAGCCGTGCCGGCGCAACCAGTCGCCGACGTCCTCGCGCTCCTCGAAGTACCAAAGGTCCTGGACCTCGGGGAGGTCGCGGTCGGGCTGCAGCTTGGCCATCAGGTCGCGGATCCGGTGCATGTTCGCGCGCCGCCTCGCGACGGCGGCCTCGTCGAGGAAGTCGGGGCCGGGCGCCTCCACCGCGATCCGGCTCCCGGCGGCGCCGAGGGCGTGAACGCGCTCGAACAGCAACTCGTGCGCCGCCGCCGGCAAGAACGGCAGCAAGCCCTCGACCGACCACGCGCTGGGTGCCGAGTCGTCAAAACCGGCCTGCCGCAACGCCGCCGGCCAGTCGTGGCGCAGATCGACCGGGACGGGCACCAGGTGGCACGTCGGCCGGGCGCCGTTTTCCCGCAACGTCGCGGACTTGAATTCCAGCACCCGCGGCTGGTCGAGTTCGTACACCGTCGTGCCGTCGGGCCAGGGCAGCCGCCACGCCCGCGAGTCCAGGCCGGCCGCCAAAATCACCGCCTGGGTCGCCCCGGCGCGGGCCGCATCCAGGAAGAACTGGTCGAAGAACGACGTGCGCGCGGCCATGTAATCGACCATCCCCCGCATCCGCGGCAGCAGGTCGGGTTCGGCCTCGACGATCTCGGCGGGCAGGTTGGGGGCCGCGAACCAGCTCCACATGCCCTCGCCCGCGGCGTCGAGAAACACCCGCGCGAACGGGTCGCTGATCAGCGGGTTTTCGCTCTCGGTTTCCGCGGCCCGGGCCGCCGCCACGCCCAGCGCCGTCGCGCCCACGCTCTCGGTGATCTCCCAGGTGTCGTCGTCCGTCCTCGCCACGCTCGCGCCCTCCGATTCGGCTAGCACAACTACGTATTACTCAGTCGACCGTACGCGCCCTGCCCGGGGGTATCCGGTTATGTTGTCGGCGGACAACGATGAAGCGAACGCCTCAGCAAAGGATCTGGGTCATGCGGGTTGACGGGCGCGACGTCAGCGTTTCGGGCGACCTGCTGCAACCGTTGACCCGGCGGACCAACGACATCCTGCGGCTGGCGGCGTCGGCGGTGTTCTTCGCGATCGTGATCGCCGGTTCGCTGATCACCCGCCCGCAGTGGGTGGCGCTGGAGCGATCCATCTCGGAGATCGTCGGGGTGCTGACGCCAACCCAGTCCGACCTCGTCTACCTGGTGTACGGCATCGCCATCCTGGCGCTGCCCTTCGCGATCCTCATCGGCCTGATCGCCGCCCGGCAATGGAAGATGCTCGGCGCCTACGCGGCCGCGGGCGTCATCGCTATCCTGGCGCTCTCGATCGGCGGCAACGGCATCTCGGCACCGCGCTGGCATTTCGACCTCACGGACCGCCCGCAAACCGTGCTGGCCCAGATCCTGGACGACCCCCGCTGGATCGCACTGCTCGCCGCCGTCCTGACCGTGTCGGGTCCCTGGCTGCCCGCGCGCTGGCGGCACTGGTGGTGGGCGCTGCTGCTGGCCTTCGTGCCGATCCACCTGTTCGTCAGCGCGATCGTCCCGGCCCGTTCCCTGCTCGGCCTGGCGGTCGGATGGTTCGTGGGCGCGCTCGTCGTCCTGGTCGTCGGCACCCCCGCCCTCGAGGTACCGCTGGACGGGACGGTGCGCGCGCTGGCCAAACGCGGATGCATGGTCTCCGAGCTCCGCGTGGTGCGGCCCGCCGCCCGCGGGCCGCTCGTCCTCTCCGCCGCCTGCGGGGGCGCCGACCGGGACGCCGGCTCGGCCCTCATCGAGCTGTACGGCCCGCACCAGCGCAGCGGCGGCGCGCTGCTGCAGCTGTGGCGCAAGCTCCGACTGCGGGCCAGGGAGACCGCGCCCCTGGTCACGTCGATGCGCCGCGCCGTCGAGCATCGCGCGCTGATGGCCATCGCCATCGGCGACGTCGGCCTGGCCAACACGTCGACCGTCGCGGTCGCCAGCCTCGACCGGGGATGGATGTTGTACGCGCACAGGCCCATTCGCGGGACCCCGATCGAACAATGCGCGAAGACCACCCCGGTCGACCGGGCATGGGTTTCGCTGCGTACCCTCAACGACCACCAGATCTCCCACGGTGATCTGCGCGCCAGCGAGATCACCGTCGACGACGGCACGGTGAAGTTCGGCGGGTTCGGCAGCGCCGAGTACGGGGCCACCGAGACGCAACTCCAATCCGACATCGCCCAGCTTCTGGTCACCACGTCGGCGCTGTACGATGCCAAGTCCGCGGTCGGCGCGGCCATCGACGCCTTCGGCCAAGACACCGTTCTCACCGCGTCGCGTCGCCTCACGAAAACCGCTGTGCCGAAACAGGTCCGGCGATCGATCGACGACGCCGGCGCGGTGATCTCCGGCGCGCGCGCCGAGGTCAAGCGGCAAACCGGTGCCGATCAGATCAAAACCGAAACGATCACCCGGTTCACCCGCAGGCAGGTCATCCAACTGGTCCTGCTCGTCGCGCTGGTCTACGTCGCGTACCCGTTCATCAGCACCGTGCCGACGTTCTTCACCCAGTTGAGGACCGCGAATTGGTGGTGGGCGCTGCTGGGCCTCGCCGTGTCCGCACTCACCTATGTCGGGGCGGCGGCGGCGCTGTGGGCCTGTGCCGACCGGTCGGTCAACTTCTGGAAGCTGTCAATCGCCCAGGTGGCCAACACCTTTGCCGCCACCACCACCCCGGCCGGTGTCGGTGGCCTCGCGCTCAGCACCCGTTACCTGCAAAAGGCGGGAATGCCGGCGCTGCGGGCGACCGCGGCCGTGGCGATACAGCAGTCGGTGCAGGTGATCGCCCACTTGGCATTGCTGATCCTGTTCAGCACGGTGGCCGGCGCGTCGATGGACCTGTCGCACTACGTCCCGAACGCCACCGTGCTGTACCTGATCGCGGGTGTGGCGCTGGGCATCGTCGGCACGTTTCTGTTCGTGCCGCAGCTGCGGCGCTGGCTGGCCACCGACGTGCGCCCGAGGCTCAAGGAGGTGGCCGGCGACCTGGTCGAGCTCGCCCGCGAACCGAGGCGGCTGGGCCTGATAGTACTCGGTTGTGCCGGAACGACTCTCGGCGCCGCGCTGGCGCTGTGGGCCAGCGTCGAAGCTTTCGGCGGCGGCGCGACATTCGTCACGTGCACCGTGGTGACGATGGTCGGCGGGACCCTGGCCTCGGCGGCCCCGACGCCCGGCGGTGTCGGCGCCGTCGAGGCGGCGCTGATCGGTGGTCTGGCCGCCTTCGGCATCCCCGCCGCCACCGGCGTGCCGTCGGTGCTGCTGTATCGCGTGCTCACCTGCTGGCTCCCCGTCTTCGCCGGCTGGCCGGTGATGCGGTGGCTGACGGCCAACGAGATGATCTGAGGGTCAGGGTTCGTCCGGCGCGCGCTGAGCATCGACAAAAACGATTGACTTCCTGACGCTTTCGCCGGCCGCGGTGGTCAGGAACACCACGTAGTACCCCTCGGGCGCCGACTGCGCCACCGTGATCGCGATGTCGGTGGTTGCCGACCCGTCGGCGCCGAACTGCCCGGACGCCGACGCCGCGCTGATGCCGCCGTCGGTGGATGTTCCGGTGATGCGGTAGCCGCCGACGCCGTCGATCATCCGTTGCGCCTGAAGTTTCACGGTTGCGGTGTGCCCGGGCGCGATCGTGACGACGGGACGGGAGATGTTGACGGTCAACGCCGAACTTCCCGCACCGAACGACGGCGGCGCGGCGGACTCGGCGGTTCCCCAGGTCTTGTCCGGGTAGGCGGCGAGGGCGAACCGGAGCTCGCCGCCGGTGCGGACGGTCGACTCCGGGAGCCAGGTCCGATCGGTATCCCGGCCGTCGACGGCCAGGCCGCTGATGTACTTGAGGTGGTGTGGTCCCGACGCGCCGGCGGCGAAGGTTCGCAGGAATTTCCCTTGCGGAAGGGCGATTACGGCCCGATCGAACAGCGGCGTGCTCACCGAGAGGATCGGCGTGCCCGGCGTGCTCGGATACAGGCCCAGCGCCGCCCACACGTACCAGCTGGACAGCGCGCCGAGGTCGTCGTTGCCCGGCTCACCGTCGGGCGCCGGGCCGAACAGCCCGCGCACCCGGTCGACCGTGAGCTGGGTCTTCCACGGTTGACCGATGTAGTTGTACAGCCAGGGCACCCCGAAGCCCGGCTCGTTACCGGCCCACAGGTAGGGCTCGTTGGGGCCCACGTTGAGCTGCTGGGTGAACCGGTCGAGCCGCTCGGCCACCGCGGTGCGGCCGCCAAGGGCGGTCACCAGGCCCGCGACGTTGTGCGGCACCCACCACACGTACTGCTCGGCGTTGCCCTCCTCGTATCCGTCCTGCCCGAAAGTCGACGGGTTGTCGAAGAATCCGGGGCCGTCGCGAAAGAAGCCCATCGCGCCGCGGGGCGAGATGTACCGGGTGCTGGGGTTGAACAGATTCTGCCAATACTGCGATCGGACCTGGAATTCGGCCGCGGTCGCCGTGTCGCCCAGCGCTTCGGCGAATCGGGATATCGCGAAGTCGTCCACCGACCATTCGAGCGTGATCGACGCATCGGGGATCCAGCCGTCGTTGCCGAATTCCAGCGTGTGCGGCGCGTAGCCCAGTGCCAGGTAAGTGGCGATGCCCGGCCGTTCCACGTAGCCGCCCAGGCCGACACCGCCTTGCGTCGCCGCGTTGACCATGTAGCGCAACGCCTTGCGGGCGTCGAAGTCCGTGGCGCCGTAGGCATAGAGATTCGCGATGAGCGGCACCACGTTGTCTCCGCTCATCTCCCCGGTCGCCGAATTCGCCAGCGCCCAACGGGGAAACGACCCGCTCTGTTCGGCGTCGTTGACGAGCGATTGGGCCATGTCGCCCGCTTGCTTGGGGAAGAGCAGCCCCTGCAGGGCCGCCACGCCGCGATAGGTGTCCCAGTCGGAGAAGTTCGCGTACTGGGTGCGGCCGGGCTCCACCGTGTGGATGAGGCCGTCGAATCCGATGTAGCGCCCGTCGGCGTCGTTGAAGGTGTTGGGGTTCAGCAGCGTTCGGTACAGCGAGGTGTAAAAGGTGTCGATGTCACCGACGTTCCTGCCCGCCACCGCGATGCACGACAGCGTCGAGTTCCACTCGGATAGCGCGGCGGCGCGCACGGCATCGAAGCTGCCCCCGCCCTCGGCGGCCAGGTTCGCGCGCGCCCCGTCGATACCGACATAGGAGATCGCCGTGCGCACCTCGAGCACCGAGCCGGCCGGAAATTCGACGTATCCCCCGCTGTAGGGCGACGCCGCGCCGCGTGCGCCGGGGTAGACGGCATAGCCGTCCCAGGTGCCGTAGGAGGTGAACGGCTGGCTGAACTTCATGGCGAAATACACCGTGTAGGTGTTCCTCTTTCCGCAAAACCCGCCGCTGGTCGCCCAACCGGTGATCGTGGTGTTGTCCTCACCGATCTGGATGGTCGCCCGCGAATTTCCCGCCAGCGACGCGCCGGAACGCACATGGAACAGGGCGGGGCGCCCGTTGCGCGGATACCGGAACCGGCCGACCCCGGTGCGGGTGGTGGCGCTGAGCTCCGCGGTCACCCCGGTTCGGGGGAACCGCACCCGGTAGTAGCCGGGCATGCCCTGCTCGGTGTCGTCGTGGGCGATGCGTTCCCAGGCGTTCCACGGCTGCGCGCCGATCCCGGTGGTGGTCGGCAGCATCGAGATGTCGCCGAACGCGGCGCAGCCCACCGAGGCGTGGGTCATGCTGAACCCGGTCGAGTGCGAGTTGTCGTAGTTGTAGCCCGCGTAGTTGCCGACGGTGTCCGGTGAGTACTGCACCATGCCGAACGGCACGGAAGCGCCGGGAAAGTTGTTGATCTCCCCCACCGTTTCACCGCCCGTCCCGGTGCCGATCAGCGTGTCGACGTGGTCGACGGGATCGGCGACGAACTGCGGCTCACCGTCGTAGGCGAACCGCGGCGCCGCCGCGACGAACGCCATGAAGACGGCCGACGCGGCGACCACCGCGACAAGGGCCCTGGAACGGGCACGTGACCGCATAGGTGTCTCTTACTGCATGACCGCCTCATCGCGAGGGATTTCTGGCCGTCTTGAGGTCAGCCGAGAGTTCGCCAGTTCCTCCAGCAACTTTTTGCGCCGACTTCGGTTAGTCTCATTCCGCGTGGCTGGCGCTGGTACCGGCCCAATTTTCGGGAGACTTGATCGATGAAACACTTGACTGCAGCAACCATTACCGTGGCGCTGAGTCTGACGCTTATGGCGTGCGGCTCGGACAACAAGTCGTCGCCATCCACATCGACATCCACCTCCAAGTCGACCTCCACATCGACGACGGCGGCCACCAGCTCGACCCCGGCCGCGCAGGTCGGCCCGACGATCGCCGACTACGTCCGTGACAACCACATCGCCGAGACCCCGATCCACCACGGCGATCCCGCACCCAACGTCGACCTGCCGGTGCCGTCCGGTTGGCGGATCAACCAGGACGCCGGCACCTCGTACGGCGGCATCGTCTTGGCGCAGCCGGCGACTCCCGCCGACCCGCCGACCATCTCTGCGCTCTACTCGAAACTGACCGGAGATGTCGACCCGGACAAGATCATTCAGTACGCGCCCAATGAGTTGTTGGGCCTGCCCGGCTATCAGGGCACCGGCAACGGCCGGGCGTCCACACTCAACGGATTCGCGGCCTGGCAGCTCAAGGGCACCTACCGGAAGGACGGCAAGACGCGGGCCGTCGCGCAGAAGACGGTGGTGATCCCCAGCCAGGGCGCGGTGTTCGTGCTCCAGCTCAACGCCGACGCGCTGCAAAGCGATGAGGGCCCGTTGCTGGACGCCACCAACATCATCGACGACCAGACCACCATCACCCCCTGACCGGCGACGGCCTTCGGGCGCCGCGGGGAATCGCTATGCCGCGGCGCCCGTCGGCCGTACGGTGATTGGCATGGCAGAGCATGCGATAGACGTCGGGCACCCCCCGTCCGCACTACTGCGCCTGGTCAACCCCGTGCTCGGTTTCCTGCTGCGCACTCCGCTTGCCGGCCCCGCACGCAAGCAGCTGATGGTGTTGCGGTTCACCGGGCGCAAGTCCGGGAAGGCGTACTCGATTCCGGTGAGCGCCCACGTGATCGACGGGCAGCTCTATGCGCTGACCGGCGCCCCATGGAAGCAAAACTTCCGCAACGGCGCTCCGGCCCAGGTGGTTTACGACGGCACGGTGACGGCGATGCGTGGCGAGCTCATCCGTGACCGCGCCGTGGTGTCCGACCTGTTCCACCGATGCGCGGAGTCCTACGGGGTGCAGCGCGCGCAGCGCATGATCGGGCTGAAGTTCCGCGACTCGCGGATACCGACCCGCGACGAGTTCGCCGAGGCGGTCGACCGGCTGCACCTGGCGGCGGTCCGGTTGTCGCCGGGCGCCTAGGCGCCGGTTGGGTGTGAACGCAGGGCTTCGATTGTGAGCGCAGGGCGGAATTCCGGCGGATTTCCCACCCGCACTTCACAATCGAAGCCGAGGT
>NZ_JCALCJ010000013.1:0-112610 GCF_059812295.1 Mycobacterium sp. NGS63
GATCTGCGGCAGGCTGAAGGCGCCCACCGTCACGTCGGGTGGCGACGTCAACGGCGGAATCGTGATCGGCGGGAGGCTGATCGTCGGCAGGCTGAAGGCCGGGATGGAGATACCGGGTATGTCGAGCGGCGGCAGCGTGAGGTCGGGCGTGGTGATGCCGATGTGGAGGCTGCCCTGTCCGACGCCCTGGTAACCGACGCCGGTATTCGCTTGGCCGCCATTGAAGAGGCCGTTGTTCATGTTGCCGATGTTGAAGGCGCCCGTGTTGGTGTTGCCGGTGTTGAAGAAGCCGGTGTTGGCGCTGCCCGTGTTGAAGCTGCCGGTGTTGGAGGTGCCGGGGTTGTAGTTGCCGGTGTTGAAGTTACCGGCGTTGAGGTTGCCGGTGTTGGCCAGGCCGGCATCCAACATGCCCGTGTTGAACGACCCCGCGTGGAAGAGCCCCGTGTTCGCCACCCCCGAGTTGCCGATGCCGGTGTTGTAGCTGCCCGAGTTCCCGATGCCGAAGTTTCCGGTGCCGGAGTTGAAGAAGCCCACGTTTCCGGTTCCCGAGTTGAACAGGCCGAGGTTGCCGCTGCCCGAGTTCAGCCCGCCGATGCTGAACTGGCTGACGCCGTTGGGGCCGAGGACGACGTAGGTGTTGCCGACGCCGATCTGGTTGTTGCCGGTCAACCCGATGCCGATGTTGTTGTTGCCGGCGTTGGCGATGCCCACGTTGGTGTTGCCCGCGTTGCCGAAGCCGACGTTGCCGGCGCCCGCGTTGCCGAAGCCGACGTTGTTGGCGCCCAGGTTTGACAAGCCGACGTTGGAGTTGCCGGAGTTGCCGAAGCCGACGTTGGAGTTGCCCAGGTTCCCGCCGCCCAGGTTGCCGGCGCCGACGTTCGCGTTGCCCACGTTGCCGCCGCCGACGTTGGCGAGGCCGGCATTCAGCGTGGTCGTCTTCGTCGGCGCTGGCGCGGCGGCGGCGCCGGCCGGGCGGGAAAACGGGGTGAGCGCCGTGACGGCGGCCGAAGCCCCCGAGTAGTAGGTGGACATTGTGGACACGGCCTGGGCCCACATCTGCTCGTATTCGCCCTCGGCGGCCGCGATCGCGTGGGCATTCTGCCCGAACAGATTCGAGATGACCAGCGATATCAGCCGAGAACGGTTGGCCGCCACGAGAATTGGTTGCACCATCGCCGCCTGTGCCGACTCGAAGCCACTCACCACCGCGCGGACCTGCGTGGCCGCCTGCTCGGCCTCGCCCGCGACCGCGCTGAGCCAGCCCACGTGCGGAGCGGCCGCGGCCACCATCGCCGCCGACGACGCGCCTTGCCACGGTCCGCCCGCGAGGTCGGACGTGATCCCGTTGAAGGCGGCGCCCGCCGCGGCCAGTTCGGCGGCCAGGCCATCCCAGGCCGTCGCCGCCGCTAGCATCGGCGCCGATCCCGCACCCGTGAACAGGTTGGCCGCATTGATCTCCGGCGGCAGCACTAAAAAGCTCATTTCCTCGACCCTTCTCGGGAATCTGCGACCAATAAAACGCGCGAAGATATAGCAGTGGCCGAGCTTCGGCCGGGCCAGTTCGTGCATTAGTAGCGTACAAGCTACGCCGCGTTTGTCGTGGCAGCTGACACAAGTTATCAGATCGTTATCTTACGGTTATATGATCTTGATAAACGCTATGCCCGTTTGTACAATTTGTTGACACGGCGCGCGATATCGCGGACTTCAGGTGGCCAATGTCAACCATTACATAAATGACGCGGACGCATATTTGCTCCCGAAATGGCCGGGCTCCGTCGGCACCCAGCGCGTGCCGGCCCGTTTGCGGCGCCGCAAGCCGGGGTACGGAGAAGTGGTCCGCGTCAAGAGTGGGTGCGAGTGAAAGTGGGGATTGGCAATGAGATCCGGAGCCAGGAATACCGTCGCGCTGTTCGGCGGGGCGGCAATGCTCGTGTTAGCCGTCGGGTGCGGCGGCGGCGGCAATAAGGGACCGAGCAGCAGCACGACTCCATCGACCACCACCACTCCTTCGTCCAGCGTGGCGCCCGCGCCGTCGCCCGCTCCCGGCGGCCCGACCGGCGGTGGCGGTCCCGGTGGCGGGGGCGGCGGCGTGCCCGGCGGCCCGACGGGCGGCGGCGGTCCCGGTGGCGGCGGTGGCGGCGTCCCGGGTGGCCCGACCGGGGGCGGCGGTCCCGGCGGAGGGGGCGGCAGCATCCCCGGCGTCGGTGGCGGCGGGGGTGGACCGGGCGGCGGCGGTGGTTGCGTCGGCAACCTCTGCGGCGGCTACCCCTAAATCGCTGAGTATCGATTGAGCTTGCTCCGTAGCCGGTGGGGCCGAGTGCATCTGGGCCCCACCGGCTGAGCGGTGCCCGGACTATTCCCTTCCGGCCTGACGGCGCGGCGGGTTGAGTTATGGTTCTCCGCAACTCGACTGCAAGGGGACTCCCATGGCCAGGCTCAGGTTTGGATATTTCATCGCCCCGTTCCACCGAGCGGGTACGAATCCCACGCTCGCCCTGCAGCGTGATCTCGAGTTCATCGAACATCTCGATGCCGTCGGCTTCGACGAAGTGTGGTTGGGCGAGCATCACTCCGCGGGCAGCGAGATCATCAGTTCCCCGGAGGTCTTCATCGCCGCCGCCGCCGAACGCGCCAAGCGGATCCGGTTCGGCACCGGCGTCATCTCGCTCGCGTATCACAACCCACTGTGGGTCGCCGACCGGCTGATGCTGCTGGATCACCTCACCCACGGCCGGGTGATCGGCGGGATGGGCCCGGGCTCGCTGCCCACGGACTCGTCGATGATCGGGCTCAACCCCACCGACACGCGCGAGCTGTTGGAGACCAACCTCGACATCGTCGTCCGCTTGCTGGCGGGGGAGACGGTGAGCGCCAAGACCGCCACGCATCAGTTGTTCGACGCCAAGTTGCAGCTCGCCCCGTACTCCGAGGGCGGGATCCCCCTGGCGGTGGCCGCGGTCGCCTCGCCGACCGGCGCCCGGCTGGCGGGCAAGCACGGCATCGGCCTGCTTTCCATCGGGGCGACGCTGACGGTCGAGGGCTTCGACGCGCTGTCGTATCACTGGGGGATCGTCGAAGAGCGCGCGGCGGCCTTCGGCACGCAGGTCGACCGCAGGAACTGGAGCCTGGTCGGGCCGATGCACATCGCCGAGACCGACGAGCAGGCCCGCGCCGACGTGAAATTCGGCATCGAGTCGTGGTTCAACTACTTCCAGAAGGTGGCCGCCTTCCCCCAGATGACCATGCCCGGTGAGCAACTCGACGAGATGATCGACATCATCAACGAGAACGGGGCCGGGGTCATCGGCACGCCGGAGCGGGCGCGGGCCCAGGTGCAGCGGCTGTGGGATCAGTCCGGCGGATTCGGCTGCTTTTTGCAGATGGGCCACGAATGGGCCAACCCGGCGGCCACCAAACGGTCGGCCGAACTGTTCGCCGCCGAGGTGATCCCGCACTTCCAGGGCCAGGCGCAGCCGACGCTGGACGCCGCCGCGCGCGCCGGCCAGGTGCGCGAGGGCCTCGCCCAGAGCCAGCTGCAGGCCGTCGAGCACATGACTAAGAAGTATCAGGACGAGATCGGTTCGAAATAGCTTCATATCCGTCCGACAGGCGCTTCTCAGCCTGCAGCTAGCGACGGGGCGCATACCTGAGGGATGAGCACCCCTACCGCCGACCGGCGATCACACCTCCTGCGGCTCGCGTTCGCCGCGGCCACCGCATTCGCTATCGTCGCGCTCGGGTCGGGATCCGCGGCCGCCGACGACAGCGACGATCAGGCCCAACTTCAGCAACAGCTGGCCCAGCAGCAGATGCAGCAGTCCATGCAGCAGGCCGAGCAGCAAAACGAGCAGGCCGAGCAGCAATTCGAACAGGGCATGCAGCAGGCCCAGCTGGACGAGCAGCAGGCCAACAACCCCTAGATTTGTCTCCAAGCGTGGCGGCCGCATGACGCGGCCGTTACGCGTCTCCGAAAAGCCTTGGGCGCCAACGCGCCTCAACCAATCGACTCGCGCTCGGCCGCCTTCACCAGCCGGCCCGCGAAGAACCGGACCGCCCCGCCCATCGCCGCGCGCACCGCCGGGCCCGTCCCGCGCACGCCTTCGACGAACGCACCGGTCCAGCGGATGTCGGTGCCGCCGGCCGCGTTCGGGGTGAGGATCACCTCGCCGACGTAGTCCTTCGCCGGGCTCGGGCCGACCAGCTTGTAGGCGTGGCGGCGGTCCTGCTCGTACGCGGTGGTTTCCTCCTGCACCAGCATCGGCCACACGCCGATCCTGCGGACGGCCCCGACCCCGCCGGGCGCGGGATCGCCCTGGCGCGCCCAACTCGACTGCAGGACGATCGGCTTGGCCCACTTCGACCAGTTGGCGCCGTCGGCCACCAGCCGGAACAATGTCGCCGCGTCCGCGCTGCTGGTGCGGTTGATTTCGAAGGTGAACTTGCGACCCGACATTCGCGTACCCTACCGCGATGAGTTTCGGCGACGAAACTTGTCTCTATATGTAGGTCAATCGAACTCGAGCCCCTCGCCCCTCGGCGCGGGGCTTTTTCAGTGAAGGGGACAAGATGAACAACCTCGACGGAAAGACCGCACTCGTCGTGGGCGCCAGCCGGGGTCTGGGCAGGGGCATCGCGACCGCCATGTGCGACGCCGGTGCCGCGGTGATCGCCGTGTCCCGCAGCGCCACCACGTTTCCCGCGCCGGCGGGCGGCGCCGGCCGGGTTCATGCCGTCGTCGCCGACGCGGCCGACCCCTCGGTGCCGGGCGGCCTTGTGGACCAACATGATCCGCAGGTCCTGGTTCTCGTGGCCGGGGCGAGCCCGCTGTTGCGGCCCCTGCAGCACCACACCTGGGAGTCGTTCTCGGTCAACTGGAACACCGATGTGCGCATCGCCTTCCACTGGCTGCGCGAGGCCCTGCTCAAGCCGCTGCGGCCGGGCAGCAGGGTGGTGGTGGTCAGCAGCGGCGCCGCGCTGGCCGGGTCACCGCTCAGCGGCGGGTACGCCGGCGCCAAGGCCACCCAGCGCTTCATCACCGGCTACGCCCAGGAGGAGGCGGACCGCGCCGGGTTGGGCATCACCTTCACCGCCCTGATGCCGCGGATCACCCCGCTGACCGAACTCGGCCTGCCCGCCGTGCGCGCCTACGCGGCCCGTGGCGGCCTGTCCGAGGAGGACTACGTCAAGCAGCTCGGCCAACCGCTCACCCCGGAGGCGGCCGGCGCGGCCGTCGTGGAACTGATCAAGTCCGACGCGACCGGCGCCGCGCCCGGCTACCTGCTGACCGCGTCGGGTCTGCAACAGATCGCCTGAACCGAAAACCGTTACCCCACAACCGAAAGGGTGAACATGACCACGCACACGCCCCCGATCGTCTCGGGCCGGGAATGGGAGGCCGCGCGCCAGCGGCTGTTGATCGAGGAAAAGGAGGTGGTCCGGGCGCGCGACGCCCTGGCCGCCCGCCGCCGGCGCATGCCCTGGCTGGCGGTGGACAAGCCGTACCGCTTCGACGGGCCCGGCGGCGGGGTCGGCCTGCTCGACCTGTTTCACGGCCGGCGCCAGCTGATCGTCTACCGGGCGTTCCTCGAACCCGGGGTGGACGGCTGGCCCGACCACGCCTGCCGCGGCTGCTCGATGATCGCCGACCACATCGGCAACCTGGCACACCTGAACGCCCGCGACACCACCCTGGTGTTCGCCTCCCGCGCCTCGCAGCCCGACATCGCGCGGGTCAAGGCCCGCATGGGCTGGCGGATGCCGTGGTTCACGATCACCGACGACTTCGACCGCGACTTCGGCGTCGACGAGTGGCACGGCACCAACGCGTTCATCCGCGACGGCGACCGGATCTTCCGCACCTACTTCATCAACAACCGCGGCGACGAGGCGCTGGGCACCACGTGGAGCTACCTGGACATGACCGCCCTTGGCCGCCAAGAGGATTGGGAGGACTCCCCGGAGGGCTACCCGCAGACCCCCGCGTACGCGTGGTGGAACTGGCACGACGCGTACGGCTTTGCACCCGACACCGCGCCGGCGCAATGGTGGGACGACCCCGAGGCGGGGGAGCGCGACCCCAACGATCCGCGACCGCCCAGCCGCGAGTCGTGAAAGGCTGGGGCCATGCCGGTCGCCAGCAGTGACGACTTCGCGCACGTCGCCGAGCGGTATCGGCCCGAGCTGCGGGCGTACTGCTATCGCATGCTGGGCTCCGTCGACGAGTCCGAGGACCTGGTGCAGGACACCTACCTGCGGGCGTGGCAGTCCTACGCGAAGTTCGAGGGTCGTTCCTCAGTGCGGTTGTGGCTCTACAAGATTGCGACGAACACCTACCTGAACTCGGTGCAGGCGCGCAGGCGGCGGCCGATGCCCTCCGGGCTGAGCGCCGCGGCCGGCAGCGCCGAGGCCGCGCTGGCCCCGGCACAATCCGACATCCCGTGGCTGCGGCCCGCCCCGGACAGCCTGCTCTACGGCGCCACCGACGACCCGGCCGTGGTCGTGTCGGTGCGCAGCAGCGTCCGCCTGGCGTTCGTGGCCGCCCTGCAGCATCTGTCGTCGCTGCAGCGCGCGGTCCTGGTCCTGCGCGACGTACTGGGTTGGCAGGCCGGCGAAGTCGCCGAGATCCTGGAGACGTCCACCGCGGCCGTCAACAGCGCCCTGCAACGCGCCCGCGCGCGTTTGGCCGAGGCCGCCCCGAGGCTGGAAGAGCTCGGTGAGCCCGCCGAGCTCGAGACCCGCGACGTGCTCGACCGCTACATGTCGGCCTTCGAGCGCGCCGACGTCGACGAACTCGCGCGGCTGCTGCGCACCGACGTCGAGCTCGAAATGCCGCCCATCCCAACGTGGTTCACCGGACGTGATGCGGTGTGCGGATTCCTGGCCCGGGTCGTGCTGCACACCCCGGACCGGTGGCGGCTGGTGCCCACCCGCGCCAACGGCGCGCCGGCGTTCGCGATGTACCAGCGCGCGCCGGACGGTTCGTGGCACGCCCACGGACTGGACGTGTTGTCGCTGAGCGGTGGCCGCATCGCGCGCATCGTCGCGTTCAACGACCCGGTGGTGGTGGCGACGTTCGGGCTGCCGGAGACGCTCACCGGCCGTGCCTGACGCCGTCCTGGGCGAGGCCGCCCGGTACCTGTTCGGCAGCCTGCTTCTGGTTCGTGGAGCCGACCTGGCGGCGCCGACGCCCTGCGCGGGCTGGGATCTGCGCCGCCTGCTGCGGCATGTCCGCGCCTCGCTGGCCGACGTCACCGACGTGCTCGGCGGCGCCGGTCGCACACCCGGCGCGCGGCCCGGCGGCGATCCGGTGGCCGCGGTGCGGACCGCCGCCGTCGACTTTCTGCTCGCCGCCGGGGCGCCGGGCCGCCGGTGCGAGGTCCGGGGCCACTCCCTCCCGTCCGGCGTCGTCGTCTCCGTCGGGGCGCTCGAGATGGTGCTGCACGCGTGGGACATCGCCCAGGCGAGCGGGACCGATCGGCCCGTCCCGCCGGACGTCGCGTCGGCCCTGCTGTGGGTTTCACCACCGCTGGCCGCGGCCGGGCTGGCCGGCCGGGTGTTCGCCGAGCCGCTGCCGCCGCCGGCGGCCGCGACGCCAAGTGACCAGCTCCTGGCCCTGTTCGGCCGTCGGCCGCACGCACGGTAGGCGGGTCGCGGCACCGCGGGCCACTTAGACTGCGCGTATGGATTGCGGTCCCCGACACGACGCCGCGGCTCCAAAAGGCTTGCTACTGATAGAGGACTGCCTGGACGCCGACGGCGGCATCGCGCTGCCGCCGGGCACCACGCTGATCTCCCTCATCGAGCGCAACGTCGCCAACGTCGGCGACGCCGTGGCGTATCGCTACCTGGACTACGCCCGCTCCGAGGGGCATGCCGTCGAAGTCACCTGGGCCCAATTCGGGGTCCGGCTGCAGGCCGTCGGCGCGCAGGTGCAGCAGTTCGCCGGTGACGGGGACCGGGTGGCGATCCTGGCGCCCCAGGGCATCGACTACGTCGCCGGCTTCTACGCGGCGATAAAGGCCGGGACCATCGCGGTGCCGTTGTTCGCCCCGGAGTTGCCGGGCCACGCCGAGCGGCTGGAGACCGCGCTGCGCGACTCCCAGCCCGCGGCCGTGCTCACCACGGCGGCCGCCAAGGGCGCCGTCGAGGGGTTCCTCGCCGGCCTGCCGGAGCTGCGGCGGCCGCACCTGATCGTGATCGACGAGATTCCCGACGCGGCGGGGGAGCGGTTCGTTCCGGTCGAGCTGGATATCGACCGCGTCTCGCATTTGCAGTACACGTCGGGATCGACGCGCCCGCCTGTCGGCGTGGAGATCACCCACCGGGCGGTCGGCACCAACCTGGTGCAGATGATCCTCTCGATCGACCTGCTGGACCGGAACACCCACGGCGTCAGCTGGTTACCGCTCTACCACGACATGGGCCTGTCGATGATCGGCTTTCCCGCGGTGTACGGCGGGCACTCCACGCTGATGTCGCCGACCGCGTTCGTCCGCAGGCCGCTGCGCTGGATCCAGGCCCTGTCCGCCGGGTCGCGGCAGGGCCGGGTGGTGACCGCCGCACCGAACTTCGCCTACGAGTGGACCGCGCAGCGCGGCCTGCCCGGGCCCGGTGACGACGTCGACCTGCGCAACGTGGTGATGATCATCGGTTCCGAACCGGTGAGCGTCGACGCGATCACGACGTTCAACAAGGCGTTCGCGCCGTATGGGTTGCCGCGCACCGCGTTCAAGCCGTCGTACGGCATCGCCGAGGCCACCCTGTTGATCGCGACCATCGACTCGTCGGCCGAGGCGTCCGTCGTCTACCTCGACCGCGAACAGCTCAGCGCCGGCCACGCGGTGGTCACCCATGCGGGCGCGCCCAACGCCGTCGCGCAGGTGTCCTGCGGTCGGGTGGCCCGCAGCCTGTGGGCGGTCGTCGTCGACCCCGTCACCGGATCGGAGCTGCCCGACGGCGACGTCGGCGAGATCTGGCTGCAGGGCGACAACGTGGGCCGCGGGTACTGGGGGCTGCCCGAGGAGACCCGGCGGGCGTTCGGCGCCGAGCTGGGCTCGCGGCTGGCGCGGGGCAGCCACGCCGAGGGGTCGACGCTCGGGCGGCCCTGGCTGCGCACCGGCGACCTCGGCGTGTACCTCGACGGCGAGCTCTACGTGACGGGCCGCATCGCGGATCTGGTGACCATCGCGGGCCGCAACCACTACCCGCACGACATCGAGGCCACCGCCGCGGAGGCCTCGCCGATGGTGCGCCGCGGCTACGTGACGGCGTTCTCGGCGCCGGGGGGCGACGGCGACCAGCGGCTGGTGATCGTCGCCGAACGCGCCGCCGGCACCAGTCGCGCGGATCCGGGGCCGGCGATCGATGCGATCGAGAACGCGGTGTCGCGCCGGCACGGTGTGCCGGTCTCCGACGTGGTTTTCCTGCCGGCCGGCGCCATCCCGCGCACCACCAGCGGCAAGCTGGCCCGCCTGGCCTGCCGCGCCGAATACCTCGCCGGCACGCTGGGCGCGCACTAGTTCTGGTGGCATCCTGGCCGTGTGGGTTTGCTCATCCGGTTGGCGGAGCTGCTGATCGTCATCCTGCCGCTGGCGGGCGTGGCCGTCGCGGCGGTGAAGACCTTCACGGCCAAGCAGCGGCGCGAAGAGCAGCCACCGCCAGCGGCGCCCGAACCCGCCGACCGCGGCGCCAATGGCCAAGCGGCCCAATGGCGTTCGCTGCGACGCGTGATCGACGAGCACCAACGCACCGACGCGCGGTGGCTCTCCTATGAGCTCGACGTCGCCAAGCTCCTCGACTTCCCGCTGATGACCGACATGCGCGACCCGCTCACGATCGGCTTCCACAAGGCCAAGCTGCGGGCGGACTTCCTGCGGCCGGTCAAGGCCGAGGAGCTCCTCGACGACCGGGAGGCCGCGGCGCGGTATCAGGCCGCGGTCGAGGAGTACGTGACCGCGTTCAACGTCGCTGAAGCCGAGGCGACGCGCCGGCGCCGCAACGACTTCTCGCGACCCGACCAGCAGCGGATCGCGCGCGCCCAGAGCCTGTTGCGGGTGGCGTCGGACCCCGCCGCGACGCCGCAGGAACGCCAACGGGCCTTCGATGTGGCCCGCAAGGAGCTCGACGGCCTCATCGTGTTGCCGTCGACCACGCAGGCCAGCATCGAGCGGGGGATCTCGGGTCAGCTGGAGGAATGACCGAATGACCGCCGCGCCACCGCTTCCCGGCCGGGTCGCCTTCGAGCAGCGCTGGGCCGACCTGACGTTCATCCATTGGCCGGTGCGGCCCGAGACCGTCGAGGGCTTGTGCCCGCCGGGGACCCGTCCGGACGTCTTCGCCGACGGGTTGACGTATGTGGGGCTGATCCCGTTCGTGCTGACGGGCACGAAGGTCGGCACCGCGGTGGCGCTGCCGTACGCCGGCGCCTTCGCCGAGACCAACGTCCGGCTCTACACCGTCGACGACGACGGGCGGCACGGGATCGTCTTCCGGTCGGCCGAAGCGGCGCGCCTGGCCGCGGTGTCGGCCATCCGGGCCGGCCTCGGCGTCCCCTACGCATGGTCGCGGATGCGGGTGACGCGGCGCGGCGACCACATCACCTACGACAGCGTGCGCCGCTGGCCCCGGCGCGGCCTGCGCAGCCGGGTGACGGTCGCCGTCGGCGGCGCCGTCGAGCCGACGCCGCTGGAGGACTGGCTGACCGCCCGCTGGGTGGCACACACCCGCCAGGCCGGGCGGACCTGGTGGGTGCCGATCGAGCACGGGCCGTGGCCGTTGCGCGCCGCCGAGATCGTCGAGCTGAGCGATGAATTGGTGGGCGCCGCCGCGGTCCGACCCGCGGGAAAGCCCCTGCGCGCGTTGTTTTCCCCCGGGGTGCACACCCGGTTCGGGCGCCCCCGCACGATCAGGGGCAGGAGTAGCCGCCGTCGATGACGACGTCGGAGCCGGTCATGTAGCTGGACGCGCCGCTGGCCAGATACAGGTACAGGCCGGTGAGCTCCTCGGGCCGGCCCAGCCGGCCCATAGGAATCTTCGGCTCCCACAGCGCGTGGTACTCCGCCAAGGGCTCGACGAGCTCGGTCAGGATGTAGCCGGGGCTGACGCTGTTGACCCGGATGTCGTGCGGCGCGAACTCGACGGCCATGGCCTTGGTCAGGTGGATGACCGCGGCCTTCGAGGCGCAGTAGTGGCCGACCTGCTGCGGGATGTTGATGATGTGGCCGGACATCGATGCGGTGTTGATGATGACGCCGCCGTGTCCCTGGCGGACCATCGCCCGCGCCGCGGCCCGGGCGGTCAGGAACACGCCCGTCACGTTGGTGTCCTGGATGCGCTGGAATTCTTCGGGTTCCATGTCCAGCATCGGGGTGACGGAGATGATGCCGGCGTTGCAGACCGCGATGTCGACGCCGCCGAGCTCCGCGGTGACGCGGTCCAGCATGTCGTCGACCTGGTCGGGCCGCGTCACGTCGCAGGGCACGGGCACCACCGTGCCGCCGTCTTCGGCGAGCTCCGCGGCGACGGCGGCCAAGACGTCGGAATGTCGTGCCGCGATGGCAACTTTCGCGCCGGCTTGCAGGTAGGCGCGCGCCACTTCCTTGCCGATGCCGCTGGACGCCCCGGTGACCAGGGCCCGCTTGCCGCGCAGGTCGAACAGGTCGAGCACGTTCATTCGGCAGCTCCGTTCAGCGCGGTGCGCGCGGCAACGCTAAGCCGGAGCGCCGAATTGCTGATTCGGAAATGGCTCCGCGGCCAAGGGATCCGGTCCGAACCGGTTCGGTCCGTCGGTGCCCTTGGTGACGAAAAAAACGATGAGGATGACGGCGCCGATGAAGGGGATGATGCCGATCAGAATCCACCAGCCCGAGCGGTCGGTATCGTGCAGGCGCCGAACGGTCATGGCGAAGCCCGGAATGATGAAGGGCAGCGACAGAATGAGGTTGACCGCCCGGGTGTGCAGCATGACGTTGCCGGCGTTTCCCACGACCGTGACCAGAGTGGTGAAAAGGGTCCAGTACCAGTATTCGGACCGGCAGGCCCGATCGCTGAAATTGAAGTATTTGGCGAACCCGGTCGAAATCGCTTGCCCGAAGCCCATCTCGTCACCCGCTTCCAAGGAGAAGCGAAATGCTACCACGGCGTGAATTTGACTGAGGGATTACCGAAACACGTTCTAGTCTGTCCGCTATGGGCAAATTCAGCAGGGCAGAAATCGAGCGTGCCGTCGCGAACTACACGACCGTCGTCGAGGGGTGCAGCTCCTCGGGTGACTGGCGACCGTTCGCGGACCTGTTCACCGAGGACGTCGTCTACACCGAGCACCACTACGGCGTCTTCCACGGCCGCGAGGCGGTGCGCGACTGGATCGTCGCGGTGATGGCACCGTTCCCGCACATGCGATTTCCGAACGACTGGGTCGCCTACGACGACGACAACGATGCCGTCGTCGTCATGATCAAGAACCTGCTCGACCACCCGAGCGACCCGAACGGCGAGCCGTTCTGGTTCCCCAACTGGACCCGGCTCGTCTACGCCGGAGACGGCCTGTTCTCCAGCGAGGAAGACATCTACAACCCCAACCGGGACGCGCCCGGTGTCGTCGCCGCCTGGATGCAGGCCGGCGGGCAGCTGGCGTCGAACGAAATCCTGCAGCCCAACGCATAACGCCGCGCCGAATGTGCAATCTGCGTCGCTGCACCGGCGTGTCGCGTCGCGAAATTCACACTCGGCGTTGGGGTTACCGCGCGACCGCCGGGCTGACGCGCCGCCCCCGTCGGCGTGACCGGACCGCCGCCAGCGCCTGATCCCAGGCCAGCAGGGCCGCGGCCGTCACGTGGGCCGGCTTGACGGCGTCCCTGGACAGCAGCGCGGTGGCGGCGGCCTTGGTGGCGGGCGACGCCTTGGACATGTGGCCCGAGTCGAACGGCGGCTGCGGGTCGTATTCGAGCGCGAGCTGGATTGCCTTGGCGCGGTTTTCGCCGGCGATCTGTCCGGCCAGCCACAGCGCGAGGTCGAGGCCCGCGGACACGCCCGCGCTGGTGACGACGTCACCCGACCGCACGATCCGCTCATCGGCGACCGGGGTGACACCGAACGCCTTCAGCGCGGCGAGGCTTATCCAGTGCGACGTCCCCCTCCGGCCCTCGAGCAGGCCGGCGGCGGCCAGGATCACCGAACCCGAACACACCGACGTCGTCCAGCTCGCGCTGCGGTGCACCCGGCGCAGCCACTCCAGCAGCGCCTCGTCGCGTGCGTGCACCGGGGTCGACGGGCCGCCGGGCACCAAAACCACGTCGGGGGAAGGGGTTTCGGCCAGCGAGTGGGTGGCGCCGATCACCAGCACCCCGGAGTCGGCGGTGATCGGCCCGGTTTCGTGCCAGACGAACCGCACCTCGGCGTCGGGCAGGTTGCGCAGCACCTCGTACGGGCCGATCATGTCCAGCGCGGTGAATCCGGGGTAGGCCACGATGGCGATCTGGGTCATCTGAAATGTCCTTTCCAAACTAAGCGAATGCCTTGCGGTAGTGATCCGGGGAGATGCCCATGCGCCGAATGAAGTTGCGCCGCATGGTTTCCGCGGTGCCGAAGCCGCACCGCGCGGCGATCACGACGACGGTGTCGTCGGTCTCCTCCAACTGCCGGCGCGCGGCTTCGGTGCGGATGCGTTCGACGTAATGGCCGGGCGCCTCACCGATCTCGTCGGTGAACACCCGCGTGAAATGCCGCGGGCTCATCGCCGCGCGCCGCGCCAGGTCCTCGACGCTGTGCCGCCCGCCCGGCTCGGCCTCGATGGCCTCCTGAACCTGGCGGATGGGCGCGCGCTTGGCGCGCGGCATCCACACCGGCGCCGCGAACTGGGTCTGCCCGCCGGGGCGGCGCAGATACAACACGAGCCAGCGCGCAACCGTCTGCGCGATCTCGGTGCCGTGGTCGTCCTCGACCAGCGACAGCGCGAGGTCGATGCCCGCGGTGACGCCCGCGGCCGTCCACACCGTGTCCGAACTGCGCACGAAGATCGGGTCGGGATCGACGTCGACGGCGGGGAACTCGCGCGCCAGCCGCCCGGCGTAGGCCCAGTGCGTGGTCACCCGCCGGCCGTCGAGCAGCCCCGCCTCCGCGGCCAGAAACGCGCCGGTGCAGACGCTGACGACGCGGCGGGCGTTGCCGGCGACCCGTTTGACCCAGTCGATCAGCTCGGGATCGGATCGCGCCTCGTCGACACCGCCGCCGCCGGGCAGCACCACGGTGTCGAGGCGCTCGCTCGGGTCGGGCAGCGGCCCGGCCACGAAGCCCAGCCCGGTCGCGGTGGTCACCGGCCGGCCGTCGACCGACGCCAGGGCGACGTCGTAGCCGCCGCCGGTCAGCAGCGCGGCGCCGGTGAACACGTCGTGGGGCCCGACCACGTCGAGCGCCTGCACGCCGGGAAAGCCGACGATCACCACCTTGCGAGCCATGCACTCAGTGTTGGCCAGACCCGGCCATGGCGTCTACGCCTAGTACCCCACCAATTAGGACACGAGGACCTGACCCGAGGCGCCCGTATCGACCTTGGCAGACTGTGGCCATGGCACAGATAACCTTGCGTGGAAACCCGATCAACACCGTCGGCGAGCTTCCTGCCGTCGGATCCGCGGCCCCGGCCTTTAGTCTCGTCGGCACGGATCTGGGCGCGGTCAGCAGCGACCAGTTCGGCGGTAAGGCCGTCGTGCTGAACATTTTTCCGTCCATCGACACCCCGGTGTGCGCGACGAGCGTGCGGACGTTCAACGAGCGCGCGGCCGCCAGCGGCGCGTCGGTGCTGTGCGTGTCGAACGACCTGCCGTTCGCCCAGGCGCGGTTCTGCGGCGCGGAGGGCATCGAGAACGTCAAGACGGGCTCGGCGTTCCGCGACAGCTTCGGCAAGGACTACGGCGTCACCATCACCGACGGCCCGATGGCCGGGTTGTTGGCGCGCGCCGTGGTCGTGGTCGGCGCCGACGGCAACGTCGCGTACACGGAGCTGGTGCCCGAGATCGCGCAGGAGCCCAACTACGACGCCGCGCTGGGGGCGGTGGGTTAACCGGGCCTAATCGCCCAGGCGGTCGGCCGTGGCCGCCAGCACCCGCCGGCAGCCGGTCCACATCCGTTCGATGATGTCGGCGGCCGGCGGGAGGTCGTCGATCCGCCCGGCCACCTGGCCGGTGTTGGCGACGCTGGCGTCCATGTCGCCGTCGAAGTAGAGCCGCTGCACGCGCTGCAGCGCCGCGCCACCCGCCTCGAAAGACCCTGTGTGATCGAGCTTTTCGGCGGCCGGGGTGCGGATCACGCGCATCATCCGTTTCCCGTCGAGCGGCAGCAGCACCGTCGAGGTCTCATCGGCGCCGACGACGGCGCGCTTGAGGTTGCCGTGCACCGGTGACTCTGCCGAGGCCATCAGCCGGGTGCCCATCTGCACGCCCTCGGCGCCCAGGACCAGGGCCGCGGCCATGGACGGGGCGTCACAGATCCCGCCCGCCGCCACGATGGGCACGTCGACGTGGGCGGCGACCAGAGGCAGCAGCACCATGGTCGAGGCGCCGAAGCGATTCTTGAACCCGCCGCCCTCGACCCCCTCGACCACCAGCCCGTCGACGCCGGCGTCGACGGCCTTCTTGGCGGCGGCCAGCGTGCCCACCACATGGAACACGGTGATGCCCGCGTCGCGCAGCCGGCCGGTGAACAGCGACGGATCGCCGGCCGAGGTGGTCACGAACCCGATGTCGTTGGCGACAAGGAGATCGATCACGGCCGGATCGCGATTGAACAGCAGCGCGATGTTGGCGCCCACCGGGCGGTCGGTGAGCTCGCGGACCCGGCGCAGGTCGGCCCGGCCTTGCTCGGACGTGGTCTCGATGATGCCCAACGCGCGGGCGCGCGAGACCGCCGCGGCCAGCTGGGCGCCGGCGATGTAGGTCATGGGAGCCTGGATGATCGGGATGTCGATCCCTGCTAGGGCGCAGACGCGGTTGCCGGCCATCAGCCGCGGGGGTCGATCAGGTCGCGGAAGCCGGCCGCCGGGTCGACGGACGCGCCCAGGGTGGCGACGCGGGCGGCCAGCGCCTTGTCCGAGGTGACGACCCGGATCTCGTACGGTCGGGCGTCGGCGCGCACCAGCCGGACGATCTCGTCGTCGGCCGAGTTGGCCGCCGCCCGGGGCGCGTACGCCACCTCGACCACCGATGAGGCGATGGCGGCCTTCGGCGGCCGCTCGAACACCACGGTCACTTGCTCTCCTCGCGTCGCAGCCCACCGGTCGAGCCGGTCCACCAGCGTCAGCATGGCGCGGCCGCGGTCCTTCCACCAACCGTCGGGGCGACTCCCGATCACGTTCATGCCGTCGACGATCCAGCGCACAAGCACACCGTAGAGTGATCGGACCGCCAATTGGACGAGGAGAACGCCGATGACGTCGTTAGCCGACACCGAAGACCGGGTGGTCTCGCTGGCCCGCGGGATGCGCGACCTGGTGCGCGCCGAGGCCGCCGAGTCCGAGCGGGCGCGCACCCTCACCCCGGCGATCGTCGACGAGATGTGGGCCAGCGGCCTGATGTCGGCGTTCAACCCGACCCCGGCCGGCGGCGTGGAGCCGTCGTTCGCCGAGATGATCGAGACCTGGATCGAAATGGCTTGGCAGGACGGGTCGTTCGGCTGGGTCGGCATCGCCAATCTGCCGTCGTCGTTCGCCGCGGCGGCGTATCTGCCCGACGACGGTTTCGCCGAGGTGTTCACCGCCCACGACAACCGCGTCACGATGGGCGGCCAGTTCTTCCCCAACGGGCAGGGCACCGCGGTGGACGGCGGCTACGTGGTGAGCGGGTCGTGGAACTTCGGCTCCGGCATCGGGCACTCGCAATACGTCGCGGCCGGCTTTTTCCCGATGGACAACGGCGAGATGCGCTGGATCAGCGAGGGATTCCCCGAGATGCGCGTGGCGGTGGTGCCCCGCGAGCAGATCAGCTTCAACGACGGCTGGTACGTGCAGGGGCTCAAGGGAACCGGCTCCTACGACTACAGCGCGCAAGATATTTTCGTGCCCGACGGCCGCACGTTCGAGCTGTTCGTCCGCGAGCCGCACCGCGGGTCGTCGCCGGCCACCCGGATGGGGCTGATGCCCGTCACCGCGGCGGGCCACGCGTCGTGGGCACTGGGCGTGGCCAAGAGCATGCTCGACGACGTCCAGGAGTTGGCGGCGACCAAGTACCGGATGAGCGACATGGCCGCGCTGGCCAGCCGCCCGACGTTCCAGAAGGGGCTGGCCCACCACCGGGCGGCCTGGCGCGCCGCGCGCCTGCTGGTGCTCGACGCGTTCACCACCGCCGAGGCCGCCGTGGCCGCCGGCGACGACCTGACCCCGGCCCTGCGCGCCGACATGCGGGTGGCCGCGGTGTACGCCACCGACACCGCCCGGGCCTGCGCCGAGTGGGCGCACCTGGTCGCGGGCACCAGCTCGATCCGCGAGGGCTCGCGCCTCGAGCGCGCCTTCCGCGACATCTACACCGGCACCCAGCACGCGTTCATCAGCGAGAAGGTCGCCATCGACGTGGCGCAGATCTGGTTGGGCATCATCGAGGACCAGCCCGGCCTGTGAACGCCTACGATCAGCGCATGCGCGGCTGCAAAATCCTCATCACGGGTCCGACCGGTCAAATCGCCACCCCCATCGCCCTGGCGCTGGCGGCCGACAACGAGGTGTGGGGCATCGCCCGCTTCACCGATCCCGCCGCGCGGGACGTCCTGGAAAAGGCGGGGATTCGGTGTCAGACCGTCAACCTGGCGGCCGGGGACTTCACCGGTGTGCCAACCGATTTCGACTACGTGCTGAATTTGGCGGTGGCCAAGAGCGGCCACTGGGACAAGGACCTCGGCGCCAACGCGGAGTCGGTCGGGCTGCTGATGGCGCACTGCCGCGGCGCGAAGGCCTTCCTGCACTGCTCGTCCGGCGCCGTCTACGACCCGCCCGGCGACGACGTCCGGACCGAGTCGGCGGCGCTGGGCGACAACCACAAGCCGCTGTTTCCCACCTATTCCATTTCCAAGATCGCCGGCGAGGTCGTCGCCCGGTCGATGGCCCGCGTCCTCGACCTGCCCACCATCATCGCCCGGCTCAACGTCCCCTACGGCGACAACGGCGGCTGGCCGTTCTACCACATGGAGATGATGCTGGCCGGCATCCCGATTCCGGTCCCGCCCGGCGGCCCGGCGCGCTACAACCCGATCCACGAGGACGACATCATCGCGACCATCCCGAAGCTGCTCGAGGCGGCGACGGTCCCGGCGACCACGGTCAACTGGTGTGGCCACCAGACCGTCAGCCTGCAGGACTGGTGCGGCTATCTGGGTTCGCTCGTCGGCAAGGAGCCGGTGTTCGAGGAGAGCGAGCAGGCGCTGCGCGGCAACCCCACCGACGTGACGCGCATGCACGAGCTCGTCGGCGGCACGACGGTCGACTGGCGAGACGGGTTGCGCCGCATGGCCGCCAAGTTTCACCCGGAGTTCGCCACCTAGCTGCGCCGAGCGTCGACTTGTTGTGGCGATCGCACGAAAGAGCACGCAACAACTCGACGCTCGGCGGCCAACGGAAAAGTCCCGAACCCCGGTTGGGTTCGGGACTTCCCCGGCGCGCACAGCGTGTCAGGTTCAAGACCCCTTGGAGTAGCGAGTCAGTAACCCGACGGCCGCGATCCCAGCGACCGCACCGATTGCCCCCCAGAGCACCACCTGGAAAACCATCGCCCCGAAGAACCAGCCGAACGTCAGGCCGAGGTACAGCACCCAGATCAGGCGGAACACGCTCCAGGCCGCGACCAGGCCGGCGCTGATCCCGAAGTACAGGCTGCGCTGGCGGTCGACGCGGTTGATCTGCTCCTCGATGCTGGTGGGTACAAGCTTCATGTCATTTCCTTTCATGAGGCGCCGCCGGGATGGCGTCGTCACTGCGCCAAGTACAAAGCGGGGAATCGGCTACCGATCCCAATAACCTGCGCGCCGTTTCGCGGTGCATTACTGTCGCGCCATGAGCCCTGAGGAGGTCGTCCGCGCCGAACTCGACTCCTGGAGTCGCCTGAACGTCGACGAGATCGTCAGCCACTTCGCCGACGACGCGGTCTGGGACAACGTGCCCCTCGGGGCCGTCACCGGCCACGACGAAATCCGCAAGGCCGTCCAGGGATACGTCGACCGCACGGCGGAGGGCAACATCGAGATCTTGAATCTCGCCGTCGCGGGCAATGTGGTGTTGACCGAGCGCCTCGATCACTTCGTCTACGACGGCAGGCCGATCCACGCACGCGTCATGGGGGCCTTCGAGGTGGACGGCGACAAGATCACCGCCTGGCGCGACTACTTCGACGTGCCCAACGCCCCGTCGTAGTCCATCTCGGCTTTGAACCGGCGGTACCGCTCGGCGCGGCCGGGCCGCCGCCGCACCACCGACCACCCCGCCGCGAGGACCACGAACCACAGCGGAAAGCAGGCCAGGGCGATCGCGGTCTCACGCTGGGTGCACAGCGTCCACAGGACGAACGCGAAGAAGCCGAGGACGGCCCAGCACATCGCCACCCCGGCGGGCATCGGGTAGACCGATTCGGCGTGGCGCTGCGGGTGCCGGCGCCGATAGACGAGGTAGCTGACGACGATCATCGCCCACACGAACATGAACAGCAGGGCGGCGATGGTGGTCACGAGCGTGAACGCGCGGATCACCGAACCGCCGAGGTAGATCAGCGGGACGGAGGTCAAAAGCAGTGCCGCCGTGAGGAACAGGGCGGCCGCCGGCACGCCGCCGCGGTTCAGGCGGCCGAAAATCGCCGGGGCGCTGCCCTCGTCGGCCAGCCCGAAAAGCATGCGGCCGGTGGAGAACGCCCCGGAGTTGGCCGCCGACGCGGCCGCGGTGGTCACCACGAAATTGACGATCGACGCCGCACCGGCAAGACCGGCCAGCGAGAACATCGTCACGAAAGGCGACTCGCCGCTGGGGAACTGGCGCCAGGGCACCACGGTGAGCATCGCCAGCAGCGCGCCGACGTAGAAGATCGCCACGCGCACCGGGACGGCGTTGATCGCGCGGGGGAGGGTGCGAAACGGGTCGGCCGACTCGGCCGCGGCGGCGCCGACGAGCTCCACACCGACGAACGCGAAGAACGCGATCTGAAACCCGCCGACCGCGCCCATGAAACCCGTGGCGAAGAATCCGCCGTCGTTCCACAGGTTCTCGATCGTCGCCCGATGGCCTTGTGGTGACACGAAATTGGTCGCCACCAAAACGGCGCCCACGACGATGAGGAACCCGATCGCGGCCACCTTGATCAGGGCGAACCAGAACTCGATCTCCCCGAAGTTGCGGACGTCGAAGAGGTTGACCGCGAGGATCAGCCCGGCGGTGGCGAGCGCCACCAGCCACGCCGGCGCGCCGGGCCACCAGAACTTCGCATAGCCGGCGATCGCCACAATTTCGGCGATGCCGGTGACCATCCACGCGAACCAGTACGACCAGCCGACGAAGAAGCCGGCCGCCGGGCCCAGCAGGTCGGCCGCGAAGTCCACGAACGACTTGTAGTTCAGGTTCGACAGCAGCAGCTCGCCCATCGCGCGCAGCACGAAAAACACGAAGAAGCCGATGATTCCGTAAATCAGCACCACCGCCGGGCCCGCGTGGGCGATGGTGCGGCCCGAACCCATGAACAGGCCGGTGCCGATCGCGCCGCCGATCGCGATCAGCTGGATGTGCCGGTTCGCCAGGCGCCGTTGCAGTCCTGGGCGCGGTTGCGCGATCGTCTACGTCCCGTCGTGGAGCTTGACCACGAGCTTGCCGACGTTGGCGCCGTCGAACAGCATGTTGATCGCCGCCGGCAGCTGCTCGAAGCCCTCGACCACCGTCTCGAGCGGGGTGAGCCGACCGTTGGCGATCAGGCCGGCGATCTCGCCGGCCGCCTCCGCCGCGCGCCCCAGGTGGTCGAGGACGATGAAGCCCTGCACGGTCGCGCGCTGGATGAGCAGGTTGCCGAACGCGCGCGGTCCCGGGGGCGGATCGGCCGCGTTGTAGCCGGAGATCAGGCCGCAAAGAGCAACGCGCGCACCGATATTCACCCGCGCGAAGACCGCGTCCATGATGTCGCCGCCGACGTTCTCGAAGTCGACGTCGATGCCGTCGGGGGTCGCCGCGGCGAGCTGGGCGGCCCAGTCGTCGGCGCGGTGATCGACGGCCGCGTCGAACCCGAGCCGCTCGGTGAGCAGGGCGCACTTCTCGGGTCCGCCGGCGATCCCGACGACGCGCGCGCCGTCGGCCTTGGCGAGCTGCCCGGCGATCGACCCGACCGCGCCCGCCGCGGCCGACACGACGACCGTCTCGCCCCGCTTGGGCTTGCCGATGTCGCGGATACCGATCCACGCCGTCAGCCCCGTCGTTCCCAGCGCACCCAGGTAGGCGCTCGGCGAAACCCCCTCGGCGATTTCGAGCGGTGTCACGAACGTCGCGTCCGAGACGACCGCGTACTCCTGCCAGCCGAGCAGGCCCTGCACTGCCTGCCCGACGGCATACCGCGGATTCTTCGACGCGACCACCTCGCCCAGCCCGCCGGCGCGCATGACCTCGCCGATGGCCACCGGCGGCAGGTATGTCGGGGTGTCGTTGATCCACGTGCGGTTGGTGGGGTCGACCGAGATCCAGTCGATGCGCACCAGCGCCTCGCCGTCGCCGATGTCGGGCACGGCGCCCTCGCTCAGCTGGAAGGTGTCGGGGCCGATGCGCCCGGTGGGGCGTTTGCTGAGCAGGAAGCGGCGGTTTCGCTCGGACATAAGCGCACCGTACTGGACCCGGGGGCGGCCGGACAGGAAGATGAGGCGGTGAACGTGATGTCGCGGGTTGCCCTGCTGCCCATCGCCGCAACGACGGCGGCGGTCGTCGCCCTGCCCGCACCGGCGGGCGCGGATCCGCCGCCCACCCAGGTGATCACGGTGATGGCCGTCGGTCCCGCCGGCCAACCGATCAACGGCTACCACGAGGCGACGGGACCGGGCAACGTCGGCCGGGCCAGCGACTGCTCCACGGCGTCGCCGTCGGCGGTGGCCGACGACGTCTACTACTGCTCGCCGACCGCGGCCGGCGCCAACGCCTGCTGGCCGTCGACGCCGGGATCGCTGCTGTGCGTGGACAATCCGTGGACGATGAGCCTGCACCGGGTCACCTACGACGGCTCGCTGCCGCCCGTGCACGCGAACGCCGTCCCGGACCCGTTCGCGCTGACGCTCGACGACGGCACCCAGTGCCTGTTCCGCAACGGCGGCGCGTGGGGCGGGCGCGCGGACGGGTACGTCGGCGTCTACGGATGCGGCAATCCCCCCGGCGCGAACCCCGCGGTGCTGTGGCAACCCGACTCGGGCCCCGGGACCTGCATCGACCGCTCGTCGCCGGTGTGGACGGTCAAGGTCGGCCGGCTGGGCGAACCGGGCGCCGTCTTCCCGCCGCCGCAGACCCGCGCGGTGACCGCGGTGTGGCTCGCCGGCGGCAAGGCCGGCCAATAGGGCTGCTATAACGCAGGTATGTCAAGCCCCGCGCACACGATCACCCACGTATCCGACACGGCCCGATGGACGGCCCTGCACCGGGCAACCGAGTCGGCGCGACCCGACGCCCTGTTCCAGGACCCGCTCGCCGGGCTGCTGGCCGGCGAGCACGGCCGCGCCATCGTCGCCCGGGTCCCGCGGTCGACCCGCAACGGCTGGTGGCTCGTCGCGCGCACCAAGATCATCGACGACGCCATCGCCGACGCGATCGCCGACGGCTGCGACCGGGTGCTGAACCTGGCCGCCGGGCTGGACACCCGGCCCTACCGGCTCGACCTGCCGCCCGATTTCACCTGGGTGGAGGCGGACCTGCCGAAGTTGCTGGAGGAAAAGACGCGGCTGCTGGCGGACCAGGCGCCGCGGTGCCGGCTGACCCGCACGGCCGTCGACCTCGCCGACCCGCAGGCCCGCGGCGCCTTCCTCGACGACGCCCTGCGCGGCGCGTCCAAGGCGCTGGTGCTGACCGAGGGCCTGTCGATGTACCTGGACAACAGCGACATGGCCTCGCTCTCGGCGGCGTTCCAGCGCCCGGAGGTGACGTGGTGGATGCTCGACTTCGCCGGTCCGGGCCTGCGGAAGATGATGAACAAGAAGATGGCCGGCATGCTGGCCAACGCGCCGTTCAAGTTCGCGCCCGAGAACGGGTTGGCGTTTTTCGAGGACCTCGGCTGGCGCACCGTGGACGTGCAACCGCTGTATCTGGCCGCCCGCCGGCTGCATCGGCTGCCGCTGTACATGCGCCCGCTGACGCTGCTGCGGCCGCCCGACCCGCGCCGCCCGGGCCGCCGGGTGTGGAGCGCGACCGCCCTGCTCACCCGGTGATTACCAGACGCGGATCCAGTCGATCAGCATGTCCGCGGGATAGGTCCCGGACCCCGGGTCGCCGCCGCCCGAGCCGGCGACGGCGAGGTTGAACACCGGAAACACCGTGTAGCCCGGCCCGTTGAACGGCCAGTCGGGCAGGGAGCTGGCCGGCACGTCGAAGTACGGCTGCGCGCCGTCGGAATAGTCCTTCCAGAAGCGGATCCCGGCCTCGTCCCACTGGCATCGCCAGGTGTGCCAGCCGCCGTCGACGGCGATGTTGTGGGTCTTCCATTCCCCGCCGTTCGCCTTGGCGTGCACTGTGGTGGCCGAGGGCCAGTTGCCGTTGCCGTACCACTCGAGGACGTCGATTTCGCCCTGATCGTCGTTGCCCAGCCAATAGGCGGGCCAGGCGCCGGGGGTGAGGCAATTGAGCTTGATCCGGGCTTCCCAGGTGTGGCCGACGCCGCCGCGCCACAGGCTTTGCACCTTGCCGCTGTAGTACGTGGGGCCGTCCTTGGCCGCGCGCAGCACCAGGTTGGAGTTGCCGTCGACGAACACGTTGCGGCGGTCGTCGCGGTATTGCCCGATGTTTTCCGGCCGCTCCCAGTAGGTCGGGTCTTTGATCGTCTCGCGGGCCTTGGCCACCGCCCATTTCGACGCATCGGGGGCCGAGCCGGCCGGGCCGTCGAATTCGTCGTGGAAGATGTAGTTCCCGGCCTGGCCGCTGGGTGCCGCGGGCAGGGACGGGTGGGCGCGGGCCCTGGGGACGGGCAGCGCGACTGCCAGCGCCCCGATCCCGGCCGTGAACATCATGCGGCGGCGGTCCATCTCCGGCATAAGCAACGCACCATAGCAGCGGTGGCGCCCCGGCGCGAAACCCTCGATGTCGGTGCCCCTCGCTAGAGTCCGCAGCACCGAGGTTTGCGGGAATGACGCCGAATATTCATGGCTAATTCTCATCTCGGCGCAGGGTTTGGTCACAGCATTGGCGGGGCATTCTGGATCACGAACCCATAACCGCCCCGGTGGTTATTGCGGTTGATCGGGAGGAGCAAGAATCATGGCGAATGCGTCGGAGGCGAAGGTCATTAACCTCAGGTCGCATCCGGCATGGGTCGCGGCCCGGCGGCGGGAACGCGAGCGCCGCGCGGCGATGCGCCGTCATCCGTCCTACCTGGCCCGCAAATACGCGGCCGGTGACGTCGTCCGCAATTTCACGGTGTACTCGAGCGGCGATACTTCGGCCTGAATAATTCGGCCGCCTTCGCCGGCTGTGACGCCGTTGCGACTTCGGCGCGTTTTTCCGCAATGCCTGCGTTAGAGCTTGCCCGCGACGAAGTCGGCGGCCTGGTTGGCCATGCCCGCGTCGATGTACGCGCTGGCGAGGTGCTGGGGCCAGTTCTCCTTCCAGGTGTTCGGGTCGGCCGGGTTGCAGACGGGATCGGCGCCGTGGCACAGCTCGATGGTCCGGTCGTTGTAGATCGGGCTGAACCTCGTGATCGGGCCCGCCCATGCGCTGCCGTTGCCGAACAGCGCGACCGCGGCGACGTGCTCGTCGGTGCCCGGCGGCAGCGGACTGTCGAAACCGAAGGCGGAGATGGGCGCCGCGAGCACCACGTCGGTGACCGCCGCGCCCAGCGAGTAGCCGCCCAGCACCAGCCGGGTGTCGGGGCAGCTGTTGACCACGTCCTGGATGTGGTGGCTCATGTCGTTGGCGCCCTGGGCGACCTCGGTGTCGGCGGGGTACTGCACGGCATACGTGCTGACGCTCCTCGACACCCTGGATCGGAGGGCGCTGATGAACGCGTTACCCAGGACGCCCGGGCCGGGTGATTCCTTGCGGCCGCGGGCGAACACGACGTGCACCGGTGAACAGCTGGCGGCGGCGGCGTGCGGCGTGGCCGCGGGTGGTCCGAGGGGAAGCACCGCAGCGGCGACCGACAGCCCGGCCGTGACGAGGAGAGGCAATACGCGCACAGCACGATGTTAGAGGGATCGCGCCCGCGCCGCTCGGCGGCGTGAATGGGCATGCGCGCCTGATAGGTTCGGCTCATGAACCGCGCCGACGCCCACTCGCCCGAGCGCCTGTTCGCGATGGCCGAGCGGGTGCAGGGCTTCATGCCGCCCGACGAGGGCCGCGCGGTGTACGACGCCGCGCTGCGCTACCTCGGCGGCGGCGTCGGCGTCGAGATCGGCACCTACTGCGGCAAATCCACCCTGTTGCTGGGCGCGGCGGCACAGCAGACCGGCAGCGTGCTCTACACCGTCGACCATCACCACGGCTCCGAGGAGCACCAGGCCGGCTGGGAGTACCACGACGCCTCGCTGGTCGACGAGGTCACCGGCCTGTTCGACACGTTGCCGTCCTTTCGCCGCACGCTCGACGCCGCCGGGCTCGACGACCACGTCGTCGCCGTCGTGGGCCGCTCGCCGGTGGTGGCCCGGGGCTGGCGGACGCCGCTGCGGTTCCTGTTCATCGACGGCGGTCACAGCGAGGACGCCGCGAATCAGGACTACGACGGATGGGCGAAGTGGGTCGTCGTCGGCGGGGCGCTGCTCATCCACGACGTGTTCCCGGATCCCAAGGACGGCGGCCGGCCGCCCTACCACATCTATTGCCGCGCCCTGGATTCCGGTCAGTTCCGGGAGGTTTCGGCGACCGGGTCGCTGCGGGTGCTGGAACGGATCAGCGGCCCGTAGCCACGCATTCGCAGTCGAAGTCGGTCTGCAGGCCCATGGGCAGCGCGTCGCCGCGGAAGATCCCGGCGGCCGCGGTGGTGTCCGACAGCGCGTCGGCGGCCAGGATCATCGCCGCCCCGGTCCAGGTGGTGCGCTCCTCGGGCCAGCGCTTCCCGTCGGCGAATACCAGGCCGGTCCAATAGGATCCGTCCTCCTCGCGCAGGTGCTGCATCGCGGCGAACTGCCGGTGCGCGGCCGAGCGGTGGCCGATGGCGTCGAGCGCCATCACCAGTTCACATGTCTCGGCGCCGGTCACCCACGGCCGGTCGCCGACGCAGCGGATGCCGAGGCCGTCGACCACGAAGTCGTCCCAGCGCTGCTTGATCCGCGCCGCGGCGTCGGGGCCGCGGAGCGCGCCGCCGAGGATGGGGTAGTACCAGTCCATCGAATAGCGGTCCTTCTCGGTGAACGCCTCGGGATGCGCGGCGATCGCGTGGCCCAGGCGCCCGAGCGCCAGTTCCCACTCCGGCTGCGGGTCCCCGACGAGCGCGGCCAGCGCAAGCGCGCAGCGGATGCTGTGGAACACGCTGGCGCACCCGGTCAGCAGCGCTTCCTGCTGGGGCCCGGCTTCGCTTCGCGCCCAGGCGATCTCGCCGTAGCCGAACTGCAGGTCGATGACGAAGTCGATGGCCTCATGCACCACCGGCCACATCTGGGCGGCGAACGACTTGTCGCCGGTGACCAGCACGTGATGCCACACGCCGGTGGCGATGTAGGCGCAGAAGTTGCTGTCGCTGTTGGCGTCCTCGACGATGCCCGCACGGGTCTGGATGGCCCAGGACCCGTCGGGCCGCTGCGTGCGGCGGCTCCAGTCGAACGCCGCCCGCGCCGGCTCCAGCAGCCCGGCCGCGGTGAGCGCCATCGCGCATTCGATGTGATCCCAGGGATCGGTGTGGCCGCCGGCGAACCAGGGGATGGCGCCCGAGGGTTCCTGTTCGGCGGCTATCGACAGCGCGGTCTGGCGGCATTGGCCCGGGGTGAGGACACCCGGCACGGCCGGCGGGCTAAACCGATGCAACGGAATACCCCGGGGCCGCTTCGCTTTCCGTGGCGCAGAGCTTGGTGAAATACATCGCGACGCTCTTGCCCACCAGGGGGTTGAGCAGCGACTCCGCCAGCTGCGTCACCTTGGGGCGGCGCATCAGGTCCCACACCAGGAGCTTGTGGTAGGCGGCCACCGCCGGATGATCGGGATTGTCCACGCCCACGGCGCATTTCAGCCACCAGAACGGAGCGTGCAGCGCGTGCGCGTGATGGGTGTGCGTCAATCGCATTGCGGCGCCGGCGATTTTGTCCCGCAGCTCGCTGGCCCGGTAGATGCGCACGTGGCCGCCCTCGTTAGCGTGGTATTCGTCGGACAGCAGCCAGCACACCCGTTCGGGCAGCCAGCGCGGGACGCTGACCGCCAGCGTGCCGCCGACCTTGAGGACGCGCACCAGTTCGGCGATGGCGGCGTCGTCGTGGGGGATGTGCTCGAGAATTTCCGATGCGATGACGCAGTCGAACGTCTCGTCGGCGTAGGGCAACTTCAGCGCGTCACCGAGGACCACCTTCGCCGACGCCGAGGCGGGCGCCTCCCCGGTCTCGGCCATCGCGCGCAAAATGGTGTCGACGGAACGCAATTCGTCCGCGTCGCGGTCGAAGGCGACGACGTCGGCGCCGCGCCGGTAGGCCTCGAAGGCGTGCCGGCCCGCCCCGCAGCCGACGTCGATGACCTTGGTGGCCGGCCCGATGCCGAGCCGGTCGAAATCCACGGTCAGCATCGCGCGATCGCCCGCTCGTAGACGCCCACCGTCTGCGCGGCCACGGCCTCCCAGCTGAACACGGTGACCGCGCGCTCGCGGCCGGCCTTGCCCATGGTGCGGCGCTTTTCCGGGGAGTCGAGCAGCTCCCCGAGCGCGCCGGTGAGCGCGTCGACGTCGGCGGGCGGCACCAGCTGGGCGCAGGCGCCGCCGGTGCCCACCACCTCGGGCAGGGCGCCGACCCGGCTGGCCACGATCGGGGTGCCGCTGGCCATGGCCTCCACCGCGGGCAGCGAAAACCCTTCGTAGAGCGAGGGAATGCAGGCGACCTCGGCCGAGGCGAACAACGCGGCCAGCTCGGCATCCGACAGGCCGCTGGTGATGTGGACGATGTCGGAGATGCCCAGCTCGGCGATGAGTTTGTGGGTGGGACCGTTGGGTTCGACCTTGGCCACCAGGCGCAGCTCGACGTCTCGGCGCGTGCGCAGCCGGGCCACGGCCTGCAGCAGGGTGCGCACCCCCTTGAGCGGGGTGTCGGCGCTGGCGATCGCGATGATCCGGCCGGGGTGCCGCGCGCGCGGGCCCGGCTGGAACAGCTCGGTGTTCACCCCCAGCGGCACCACGTGCAGCTGATCCGGCAAGACACCGAAGTCGGCGACGATGTCGGCCGCCGACGAGGACGAGACCGTCAGCAGGTCGGGAATGCGGCGCGCGACCTCCTCCTGCATCTTGGAGAAGCCATACCACCTGTGCACCAACGGCTTTCGCCACCACCGCGCGGCGGCGACATCGAGCACCCGGTCGCGGGTGATGGGGTGGTGCACGGTCGCCACCACCGGCAGCCCCGCGCCGGCGATCGCGAGCAGCCCGGTTCCCAGGCTCTGATTGTCGTGCACGACGTCGAAGTCGCCGGGCCGCTCGGCCAGCAGCCGGGCCACGCGCATGGTGAACGTGCGCGGTTCTGGAAACCCTGCGGTCCACACGGTCAGCAGTTCCAGCAGGTCGATCGAGTCACGGATCTCGCTCGGGCGCGGCACCCGGAACGGGTCGGGCTCGCGGTAGAGGTCGAGGCTCGGCACCTTCGTCAGCCGCACTCGAGGGTCGAGCAGCTCCGGATAGGGCTGGCCGGAAAACACCTCGACGTCGTGACCGAGTTCCACCAGACCGTGGCTGAGATGGCGCACGTAGACGCCCTGTCCGCCGCAATGGGTCTTACTACGGTAGGACAGCAGGGCAATTCGCATACTTAACTCTTATCCGCCGACGAAAGAGCGCGGACGGCCGCCCCCTGATCCATCGCGATCAACGGACTCCCGAACCCCGTGACAGCAAACTGGACATGTGTCCAGACTATAGTTCGCCCACCTAAATGACGCAACGCGCGGGCGCCGATCGGGCACCGGTCGTCGCTGATCAGGCGCTGAGGCTCGTGGTCAGCGCGCGCAGCACCCGGTCCAGCACTTCGGCCGACGACACGCGCGTCGCGTCGGGATCCGGGGAGTGGGCAACCAGCAGCGCCGCCTCTTCCAGCGCGGCCACCAGCATGTGGGTGAACTCGCGCACCGGCTGCGGCTCGATCGAGCCCTCGGCGATCGCGCGGTGCACGAGCACCTCGATCGCCGCCATGCTGCCGGCCTCCTGAATGGCCCGCAGCGTCTGCCAGCCCAGGATCACCGGACCGTCGACGAGGATGATCCGCTGCACCTCGGGTTCGGCCGCCGCGTCGAGGAACCCGCGCAACCCGCTCACCAGGCGCTCCCACGCGCTCCGACCGGGCGGAGGTTGGGCCAGCGACCGCAGCATCAGGTCCCGTTCCACCTCCTGGAACACCGCGTGGAACAGCTCCGCCTTGTTCTCGAAGTGGTGGTAGAACGCACCACGGGTGCCCACGCCGGACCGCGACACCAGGTCGCCGATGGTCGCCTTGAAGAATCCCGGGTCGACGAACAGCGCACGCCCGGCGGCGATCAGGTCGCGCCGCGTCCGGTCACCGCGAGCGCGACGGTCTTCGTCGGTCCCACCTCGCCTGGCCACGCAGCAGATGGTACCAACATGCATTCGACAGGTTGATCTTTCCGGCCGATGACTTGGGCTGGCGCTGAATCAGGTGCCTAATCAACATCCACAGGATATGTTGATCGGGTGCCGCAACGAGTTGACTTCGAGGTGACCCGCGAGGTGCCGTCGCTGGATCACTACCGGCGCGGGTGGGCGCCGCGCGAGGGCGTGGGTCTGGCCGGCATCTGGCTGGGGGCGGTCGTCTCGGACGCGTCGGGTCAGGACTACTGGGGGCTGCGCGGAACCGACGACTTCCTGGTCGGGATGACGCACGTGGCCTCGCCGATCTGCGGGTTCCGGGCGCTGCGCAGGGGCCTCGATCCCGACGCGCCCCACCTGTTCGACGAGTACTCCTCGATCGACTGGTTCGAGCCCATGGAATACGTCGACGCCGGCGATCGTCTGCAGACCGTCTATTCCAGCGGCCGCCTCGAACGCGACGCGGACGGCTTGCACTGGTACGACGCGAGCGAACGCTGGCAGATCCGCGGCCGCCCGGTCAGCGACGTCGTCGTCACCCACGTGCCGGCCCAGGACGGCGTCGAGCACGAGGTCTACTACCGCCACGAGCTGATGTATGCGACCGGGGAGGTCGCCGGCGTGCAGGTGTCGGGCTATGCGCATCAGGATTTCGCCTACGGGCCGCCGGGGATGGCCTACACCGAACTGCCGATCGCGCGCCACCTGCAGGGCATGTGGGTGTCCTGGCTGCACGAGTACACCGACGAAACCCTGGGCGGCGGCAGCTTTTGGCAGGGCCGCGACGACGTCGCGTTCGGGCCCGGCTACCAGATCAAGGACTGCGTCACCACCGTGCACGACGACATCGTCGCGATGCCGGGCTTCGACGGCGATGGCAAGCTGGTCACGCTGGACGCGTCGATCGGCGCCGATTCGTATTCGTTCGGGTTCGACACCAGCGGCAGCCCGTTGCATTTCTTCGGGCGCCTGACGGGCGGTTCGTCGGGCAAGGAGCCGGCCCGGAGCTGGTGCTGGGTGGAGTACGCCGGGGGCATGCTGACCGCCGAGCTGCTGGACCTGATGATGCAGCGCTTCGCGCTGGCCCGCGGGCGCTGATCGCTATGAGCACCATCGAGCCCGCCCGCATCGGGCTGCTGTTCGACTACGTCGACGCATCGAACGGAGAGGGCGGCTACGACGAGAACATCCTTCCCGCTTTGCAATTGGTCGCCGACGACTACGTGGAGCGCGGCGTCATCGAGCGGCCCGTCGAGTTCGTCGTGCGCGCGGTGCAGGGCCTGCCCAACGGGTCCTTCCGGGCGGTGCGCGACGCGTTCTTCGGGCTGGTCGAGCACGACGTGCAGGTGATCTTCGGCCCGTGGGTGTCGGAGAACGCCGTCGCGCTGCGCCGCTACGTCGAAGACCTCGCCCAGGTGCCGATCATCACGATGGGCGCCTCGGAGAACATCCTCGGCGAATGGTCGTTCGGGTTGGCCGCGGGCTCGATGGAAGAGGAGCCCATCATCATGGCGACCGTCGCGAGGCTGGACGGCCGCAAGACCGTCGGGATCGCGTTCGAATCGTCGCTGATCGGTGACGAGTACCTGCGCACGGCGCGGGTCGCGTGCAAGACCGCGGGGCTGCAGGTCACCGCCGAGGTGGCGATCCCGCAGGTACAGGCCGACAAGCGAAAGGCCATGGCGGAGCTGGCATTTCAGAAACCCGACGCCATCCTGCACGTCGGGTTCGGGCTGGGGATTCCCGGCATGAACGACGCGCTGGCCGAAATCGGCTGGGTGCCACCGCGATACACGACCACCGCGTTCGAGTTCGCGGCGCTCAGCCAGTGGTGGCGCGAGCAGTTGGCCGGTTGGGTCGGGCTGGATCAGTACGACGAACGAAACGCGGTCGGCCAGGCTTTCCTCGACCGCTTCGAGGCGCGGCACGGGCGCCGCCCGGAGTACTACTTTCCGCTCTACTGCTGCGATGTCGGGCGCGTGATGATGACCGCCCTGGCCACCGCGCGGCCGCTGACCGGCGCCGGCGTCAAGGACGCGCTGGAGAAGATCAAGATGATGCCGGCCGCCACGGGCGCGCCCGGAACGCGCATCGGCTTCGGCAAGTTCATCCGCCGCGGCTGGATGGGCAGCGAGTTCCTGGTGGCCCGGCGGGTGCTGCCGGACGCCAGCGGCACCGTCATGCACGCGACCGTGGAGGGCCTGGTCGATACCACTGCGGCGCACTGACGGGCCGGTGAGCGCGGCGGGTTTTGTTACCATCGCGCGATGCGCGGACTCTCCAGGCGCGAGGTCTTCAGATATGCGCCCGCCGTCCTCGGCCTGGGGGCCGCGATGGCTAACGGGCCGAAAGCGGCGGCCGCCGACATCAGGCTGATCGACTTCGCCGAGAAGAGGATCGCGCCGGAGGAGATCAAAGGCGCGGGCTACACGGGCGTGGTGAACTACGTGTCGGAGTCGCGGCCGGGCGCGAACTTCGAGGCGAAGCCCATCACCCGCGCGTACGCCGACTCGCTGCGCGCGGCAGGCCTGCAGATCGTCAGCAACTTCCAGTACGGCAAGCCGGGCTGGCCCGACCCGTCGGACTGCACCCGCGGGTTCGACGGCGGCGTGGCCGACGCCCATACCGCGATGCGGCTGCACAGCGCGGCCGGCGGGCCGGATTCGGCGCCGATCTTCTTCAGCATCGACGACAACATCGACGTCGACACCTGGAATGGCGTTGCGGTGCAATGGTTTCGGGGGATCAACTCGGTGCTGGGCGTGCCCCGCACCGGCATCTACGGGCACGCCAAGGCGTGTGGGTGGGCGGTCCGCGACAACGTCGTCGGAAACTCGAGCTCGCCGGGGCACCGCTGGGCGTGGCAGACGCGATCGTGGTCTAACGGGCAGCGCGAACCCGCGGCGGTGCTCTACCAGGCCGTCGTCAACAGCCCGTCGAACCCGAGCCCGCTGCTCGGCGGGATCAACGTGGACATCGACGACGTCCTCGCGCCCGACTACGGGCAGTGGGATCTCGCTCGCTGAGCCTCGCGTCGACCGTGGGCCTTACGTACGAAAACCGCCCCGAGCCAGTACATAGGTCCCACGCTCGATGACGAAACAACGCGCGAACGACGACGCCCCGCGAGCCAAAAGCCCGCGGGGCGCCGCCTGACTACCGCGAATTACTTCAGGTCGAAGCGGTCGTTGTTCATGACCTTGACCCAGGCCGCGACGAAGTCCTCGACGAACTTGCCGCCGTTGTCGTCCTGGGCGTAGACCTCGACCAGCGCGCGCAGCACCGAGTTGGACCCGAACACCAGGTCGTTGGCGGTGGCCGTCCACTTGCGCTGACCCGAGGAGCGGTCGAACCCTTCGTAGACGTTCTCCGCGGACTCCGACGCCTTCCATTCGGTGCCCATGTCGAGCAGGTTGACGAAGAAGTCGTTGGTCAGCGTGCCCGGCTTGTCGGTGAACACGCCGTGCTTGCTGCCGCCGTGGTTGGCGCCGAGGGCACGCAGGCCGCCGACGAGCACCGTCAACTCCGGCGCCGTCACACCGAGCAGGTACGCCCGCTCGATCAGCAGCTGCTCCAGCGGCGCCTTCTCGCCGGCCCGCACGTAGTTGCGGAACCCGTCGGCCCGCGGCTCGAGCACCGCGAACGACTCCACGTCGGTGTTCTCCTGCGTGGCGTCGGTCCGGCCCGGCGCGAAGTGCACCGAGATCTCGTAGCCGGCGTCCTTGGCCGCCTTCTCCACGGCCGCGGACCCGGCCAGCACGATCACGTCGGCCAGCGAGATCTTCTTGCCGCCCGACGCCGAGCCGTTGAAGTCCTGCTGGATCTTCTCCAGGACCGGCAGCACCTTGTCCAGCTCGGACGGCTCGTTGACCTCCCAGTTGCGCTGCGGCTCGAGGCGCAGCCGCCCGCCGTTCGCGCCACCGCGCTTGTCGGTGTTGCGGTAGCTCGAGGCCGCCGACCACGCCGTCTTGACCAGCTGCGGCACCGACAGCCCGGAGCCGAGCACCTTCTTCTTCAGCGCCGCGACGTCCTTGTCGTCGACCAGCTCGTGGTCGACGGCGGGGACGGGGTCCTGCCACAGCTGCGGCTCGGCCACCCACGGCCCGAGGTACCGGGTGATCGGCCCCATGTCACGGTGCAGCAGCTTGTACCACGCCTTGGCGAACGCGTCGGCCAGCTCCTCGGGGTGGTCCAGCCAGCGTCGGGTGATGTCCCGGTAGATCGGGGACTCCCGCAACGAGATGTCGGTGACCAGCATCGTCGGGGCCCGCCCCGGCCCGCCGAACGGGTCGGGGATGGTGCCCGCCCCGGCGCCGTCCTTGGCCGTGAACTGCCAGGCCCCGGCGGGGCTCTTGGTCAGCTCCCACTCGTAGCCGTACAGCGTCTCGAGGAAGCTGTTGTCCCACTTGGTCGGGGTGGGCGTCCAGACGACCTCCAGGCCGCTGGTGATGGCGTCCTTGCCCGACCCGCTGGCATACGAGCTCTTCCAGCCGAGGCCCTGCTGCTCGATCGGGGCGGCCTCCGGCTCGGGACCCACCAGGTCGGCGTCGCCGGCGCCGTGGGTCTTGCCGAAGCTGTGCCCACCGACGATCAGCGCGGCGGTCTCCTCGTCGTTCATCGCCATCCGGCCGAACGTCTCGCGGATGTCGATCGCCGCGGCGATCGGGTCGGGCTTGCCCTCGGGCCCTTCGGGATTCACGTAGATCAGGCCCATGGTCGTGGCGCCGTAGGGCTGCGCCAGGTCGCGCTCGCCGGAGTAGCGCTTGTCGGTGCCCAACCATTCGTCCTCTTCACCGAAGAGGATCTCCTCGGGCTCCCAGACGTCCTCACGCCCGAACGCGAAGCCAAACGTCTTGAAGCCCATGGATTCCAGGGCCACGTTGCCGGCCAGGACGATCAGGTCCGCCCACGACAGCTTGTTGCCGTACTTCTTCTTGATCGGCCACAGCAGCCGGCGGGCCTTGTCCAGGCTCGCGTTGTCCGGCCAGCTGTTGAGCGGCGCGAAACGCTGCAGGCCCTGCCCGCCGCCGCCGCGGCCGTCGTGGATGCGGTAGGTGCCCGCGGCGTGCCAGCTCATCCGGATGAAGAACCCGCCGTAGTGGCCGTAGTCGGCGGGCCACCAGTCCTGCGAGGTGGTCATCAGCGAGACCAGGTCGGCCTTGAGCGCGTCGACGTCGAGCTTGGCGAACTCCGCGGCGTAGTCGAAGTCGTCGCCGAGCGGGTTGGACTGGGGCGAGTGCGGGTGCAGCGTCGAGACGTCGACCTGGTTGGGCCACCAGTCCCGGTTGGTCAGGGGAGCGTGGGCCTTCGGCTTGGGCGACGGGATGGCCGGGTTTTCGCTCTCGCTGGTGCTAGCCGTCTTGGAGCCCTCGTGGGGTGGACGGCTTTGAGAGGTATCGGATGACACAGCGTTCCTTTCCGGTGGTGGTGATGCGGGCTGCGATCACGGGAAGTGATCAGGACTCAGCGGTAGAGCAGTCGGGGCACATGCCCCAATAGATGACCTCGGCCTCGTCGAGGACGAAGCCATCCAGAACGTCGTTGTCGTCCGACGGCGTCAGACACGGCGCCTCGCCGACCGCGCAGTCGACGTCGGCGATGACCCCACAGGTGCGGCACACCACATGGTGATGGTTGTCGCCGACCCGGGACTCGTAGCGGGCCACCAGGCCCAGCGGCTGGATGCGCCGGACCAGCCCGACGGCGGTCAGCGCGCCCAGCACGTCGTAGACGGCCTGGCGGGATACGTCGGGCAGCCCTTCGCGCACCGCGGTGAAGATCGTCTCGGTGTCGGCGTGGGGGTGGGCGTGCACGGCCTCGAGGACGGCGACCCGGGGACGGGTCACGCGCAGGTCGGCCATCCGCAGCCGGTCCGCGTAACTCGCCGATGAGGACACCCTGCCAATATGACTCCGTTATTTGGAATCAGTCAAGACTTTCCTGAGGGTGTGTCAGGAGGCCGGCTTCAGCGCGCTGCCCTGGCGCCACTGGTCCCAGCTCAGCGTCCAGTCGCCGTTCTGGGCCACCGTCAACGGCGGTCCGCCGCTGTTGCGGACCTCGACGACGTCGCCCGGCACCGAGAAGTCGTAGAACCATTTTGCGTTGTCGGCGTTGAGGTTCAGACACCCGTGCGAGGTGTCCTGGTGGCCCTGCGCCCAGACCGTCGCGTCGAGCTCGTGCAGATAGATTCCGTCGCTGCTGATCTTGGTGGCCCAGTTGATGGTCTCGCGGTAACCCAGGCGCGAGTTCTTCGGCAGCCCGAACGTCGAGGAGTCCATCACCACGGGGTTGCCCTTGTCGAGCACCGTGTAGATGCCCGGCGGTGTCCACAGCGAGATCTTGCGCCCGCCGACGTCTTCGGTGCCGCCCATGCCCATGGACGTGGGCATGGTGCGGACCAGTTTTCCGTTGTCGAACACGCTGACCTGATGGGTGGCGTCGTCGGCGATCGAGACGTGCGCGTCGCCGATGCGAAACGACACCCGGCTGTCGTCCTGGCCGAAAAGTCCGTCCCCCAGGGCGATCCCGTAGATCTTGGCCTCGGCGGTGACGGTCGTTTGCGGGGTGTAGTAGCGCTCGGGGCGCCAGTGGGCGTTTTGGCCGTCGACCCAGAACCACGACCCCTGCACCGGCGGGTTGGTGGTCACGTGCAGCCCCCGCTCGGCGGCGGCCCGGTCGGGGATCTGCTCGTCGAAGTGGGCCACGACCACCGTGCCGACCCCGTAGGTGCCGCCGTCGCGCAGCGGGGCCTCGGCCGTGGTGGTGAACGACACCTTGGTCTGGTTGGACGGCTGCAAGGTCGAGAACGACGAAACTTGCGTGGCCGCAACGCCATTGGGCCCGCGACCGGTGACCGTCAGGGTGTAGGTGCGCCCGTAGCCCAGGGGGACGGTCGGCTTCCAGACGGTGTTGTCGGGCGTCATGACGCCGTCGATGGTTTTGCCGGCCTCGTTGACCATGCGGACGCCGGTCAGCGTGCCCGCGTCGGCCTTCACCATGACCGGCGCGACCGGGTCGACGTCGCGCGCATCCGGGCCCGGGGTGACGGTTATCCGCGCCGCTTCAGGCGGTTTCGGGGCCGCGGCCGGGTTGTGGTGGCACGCGCCGGCCACGAGGCTGAGGGTGACGAACACCGCCGACAGGGCCCGGCGCGGCCGACTGATTGTCATGTTGGGCATCGAATAGCCCGCGGCGCGCGCCCGGAAACAAGTACATCATTGAGGTCATGGCCGACGAACTCGACAGCCTGTACGCGGCGGCGCCGGACGCGTTCACCGCGCGCCGCACCGAATTGGCCGCGGCCGCGAAGAAGCGCGGCGACGATGCGGCCGCCAAACGGATCGCCGCGGCGCGCAAGCCCACGACGGCGGCCTGGGTGGTCAACCGGCTCGCCCTGCAGCGCAAGGACTCCGCGAAGCGCCTGGCCGACCTGGGTGACCGGCTGCGCGCCGCGCACGCCGACATGGACGGCGAGCGCATTCGCGAGTTGTCCGCCGAGCAACACCGGCTCATCAACGACCTCACCCGGGCCGCGTTCGACGCGGCCGACATCAGGCCGTCGGCGTCGGTGCGCGAGGACGTGACGGGCACGCTGCAGGCCGCGATCGCCGACCCCGACGTCGCCACGCGGCTGGGTCGGCTGACCAAACCCGAGCGCTGGTCGGGCTTCGGCTTCGGCGAAGCGGCCCCGGCGAAAGGGCGACCAAAGGCGAAGGCACGGCAGCCCGCGCGCGACAAGGCCGCGCAGCGGCGCCGGGAGAGGCTGGAAGCCGCGCTCGCCGACGCCGAACGGGCCGGAGCCGAGGCCGGCGCCGCCCTGCGCGAGGCCGAGCGCGAGTACCGGGCGGCCGAGGCCCGCTACGACGAGGCCAAGCGGGCCGGGCGTGCGGCCGCGGACGCGGTCAAAGAGGCGAAGGCGCAGCTCAAACGGGCGTGAGGGCGACGGCGAGGTTTCCGTCGGCGCGGCGGGGGTATCAGCTACCGCCGTGACTTCTTTATGGTTGGCCGACCGAGCCGAACAGCCTTGGACCGCAAGCCGGCTTGATGACGGGCCGCGTTCGGCCGACGTCATCGTCGTGGGCGCGGGAATCACCGGGCTGACCACCGCCGTGCTGCTGGCCCGCGCCGGCAAGGACGTGTTGCTGCTCGAGGCGCGCACCGTCGGCGCCTGTGCCACCGGCAACACCACCGCCAAGATCAGCCTGCTGCAGGGCAGCCAGCTCTCGAAGGTCCTGCCGCGGCACGGCAAGGACCTGGCGCGCGCCTATGTCGACGGCAACCGCGAGGGCCAGGAGTGGATCCTGCAGCACTGCGAGTCCCACGGCATCGCGGTGCAGCGCGAGGACGCCTACACCTACGCCCAGTCCGCCAAGGGCGTCTTGTCGGCGCGCGCGGAATTGAAGGCCTGCCAGGCGGTCGGCCTGCCCGCCGTGTGGGACGACGACGCCGACGTGCCGTTTCCGTACCACGGCGGGGTGTGCCTGCCAGAGCAGGCGCAGTTCGATCCCATGCCGTTCTTGGATTCGCTGGCCACCGAGCTGCTCGACCGCGGCGGGCGCCTGGTCGAGCACACCCGGGTGCGCAAGGTGTCGCGACGCGGCGACGGGGTGCGCGTGCACGTCAACGACGCCGACCAGCACGATGTCGAGCTGACCGGCCGACAGCTGGTGCTGGCCACCGGGATCCCGATCCTGGACCGCGGCGGGTATTTCGCGCGGGTCAAGCCGAGCCGGTCGTACTGCCTGGCCTTCAAAGTCTCCGGCACCATCACGCGGCCGATGATGATCTCCACCGACTCGCCGACGCGTTCGGTGCGCTACGCGCCCGTCGCCGGCGGCGAGCTGTTGATCGTCGGTGGGGCCGGCCACACGGTGGGCCGCAAGAAGAGCCCGTCGCAATCGCTGGAGGAGCTTTCGTCGTGGGCGCGGATGCACTATCCCGGCGCGGTGGAGACCCACTTCTGGTCGGCGCAGGACTACACGCCCATCGACCATCTGCCGTACGTCGGCCCGATCCTGCCGAACAACGAAACCATCTTCGTCGCAACGGGTTTCAACAAGTGGGGCATGACCAACGGGGTGGCGGCGGCGCTGCTGCTGTCGAGCCGCATCCTGGGCGGGCGGATGGACTGGTCGAAAGCGTTCGCCAGCTGGAGCCCGCACGAGCTGACCGGCCTGATGACCGCGATGCAGGCCAACCTCGAGGTCGGCTTCAACCTGACCAAGGGCTGGATCACCCCCGCTACGCGAACCGGCCGGCGCAGCCCCGTCAACGGCGAGGGCGGCGTGGTGAGCGGGCCCCCGTGGCACCTCGAAGCCCGCTGCCGCGTCGACGGCACCGAACATGTCGTCTCGCCGGTGTGCCCGCACCTGGGTGGAATCGTCAACTGGAACGACGCCGACCAGGCGTGGGAGTGCCCGCTGCACGGGTCGCGCTTCGCCCCGGACGGCACGCTGCTGGAGGGCCCGGCCACCCGCGACCTGACGGCCTAAAGCCTTCGCGCCGAGCGTGATGTCAGGGCGAAAAATCGGCCGAAAAATCGCCACAGTTTCACGCTCGGCGAGCGGGGATCAGCGCGGCTTCTCGTAGACCAGCCAACGCAACTCGATCGGGGACTCCTCGCGCGTCACGTCGAACACGTCGAGGCCGCTGGCCCAGCCCTCGAACCAGCCCGTCGGGGGCCAGGCGCCCGCCGGCAGGTGGGCCTTCTCGTATTCGTAGGCCGAGTCGTCGGCGACCAACTCCAGCGGCAGCCCCGCGGCGGCTTCGGTCACCTCGTCGCGGGTGAAGATCATCGTGTTGCACTGCTGCCCGAGCTCGCGCGCGGCGTCGTCGGGGGCGTAGCCGGGCCGCGGCAGGAAGGCGTTGAACACCAGGCGCCCGCCGGGGGCCAGGCATTCGGCGGCGAGCTCGAACAGGCCGCGCAGCTCGCGGGTGGTCCGGAAGTCGGGCACCACTTCGGAGAGCACCATCAGCTGGTACTCCGCGTGCACGTCCTCCATGGCGGTGAAGACGTCGCTTTGGATGACGCGCACGCCCAGCGTCGCGTTTTCCGCCTCGGCGCGCATGACGTCGGCGAACTTCGGCGCCATCTCGACGGCGTCCACCGGGTGCCCGCGACGGGCCAGGGCCAGCGCGTTGCGCCCGGTTCCCGCGCCGACGTCCAGCACCCGGCACGCTGCGGGGTCCGCCGCCTCCGACGCCAGCGCCAGCACCCGCGCGTCCGGCTCGGTGCCGAACAGCGGCGCGGGCCGGGTGGCCACCCAGTTGTCGTAATCGGCCTCGACGGTGCGCCATTCGGCGTTGACGCGGTAGTTCAGGCCGGTCCCGAAGGGCACCTGGAACGTGATGACGATCTCCGAGCGCTGGGAGGCCTTGTACGCCTTCGCCAGCTCGGCTTCCAGCACCCGCTTGAGTTGAGCCGACTGTTCGGGCGTGTACACCACGCCGAAGGTGGCGCACAGGTTGCCGCACAGCCGCACGTACTCGTCGATCAGGCCGGGAACGGCCGGCAGCGTGATTTTGCCCTCGCCCACCGATCGGCGGTACAACCGGCTGGCCATCGCGTCGCGCAGCATCGAACGATCGAACGATTCGGGTGGCTCGCCCACCAGACTCTTCTACACCACTCGATCGGCGGCCGCGCGGCCGCCGAGGACCAAGTTGGCCGCAGAATTAGCTATCGTTACCCGCCGGGCATGTACTACTAGGGGGAGTGCGATAGTTTGCCGGCTCGGTCCTGACTGTGCCGTCCAGTACGTCGTCACCGAAGCCGCCACGCCCCGGCGGTGCTTTACCCGATCGGAGGAAACGACATGGACTTCGCAGCCTTGCCGCCGGAGATCAACTCCGCGCGCATGTACCTGGGTCCGGGATCGGGACCCATGCTGGCCGCCGCGACGGCCTGGGACGGGCTGGCCGCGTCGCTGCACGCGGCGGCGAGCTCGTATCAATCGGAGCTCGCGGCGCTGACGGCCGGACCCTGGCTCGGGCCGGCGGCGGGGTTGATGGCCGCCGCGGCCGCCCCCTACGTGGCGTGGACGAGGATCTCCGCCACGCAGGCCGAACAGACCGCCAACCAGGCCAAAGCCGCCGCGGCGGCCTACGACACGGCGTTCGCGGCGACGGTGCCGCCCCCGGTGATCGCGGCCAACCGCACCCAGCTGATGGCCCTGGTCGCGACGAACATCTTCGGGCAGAACACCCCGGCGATCGCGGCCACCGAGGCGCAGTACGCCGAGATGTGGGCCCAGGACGCCGCCGCGATGTACGCCTACGCCGGCGCCGCGGCGGTGGCGACGGCGCTCACGCCGTTCTCGCCGCCGCCGCAAAACACGAACTCGAGCGGGCCCGCCACCCAGGCCGCCGCGGTGGCGCAGGCCACCGGCACCTCGGCGGGCAACGCGCAAAGCACGGTGTCGAGCGTCCCGCAGGCGATGTCCGCGGTGCCCAGCACCCTGACCAGCCTCGCGGAAACCCCGGCCCAGGCGACGCCGTTCGACCTGTTGGACCTGATCAACCTGCTGGGCAGCCTGAGCGGAATCTTCGTCGACCCGGAGCTGAGCTCGGCGGGGCTTGCCACCAGCGTGGTGGCGCTTCCCTACGACGTGGTCGGCGCCCTGACCGGTTTCCACACCGACGACATCGTCAGCGGATGGGCGGGCGTGCAGCCGTATCCGGGGGTCGGGCCGCAGCCCCCGTCGCCGTTCCCGGTCATCACGAACCCGGCGGGCGGATCGGTGGCGACGGCAGGCCTGGGCGAGGCGAGAGCCATTGGGGCGCTGTCGGTTCCACCGACCTGGACCGCCGAGACGACGATGATCCGGCCGCTGGCCGTCGCGCTGCCGGCGGCCAGCGCCGCCGCCGCCGAAGCCTCCGCGGGCTCCGCCGGGAGCCTGTTCAGCCAGATGGCGCTGGCGGGCATGGCCGGGCGGGCGATGGCCGGCACCGGGGGTGGTGGCGGCGGCGCGCCGGGCCGCCGGGAGCGGATCGGGGCACCCACGACCGGCAAGAAAGCCCCCGGCGAGAACGCGGCCCCGGAGGCGCCGGCCGGCGGCCCGCTGACGAGCATCGCCGCCGAGCTGCGCGAGCTGGCGTCGCTGCGCGATGCCGGGGTCCTCACCGAAGAGGAATTCACCGCGCAGAAAAAGCGCCTATTGGCACATTGAGCCCCTGACAAATTATCCGTCAGGGCAATAGTTGCCATCCGCTAATAGGCGCCCGCATTCCCGCGTGCGTTTGCGCCAAACTCGTGCGCCGAAAGTGCTACCGTTTGCCGAAATTCCGGACCGATCTTCGCGAGTCAACATGTTCAGTTTCCGGCTTATGGCGGCCGCGTGCCTCGGCGTGGCGCCGGCCGTCGCGTTGAGCCCGGTCGCGACGGCGGCCGGCGGCATGTACGGCGACCCGGCGGCCGCCGCCGCGTATTGGCAGGAGCAATCGCTGGAGGACAACTGCGGCCTGATGGCCGTGGCCGACGTGGTCGGGGAGCTCACCGGCAAGCTGCCGACCGAGAAGCAGATGATCGCGCTGGCCGAGCACACCCCGTCGGGGACCAACCCCGGGCCGATCTACGCGCCCAGCGACGGTGGCGTCGAAATGGCAGACGAGGTCGTGCTTCTCGACCACTACGGCATCAAGTCGGTGATGACCTACGACAAGCACCCCGAGCAGACCGGGCTGCCCGCCCTGGAGCAGTACCTCGGCAGCGGGCGCAAGGTCATCGCGTGGGTCAACTCGGCGGTCATCTGGGGAACCAGCGACCAGCGCACCAAGGCCGACCACTTCCTCGTCGTGACCGGAATCGACACCAACAGGGAGATCGTGCATCTCAACGACCCCGGCGTCGACCACCCCGACGAGCAGGTTCCGATGGCCACCTTCACCAATGCGTGGCACACCGGCGAGGACTCCATCGTCGTTACCGGCTGACCCATTTTTGACGCCCGAATCGGCGGCCGCGAATTTCTAAGTTTTTCATATTTTCCTCGCGCGGGCGCCCATATACTGACGGCACCCCAGACGCCGAAAGAAAAGAAGGGCAGAAAAAATGTATGCACCTCGCTGGCTGACCAAACTGACCATCCCGGTGGTGGTCGGCGCTGCCCTGACGACCGGCACCGCGATCGCCATGGCCGACAGCACCGACGACGCCTACATCGCAAAGCTGCACAACCTCGGCTTCACGTGGGCCACGGGCGCGGAGCCCGACATGGTTTCGATCGGCCACCAGATCTGCGCCGACCGCATGGCCGGCAAGACGCCCGACGCGATCGCCTCGGACATCCACTCCACCCTGAGCTCGAAGGGCTACTCGTTCGCCGACGTCACCGGCATGGTGAGCGCGGCGGAGTCCGTGTACTGCCCGGGCTGATCGCGCCGGGGGGGATTGCATACCGACGCATACTGATCTCGTGATGCGGGTGGAAAGTCTGCGCCGCTACCCGGTGAAGTCGATGCTCGGCGAGGCCGTGGACAGCCTGTTCGTGGACGAGGGCGGCGCCGAGGGGGACCGGCGCCTGGCGCTGCTGGACACCGACACCGGGCACGTCGCCAGCGCCAAGCAGGCGCGGCTGTGGCGCGGGCTGCTGAAGTGCACGGCCCACGCCGGCGGCGGGCCGGTGCGCATCGAGCTGCCCGACGGGACCAACGTCAGCGCCGACGACCCCGGCGTGGACGACGCGCTCTCGCGGCTCGTGGGCCGGCCGGTCCAGCTGGTCCGGCAGCGTCCCGACGGCGCGACGCTGGAACGCCCGGACCCCGAGAAGCTGCTCGAATTCGGGCTGGACGCCCCCGACGCCGAGGTGGCCGGCCGGATCCTCAAGATCGCCCAGGCGACTCCCGGCGACTCGTTTCACGACGAGGCCCCGTTGCACGCGATCACCACGGCCACGCTCGAACACATCGGCGTCGAGGCGCTGCGCTACCGGCCGAACCTGGTGATCGCGACGCCGCCGGACCACCCGCCGTACGGCGAAAGCGACTGGGTGGGAAGCGAAATCGCCGTGGGGGAGGTGCGGCTACGCGTGCTGACGGGCACGTCGCGGTGCGTGGTGCCCACGCTCGAGCACGGCCCGCTGCCGCGGGCGCCGCAGGCGCTTCGCACGCCCGCAGCCGAAAACCGTTGGGACACAGGCGGTCACGGGCCGCAGCCGTGCGCGGGGGTGTACCTGGCGGTGCTGGCTGCGGGCGTCATCCGCGTCGGCGACCCGGTCACCATCGATCCCTAGTCGGCCCGCTTTGCGCCCGGCCGCATCGCCACGCGGACGCAGTTGTCCTTCTTGTTCTTGAACAGGTCGTAGGCGCGTACCCCGTCCTCCAGCGGAAGATCGTGGGTGATCAGCTTGGCGGGATCCAGGTCGCCCTGCTCGACGTAGTCGAACAGGCGCGTGATGTAGCGCTGGCCGTGCTGCTGCGCGGTTTTCAGGGTCAGGCCCTTGTTGGTCAGCACGCCCGTCGGGAACTTGTCGGTCAGCCCGTAGACGCCGAGCACCGACACCACCCCGCCCTTGCGGCAGGCCAGGATCGCCTGGCGCAGCGCGTTGGCGCGGTCGGTCTCGAGGCGCAGCAGCTGCTTGGCCTTGTCGTAGAGCTGCTGCAGCCCGGTGCCGTGACCCTCCATGCCGACGGCGTCGATGCAGGCGTCCGGGCCGCGTCCGCCGGTCATCTCGCGCAGCGTCTCGTGCACGCTGTCCACCGCGGTGTAGTCGATGGTCTCCAACCCGAACGCGTTGCGCGCCAACGCCAGCCGCTCGGGGATGCGGTCGACGACGACGGCGCGCTCGGCCCCCAGCAGCAGGGCGCTGCGGGCGGCCATCAGCCCGACGCCGCCGGCGCCCCACACGGCGACGGTGTCGCCGCCGGAGATGTCGCAGAAGTCGGCGCCCATGAATCCCGTGGGCACCGCGTCGGACAGGAACAGCGCCTGCTCGTCGGTGACGCCGCCGGGGATCGCGAAGCAGTTCGCGTCGGCGAAGGGCACCCGGACGTATTCGGCGTGCGAGCCGGCGTAGCCGCCGAAGGGGTGCGTGTAGCCGTAGATTCCGCCCGAGGGGTAGCCGAGCAGCGGCTGCTGCAGTTCGGCGTTGGGATTGGTTGTGTCGCAACACGAGTAGAGTTCGTGCTCGCAATACCAGCACCGGTTGCAGGCGATGAACGACGGCACCACCACCCGGTCGCCGACTTTGATGTCGCGCACCTCGGGGGCGGTCTCCACCACCTCGCCCATGAATTCGTGGCCGAAGACGTCGCCGGCGCGCATCCCGGGCAGGTAGCCGTCGATGAAGTGCAGGTCCGACCCGCAGGTGGTGGTGAGCCGGACTTCGACGATCGCGTCGTGGGGGTTGAGGATCTTCGGCTCGTCGACCGTCTCCACCGAGAGGTCGTTGACGCCGTTCCAGCACAGTGCCCGCATCGCTGGCGCCTTTCGCTTACCGCGCGGACGCCCGCGCGCTGGGGTTGGACCGGATGGTCGGCACCTCGCCGGTCTGCAGCAGCGCGCGCAGCCGGTAGAGGAACGTGAACGCCGCCGCGCCGGTCAACAGCCCCGGCGCCGGCGTCGCGGCCCGCAGCGTGACCTCGGTGCCCAGTCCGCGCGGGGCGGGTCGCCAGCCGACCGCGATCTCGTTGCCGCCGTCGCGCCCGGCGAAGCGAACCCCGTCGGGCTCCCGGACGAGCGTCGACTCCCACACCACGCCGGGCTCGCCGGTCAGGCGCCAGCGATAGCCGTCCGCGCCGGCGGTCTCGACCTCGGCGATGTCGCCCAGGACCACCGACAACTGCTTGGGGTCGCGCCAGAACTGCTCGATCCGCTCGGCCGGGCAGGCGATGGTGACGGTCTGCCCGGCGGCCTTGCGCGGCAGCACGTCGAGGATCTTCTTCACCACGCCCAGGTAGCTCATGGGGCGTTGCGATACCCGCGCTCGTGGCGGCCAAACGGGAAGCGGGAAAAGGCTTAGGTCGCCGGGCTCAGCGCCACTTGATGCCGCAGCCGATCGACGGCCGCTGGTCGGGGTCGACCGGCCGCCCGGCGAGTACGGCGTCGACGGCCGCCCGGACGTCGGCGCCCGTAACCGGTTGGTCGTTTTTCGGGCGGGAGTCGTCGAGCTGGCCGCGGTAGACCAGGCGGCGCTCGCCGTCGAAGACGAACGTGTCGGGCGTGCAGGCCGCGGAGTAGGCGCGCGCGACGTCCTGGGTCTCGTCGTAGAGGTAGGGGAACGTCCAGCCGTGGGCCCGGGCCTCGGCGACCATCTGGTCGGGCCCGTCCTGCGGGTAGGTGACGACGTCGTTGCTCGAGATGCCGACCATCGCGACGCCCTTGGCCGCGAGGTCGCGGCCCAGCGCGGCCAGGCCGGCGGCGACGTGCTTGACGTAGGGGCAGTGGTTGCAGATGAAGGTGACGACGAGCGCGGGACCGGTGAGGTCGTCGAGGCTGACCACGTTGCCGGTGGCCGGCTCGGGCAGCGAGAACGACGGGGCGGGGGTGCCGAGGGCGAGCATGGTGGACTCGATGGCCATGCCCGCCAGCCTAACTCGGTGTCACAGCTTGGATCCCAGCCCCGCGATGAGGTTGACGGTGACAGCCAGGACGACCGCGCCGAGCAGATAGGACAGCATCGCGTGGCGCAACACCGTCGCCCGGATCGACGTCAGCCCGATCTCGGTGTCGGACACCTGGAAGGTCATGCCGACGGTGAACGCCACGTAGGCGAAGTCGCGGAACCGGGGCGGCTCGGGGTCGTGGAAGTTGATCCCGCCCGGTTCGTCCGAGTAGTAGAGCCGCGCGTAGTGCACGGTGAACAGCGTGTGCACGGCGAACCAGGACGCCACGACGGTCGCGATGCCGACCAGGGCCGCGGCCAGGGCCTCGGTGCCGGTGCGCGAGCCCGCGGCCACCACGTAGCCGACCCCGGCCAGGCTGGCGACGCTGGCCCACACGATGACCGAGTCGGCGACCCACCGGGTGGGGTCCTCGCGGGTGACGTATGCGCGGGTCTCCTCGGCGTCCATGCCGCCCAGCAGCAGCCGCGTCCACACCACATACAGCCCGGCGGTGGCGATCCAGCCGACCAGCGCGAACCGCCAGCCGACCGCGTTGCCCACCGCGAGGGCGACGGCGACGCCGAGCACGACGGCGATCAGGATCCGCACCGCGACGGTGTCGCGGGTCAGCGCAACGAGGGATCGCACCCGGCTCTAGGTGTTGGGCGAGGCCGGGCCGAGATGGTTGACCGCGAACGTGGCGGCCTGGTTCACCATCCCGGACTGGATGTAGGAGACGTGGGCCATGATGTTGCCGCCGGAGGAACAGATCGGGTCGTCGGGGGCGCACAGGCTGATGGTCTTGCCGGCGAGCAGCGGGCTGATCGTCGGCAGTGGCTGGCCGCCCCACAGCATGGTGGAGAACCCGCTGGAGGGCTCGCCGAACAGCGCGACGGCGGCGACGTGGTCGGCCACCGGGGCCGCGAGCGTCTGGCTGGCTAGGTCGATCACGGTCGAGCCCTGCGAGTACCCGCCAAGCACGATCTTCGACTTCGGGCAGCTGGCGACGACGTCCTGGATGTGCGCGGCCGCGTCGTTGGAGCCGGCCGTGGCGCTGTTGTGGTAGTCGTCGTTGGCCGGGTAGTTCACCGCGTATGCGTCGACGGACCGGCCGCCGGCCTGCGCGGTGAGGGAGTCGACGAAGGCCTGGCCGACGTCGGCGAGGCCCGGCTCCTGGTGGGTGCCGCGCGCGTAGACGACGGCGACGTCGGCGCAGGGATCGGCCGCAGCGGGGCTGATCACGGGCGCGCTCAGCCCCGCCCACGCCGTCACGGCCGAGATACCAACGATGCGGGCAAGGCTGCGTGCACTCATTGCCAAATGCTGACACACCGGCGGCGACGGCCTGGCGGCAGCCCGTCGTCGGTGAATCCCGAGATATTTGGGCCGGATTTTCCTAGAGTCAGGCGTACCGATCTTGGGGCTGAGGGAAGGACACGCGGGGGATGAGCTTTCTGACGTCGCCACCAGAGATCATCTCGTCGCTGCTGTATTCGGGGCCGGGCTCGGCTCCGATGCTGGCCGCCGCGGCGTCCTGGGACGGGCTGGCCACCGAGTTGGGGACCGCGGCGCAGGGGTTTTCCTCGGTCACCTCGGGATTGGCCGCCGAGGCCTGGCAGGGCGCGGCGTCGACGGCCATGCTCTCGGCGGCGGCACAGTACACGCAGGTGTTGTCCGCGGCCGCCACTCGCGCACAGACGGCGGCCGCCCAGGCCCAGGCGGTGGCCAGCGCGTACGAATCCACCGTCGCCGCCACCGTGCATCCCGCGTTGGTGGCCGCCAACCGCAACGAGTTCGTGCAGCTGATCGTCTCGAACCTGTTCGGGCAGAACGCGCCCGCGATCGCCGCGGCGGAATCGACCTACGAGCAGATGTGGGCCGCCGATGTGGCCGCGATGATCGGCTACCACGGCGGCGCCTCCGCGGCCGCGGCGCAGCTGTCGACGTGGTCGGAGGCGCTGCAGGGCCTGCCCGGCGCGGCGGCCGCCGCGGTCACCGCCAACCCGGTGAGCGCGGCGCTGAGCCCCGTCACCGCGGCCGCCGGCGATCCGCTGACGGGGTTACTGGGCACCGTCGAGCACTACGCCATCAACGTCATCAACGCGCCCACCGAGATCCTGTTCGGCTTTCCGCTGATCCCCACCCGAGCGCCGGTGGCCCTCGGCGGGTCGATCAACGGCACGACGGCAACCGCTCCGCTGTCGGTCTACGGCGGCAGCGAGCCGTTGGTGAACGCCTCCGTCGGCACCGGATCTCCGGTGCCCCTGCTGGTCGACACGGGGTCCGCGGGCCTCGTCATCCCCTTCACCGATGTCGGCGGGCTGACGGGGCTGCTGCGGCTCGGCTTGCCCCTCGGCCTGGGCATCAGCGGCTACAGCGGCGGGTTGGACTACGTCTACGCCACCTACAACGCGCCGGTGAATTTCGGGGGCGGGCTGGTCACCGCGAACACCCCGGTCAACGTCGAGCTCTTCGCGTTCCCGACGAACCTGAGCACCCTGATGAACAACGGGTTCACGTTCCAGTCGTTCTTTGCCTCGGACGGCGCCGCCGGCGTCCTGGGCGTGGGGCCGAACGCCACCGGCCCGGGCCCGAGCATCCCGCTGCAGGCGTTGCCGGGGCCGTACAACCAGGGCCTGCTCATCAACCAGACTGCCCCGAATCCGTATTTGCAGTTCGGACCGCCGTCAGGCGTAGGGCCCCAACTCGCCACGCTTCCTGCGATGCCGATTACCAACCTGGATGTCTCGGTCAATGGCGGCGCCCCCATCAGCGTCCCCTCGATCGTCGACTCCGGTGGCGTGCAGGGCACCTTCCCATCGGGCCTGAACGCGCAACCCGGACAAACGATTAACGTCTACGCGCCCACCGACCACACGCATCCGCTGTACTCGTTCACGTATAACGGCGACTACTTCCCGACGCCCATCACGAGCGGGCTGATGAACACCGGAAACCTCCTATTCGCCGAACACCCGGTGTACATCGACTACGGCACGGGGCAAGCAACCATTTATCAGTAACTGATCTGAGGTTCGACAAAATCTCGGATTTCCGTCCGCGACTTCCTAGAGTCTGCCTGCGCCACGTGGGGCGGAGCGGAAGGACAGGCCGGGGATGAGTTTTCTGGCGTCGCCGCCGGAGATCCTCTCGTCCTTGCTGTACTCCGGGCCGGGCTCGGCGCCCATGCTGGCCGTCGCGGCCTCGTGGGACCGGCTGGGCTCCGAGCTGGCCACGGCGGCGCAGTCTGGGCGGCCAGGCCTGGCAGGGGCCGGCGTCAGGCCGCGATGATGCAGACCGCGGCCCGCTACGCGAGCTACCTGACCGAGGCGGCGACCTGAACTACATCTACGCGGCGTTCAACGGGCCGGTGAACTTCGGCAACGGCGTGGTCACCACGTCGACCACCTACAACGTGCCGCTGATTTCGTGGCCAACCCGGCTCGGCGGACCGTGGAGCTTCACCCAGTTCTTCGCGCCCGACGGGGCGGTCGGCGTCCTGGGCCTCGGTCCGAACGCGGGCGGCCCGGGCACCACCGTCCCGACCCAGGCGTTGCCGGGCACGCTGTCCCAGGGCGTGCTCATCAACGAAGTCACGACGAATCCCAACTTCAACCCAAATCCCTACCCCTACTTGGAGTTCGGTCCCGCGCCCGCCACCGTCGGCTCCGCGGTGCCGATCGCCTCGCTCACCGGGTCGCCGATCACCATCCTGGATGTCGCGGTCAACGGCGGAACCCCCACGCCCACCACCAAGGCACCGTCGCGTTTCAACGTGCAACCGGGCCAGACAGTCGACGTCTACGCACCGAACAACCACACGACGCCGCTGTACTCGTACACCTACCAAGGGGACTACTTCCCCGTGCGATCGACGGGCACCATGAACACCGGGGCATTGCCCTTCCTGCTCCACCCGGTGTACGTCGACTACAACCCCGGCCGGATCGGGACGACGACCTTCTACGGCACCTAATCGAGCGCCTTGCCCTACTCGCTATCCCAGCCCTAACTCTCCAATAGCTCTGTCTCCGAGCGCGTTTCGGCGCGAGCCCCGTCGACGCACCGCGTAGAGCGCACGAGCGTATCAATCGGCGGCTATTCGGGTACTTAGCCAGGACAAATCCACAGTCGCCGACCCCGCGCCGGCTCGTCCTCCGGGAGGAGAAGTCCATGTCGTTTCTGACCACACGGCCCGAGGCGCTGGCGGCCGCGGCCGCCGCGCTGCAAGCCCTCGGCTCGTCGATGGCCGCCCAGAACGCGGCGGCCGCCGCCCCCACCACGAGCGTGGCCCCCGCGGCCGCCGACCCGGTGTCGGCGCTGCAGGCCACGCTTTTCTCCGCATACGGCACCTGGTACCAGGGCGTCAGCGCCCAGGCCAGCGCGGTCCACCAGATGCTCGTCAACACCCTCGGGACCAACGCCGGTTCGTACGGGGCGACCGAGTCCGCCAACCAAGCCACCACCGGCGCCCAGGCGTTGCCCGGAATTCTGTCCGGCTTGAACACCAACAGCGGCGCCACCATCGGCACCCCCCTCGGCTGGGGGCAGAACTTCGGCGCCGCCGCGTCCGACCTGGTCCAGATTCCGCCGCCCGAAACGCCCCCGGAGGCCGCCCCCGGCGCGGCGGGCCTGACCGCCGCCGCGGTCGCGCCAACCCCAAGCGGCCCAACGGGTTTCGCTGCGGCGCCGATACTTGCGGCGTCGGGCAGGGCGCCGGCCGTCGGCGGGTTGTCGGTGCCGCCGAGTTGGGCCGCGGGCGGCGCCGGATCGGCCGGTCCCACGCCCGCGACGTTAACGGGCGCCGGCTGGACCGCCCCGGCGCCCGAGGCCACGCGGGTGACGGCGCTGCCGGCCGGCGTGCCGGCGGTGGCCTCGGCCCAGCGCGGCGGGCTCGGGCTGGGCGCGCCGCGCTACGGCGCCAAGCCGACCGTGATGCCCAAGCCCACAGTCACCTAACCAGTCACGAACTAGGAGCTACGGACATGACCTTTGATTTCGGCGCACTTCCCCCGGAGATCAACTCCCTGCGCATGTACACCGGCCCCGGGGCGGGGCCGATGATGGCCGCCGCGGCGGCGTGGAACAACCTCGCCGACGAGTTGAGCACGACCGCCGCCGGGAGCCAGTCGGCGATCGCCCAGCTGGCCGACGACGAATGGATCGGTCCGTCGTCGGCGGCCATGGTCACCGCGGCCACGCCCTACGTGGCGTGGATGCACACCACCGCGGGGCAGCTTCAGCACGCGGCCACCCAGGCCATGGCGTCGGCCGCGGCGTACCAGGCGGCCTTCGCGATGACCGTGCCCCCGCCGGTCGTCGCGGCCAACCGGGCGCAGCTGGCCGCGCTCGTCGCGACCAACATTCTCGGCCAGAACACGCCGGCGATCGCGGCCACCGAGGCGCACTACGGCGAAATGTGGGCCCAGGACGCGGCCGCCATGTATGGCTACGCCGCCTCCTCGGCCAGCGCCGGGACGCTCGAGCCGTTGATGCCGCCGGCGCCGGCGACGAATCCCGGCGGGCTGGGCGCACAAGCCGCGGCGGTGTCGCACGCCGCCGCAAGCAGCGCGCAGACCGCCGGACTGAGCGGGGTGGTGTCCAACGTGCCCAACGCGGTGCAGGCCCTCGCCACGCCCGCGCAGGTGACGTCGCCGTTCGGCGCCCTGGACGAGATCTTCAACAACAACCTGGTGATCAACGTCGGGCAATCGGCCGCCGACGTGGTGTCGTGGAACATGTTCGCCGGCATCGCCCGGCAGATCCTGATCCAAAACGCCGCTGCCGCAACGGCTCCCATCGCCGGAGCGGGATCGGTGGGAGCCCTGGCAAGCGCGGGCGCGTCGGTGGCGCCGGCGGGTTTCGGCGGGGCGCCGGTGCTGGCGGGGATGGGCACGGCGTCGTCGCTCGGCAAGTTGTCGGTGCCCGCGGGCTGGTCCACGGCCGCGCCGGCCGAGGCCGGTGCCACCACACTGGCGGGCTGGACCGCGCCGGCGGAGGAAACGGCGGTGACACCCCTGCCGGCCGGGATGCCCGCGGTCGCCACCGCCGGACGGACGGCCTACACAATGGGACCGCGCTACGGCGTGCAGCCCAAGGTGATGCCCACCCAGGTGTTCGTCTGACAACCACGCAAACATGCGACGGCACAACGCCGCTCGCGGGAAGGCGCATTTTCAGATCCGCGACCCGTTCCGCCCATAGAGTGGCAAAAGGTGAGCGTCCTCGTTTGACGTGGAGGGGAAGGGCACTCGGGGATGAGTTTCTTGGTGTTGCCGCCGGAGATCAATTCGATGCTGATGTACGCCGGCGCGGGCTCGCAACCGATGCTGGCGGCCGCGGCGGCGTGGGACGGCCTGGCCAACGAGTTGAGTATTGCGGCGCAATCGTTTTCGTCGGTCACCTCCGGGCTGGCCGCCCAGGGCTGGCAGGGACCGGCGTCGGCGACCATGCTCTCGACGGCGGCGCAATACAGCGGGGTGCTCGGAACGGCCGCCGCACAGGCCCAATCCGCGGCCACGCAAGCCCAAACCATCGCGGGCGCTTTCGAATCCGCGATCGCCGCGACGGTGCATCCCGCCCTGGTGGCCGTCAACCGCAATCAGCTGGTGCAGCTGGTGGTCTCGAATCTGTTCGGGCAGAACGCACCCGCGATCGCCGCCGCGGAATCCGAGTACGAGCAGATGTGGGCCACCGACGTCGCCGCCATGGTCGGCTACCACGGCGGCGTTGCGCAGGCGGCGGCACAACTGTCGTCCTGGTCGGCCGCGCTGCAGGGCGCGCCGGCCCAGGTGTCCGGCGCGGTCGCCGCGAGTCCCGTGGGCGCGGTGCTGAGCTCGTTGCGCCCGGCGGCCGGCGCCAACCCGGCCGCGGGCCTGCTCGCCGAGGTCCAGCAGGCCGTCGTGAACGTGGTGAACGAACCGTCCGAGCTGTTGTTCGGCCGCCCGCTGATCGGCGCCGTCGCCCCGGCCGTCACCGCCACCACCGGCCAGCCCGGGACCGTCCCGATCACCATGGTCGGCGGCGCCGAGCCGGTGGTCGGCGTCGCCGTCGGCAGCGGACCGACGGTTCCCGTCCTGGTGGACACCGGATCCACCGGTCTCGTCGTTCCGCTGGGCGACGTCGGGGGGATCTTCGGGCTGTTCAACCTCGGCCTGCCCACCGGATTCGGTGTCAGCGGCTACAGCGGGGGATTGAACTACCTCTACGCCACGTTCAATGCGCCGGTGAACTTCGGCAACGGGCTCGTCACCGCGCGCACCCCGGTGGACGTCGAGCTCTTCGCCTGGCCCACGTCGCTGCAGTCCGCCCTGTCGCACGGTTTTACGTGGGAGTCGTATTTCGCCCCGGACGGCGTGACGGGCGTGCTGGGCGTGGGCCCGAACGCGGGCGGCCCGGGCCCCAGCATCCCGAATCAGGCGTTGCCGGCGCCCTACAACCAGGGCCTGCTGATCAACGAAACCGCGGCCAACCCCTATCTGCAGTTCGGTCCGGCACCGGCGAACCTGTCGCCGATCGCCACGCTCAACGGATCGCCGATCACCACCCTGGAGATCAGCACCGGGCCGCTGGGATTCTTGGGCCCCCAGTACTCGGTCAACTCGGTCGTCGATTCCGGCGGCGTATCGGGCACCATCCCGCCGGGCCTGAACGTGCAACCCGGGACGGCGGTGTACGTCTGGGCGCCCAACGGCCAGCTGCTGTACTCCTACACCTACGGCCTGACGTATTCGCCGACGCCGTCGCCGTACATCATGAACACCGGGGCGCTGCCGTTCCTCGAGCACCCGATCTACCTCGACTACGGCGCCAACACCACGACCTTCTACGCCGCCTGAGCCGCCCCTTCGCATAGCCCGCCGGTATCGCTACCGTTGACGTGTGCGCCGTTACCGCGTTGCCGCGTCATGTGCCACCCCGCTTGTGCTGGCGGCGATCGTGTTCGCGCCCGTGTGTTCCAGCGCCCCCGACGGCGCGCAGCCCCGCCTGGCCTCCGACCCCGCGCAGCTGGCCGACGACCTCGTCGCCGACGAGCACGCGCTGCGCGACCCGTCGACGGGGGAGGCGGGGCTGGAGGCCGCGGCGCATCGCCAGCAGGCGGCCTATCGCGCGATCGGCCGCCACCCCGACTGGGACGCGACCACGCGGCCGCGCATCCCGCCGTCGCTGATCGACGTCTACGACCGCAACGTCGACGCCCGCCGGCAGCTCACCGCGATGACGCCCACGCGAGACACGTTGCCCGCGTGGCGCATCGAGCCGCCGGCCCCCGCCGACCAGCTGCTCGGGTACTACCACCAGGCCGAGGCCGAATCCGGGGTCGGCTGGAACTACCTGGCCGCGATCAACCTCGTCGAAACCCGCCTGGGCAGCATCCATGGCGTGAGTACCGCTGGCGCGCAGGGGCCCATGCAGTTCCTGCCCGCGACGTTCGCCGGCTACGGACAGGGCGGCGACATCGACTCGCCGCACGACAGCATCATGGCCGCGGGCCGCTACCTGGCCGCCAATGGCTTTGCCGGCGACCACGATCAAGCCATCTACCGCTACAACCACGCGAACGAATACGTGCGCGCGGTCGACGACTACGCGGCGCTGATCGCCGCCGATCCCGCCACGTTCGCCGCGTTTTACCGGTGGGACGTCTACTGCCACACGACCGCCGGCGACGTGCTGCTGCCCATCGGCTACGCCGCGACGTCACCGATCCCGGTCTCGGAGTACGTGGCCGCCCACCCGCAGTAGCGCTACGCCCGAGTTCTGTTGTGCTTGGCGGCGTAGAGATCGGCGTCGGCGGCCGCATACAGCGCGGCGATGTCGGCGCCTTCACCGCCCGCCGCCGCCATGCCCACGCTGGTGCCCGGGGTCTGTAGCCGCACGGTCGCGACGAACCGCTCGGCCGCGCCCGGCGCCCCGCCCGCGCGCTCGGCGATGCACACCGCGAATTCGTCGCCGCCGAGCCGGGCCAGAACGGCGTTGGCGGGGGCCAGTTTTCGCCACACGCCCGCGCGGGCGATCAGGTGCTCGTCCCCGGCGACGTGGCCGTCGGTGTCGTTGATCCGCTTGAAGTTGTCGATGTCGAGCGCGATGACGGTCACCGTCGCCGCCGCCGAACGCGACCGCGCCAGCAGGTCGGCGGTGGCGATTTCCCAGCCGGCCCGGTTGAGCAGCCCGGTGAGCGGATCGGTGCACGCCGCCGCGACGAGGCTTCGCGTCACCAGCCCGAACGACTCGGCGGCCCCGACGATCGCGATCACGAAGATGAGGTAGTCGATGTACAGCTTGGGCAGGGGCGCAACCGCAAGCGCGGCAACGGATGCCACGGTGAGGACGCCGACCAGCAGCGTGCCGCGGCGCGCCGAGTAGAAGGCACGCAAATACATCGCGAGGAACATCGGCGCGATCAGGCAGGCGAACTCGGCGGTGATCGCCACATGGAAGGCCATCACGATCGGCGTCGCCGCGATCGCCGCGGCGGTGGCCGGCCCCGGCTTGTCGGGACGCACGGCCAGCCACACCAGCGCCGCGCAGCCCAGGGCGATCGCGACGATTCCTCCGGCCGTGTTCCCCTTGGCCAGCCCGTGGCGGATCGGGATCAGGGTGAACACGACGCCGTAGGTGTACAGGAATGTGGTGGCGCCCAGGTAGATCCGCAGCAGGCGGACCTGATGTTTGCCGTAGAAGCCGCTTCCCGAGTCGGCGCGCAGCCGCAATCGTGGGCGGCGAGCGGCCCCGCGGGCCCCGGGGCCCGCGATACGAAGACCCATCCCGTCACTCTCCGGTCACACGTCGCGATTTGCCTGAACCGTAGTGGATGGCGTCGACGGGCGCGCCGGATGTTGGCGGATTGCAAAGGAACGGGACGGATTTTGTCCGTCCCACTTCACCATATTACGCACCCGGGGGCTTGCGGCAAGACCGGGGTCATGCCGCAAAATCGCTGGCCGGGACCGGAACCGGCGCGAACGGGGGAGTTGCGGGATGAGGGTGAAACCGATGGCCGAGCACGCGGTGGTGATCGCCGGGGCCGGGCCTACGGGGCTGATGCTGGCCGGCGAGCTGGCGTTGGCGGGGGCCGACGTCGCGGTCGTCGAGCGGCGCGCCGACCAGGAGCTGATCGGCGCGCGGGCCGGCGGGTTGCACGCGCGCACCCTCGAGGTGCTCGATCAGCGCGGCATCGCCGACCGCTTCCTCGCCCAAGGCGAGGTGGCGCAGGTCGCCGGGTTTTCCCAGATCCGGTTGGACATCAGCGACTTTCCCACCCCGCACCCCTATGGCCTCGCGCTGTGGCAGGTCCACATCGAGCGCATCCTGGCCGGCTGGGTCGACGAGCTGGGCGTGCCGATCTACCGCGAACGCGAGGTGACCGGCGTCGCCCAGGACGACACCGGCGTCGGCGTCGAGCTGGCCGACGGACGGTTCGTGCGGGCGCGGTACGTCGTCGGGTGCGACGGGGGACGCAGCGCCGTCCGCAAGGCCGCCGGCATCGACTTCCCCGGGTGGGATCCGACCATGAGCTACCTGCTCGCCGAGGCCGAGATCGCCGTCGCACCCGGACAAACCCCGCAATGGGGCATCCGCCACGACGCCCTCGGCGTCCATTCGCTCAGCGCGGTGGGCGACGGGGGACCGGTGCGGGTGATGGTGACCGAGCGCCAGGTGCGGTCCGCCGGCGAGCCCACGCTGGCCGAGCTGAGCGGGGCCCTGGTCGCGGTGTACGGGACGGACTACGGAATCCACAGTCCCGCTTGGGTTTCCAGGTTCACCGACGCGTCGCGGCAGGCCGCGACGTATCGCAAAGGGCGCGTCCTGCTCGCCGGCGACGCCGCCCACGTGCATCACCCGGTGGGCGGGCAGGGCCTCAACACCGGCGTGCAGGACGCGGTGAACCTCGGCTGGAAGCTGGCCCAGGTGGTGCGCGGAACGGCGCCGGAAAGCCTGCTGGACACCTACCACGCCGAGCGGCACCCGATCGGCGCGCGGGTGCTGCGCAACACCATGGCGCAGATGGCGCTGCTGCGCCCCGACGACCGGCTAAAAGCGTTGCGCGAGTGCGTGTCCGAGCTGCTCGGCATGGACGAGCCCCGGCGGCGGTTCGGCGCGATGATGTCCGGCCTGGACATCCGCTACGACCTCGGCGACGGGCACCCGCTGCTCGGGCGCCGCATGCCCGACCTGAAACTCGACACCGCGCGCGGCCCGACCCGGCTGTTCACCCTGCTACACGGCGCCCGCCCCGTGCTGCTCAACCTCGGCGCGCCCCTGGACATCGGGCCCTGGGCGGGCCGGGTCAGGTCCGTCGACGCGAAATGCTCTGGCGCATGGGAACTTCCGGCCCTCGGCGCGGTGCCCGCCCCGGCCGCGGTGCTGATCCGCCCCGACGGGCACGTCGCCTGGGTGGGCGACGGCTCCGACGCCGGGCCCGCCGACGCGCTCACCACCTGGTTCGGGCCACCCGGCTAGTCCGGCGGCTCCTCCTCCGAGCCGCGCGTCGCGGTGTTTTCCCGTTCGCTGGGTTTGCCGGGAACGTCCTCGGCTTCGCGCTCGTTGGCGACCTTCTCGCCGAGCCGGTCGACGATGTTCTCCAGCTCCTCGGTATGGCTGACGGGGTCTCGGTCGGGATCTGTCACCGCTATTCCATACCCCGCAACAGGGGGCTGCACACACGCGCCGGCGGTGGAAGTATCGAGAGAGTGGCCACCAAGAAACCGCAAACGATCTCCTACCCGGCGCCGGGCGCGCGCCCGCACCGCCACGACTCCGTCCCCCTGGATCCCCACGTCATCGTCCTGTTCGGCGCGACCGGCGACCTGGCCAAACGCAAGCTGCTACCCGGCCTGGCCTACCTGAACCAGTCCGACCTGGCGCCCGACATCCAGATCGTCGCCACCTCGCTCGAGGACTTCAGCAACGACGAATTCCGCGAGCGCGCCAAGGAGGCGCTCGACTCGTTCGGCGCGCACAAGCTCACCCCCGAGCAGTGGGCCGACTTCGCCAAGAACATCTGCTACGTGCCGCAGGGCGCCGGGCCCGAGGCGCTGGCCGAGGCCGTCGCCGAGGCCGAGAGCAACCTGGGCCCCGACGTGCGCCGCCTGCACTACCTGTCGGTGCCCCCCAAGGCGGCCCGCGACGTGATCACCATGTTGCGCGACGCGAAACTCGTCGAACGCTCCCGGGTGGTGATGGAAAAGCCGTTCGGCACCGACCTGGACAGCGCGGTGTCGCTCAACGACTTCCTGCACGAGACGTTCGAGGAATCCCAGATCTTTCGCATCGACCACTTCCTGGGCAAGGAGGCGGCCCAGAACATCCTGGCGTTCCGCTTCGCCAACGGGCTGTTCGAGCCGATCTGGAACCGCAACTTCATCGACCACATCCAGATCGACATCCCCGAGGCCCTCGGCCTGGACCAGCGGGCCAACTTCTACGAGAGCACCGGCGCGTACAAGGACATGGTCGTCACCCACCTGTTCCAGGTGATGGCGTTCGTGGTGATGGAGCCGCCCACCGCGCTGGAGCCGCGCGCCATCAGCGAGGAGAAGAACAAGGTCTTCCGGTCGATGCTGCCGGTCGACCCGTCGAACGTGGTGCGCGGCCAGTACAACGGCTATCGCGAAGAGGACGGGGTTGCAAGGGATTCCGATACCGAGACGTTCATCGCGCTGAAGGTTGGCATCGACAACTGGCGCTGGGCTGGCGTGCCGATCTACCTGCGCACCGGCAAGAAGATGGCCGAGGGCATCCGCATCGTGTCGATCGCCTTCAAGGAGGCGCCGCGCACGATGTTCCCGCCCGGGTCGGGGGTGGGGACCCAGGGCCCCGACCACCTCACGTTCGACCTCGCCGACAATTCGAAGGTGTCGCTGTCCTTCTACGGCAAGCGGCCGGGGCCCGGCATGAAGCTGGACAAGCTGTCCATGCAGTTTTCCTCGACGGAGATCGACACCGTCGTCGACGTGCTGGAGGCCTACGAGCGGCTCATCCTGGACGCGATGCGCGGCGATCACACGCTGTTCAACACCGCCGAGGGCATCGAGTCGCTGTGGGAGCGCTCCGAGGATCTGCTCAACGACCCGCCGCCGGCGAAGATGTACCAGCCCGGCACCTGGGGCCCGAACGCCATTCACCAACTGATCGCGCCCAATGCGTGGCGGTTGCCCTTCGAACGGGAATGGCGCGAGGCCAAAGGCTAGCTCAGCCAGGCGCGCAGCCTGTCGTAGATGGCGGCGTGGTTGAGCAGATCGAAGTGGTGCAGGCCGGTCAGCGTCAGCCCGTGGTCGGGCTCGAACGGCACCCGCCGGGACTTGCCCACCCCGGACGCGCTCGCCGAGCGCACCAGGCGGTCGCCGAGGATGCCGCCGACCGCGCGCGGTCCCGCGGTGGTGGCAACGAAGTGGTAGACGGCGCCGGGCAGGAACGGCACCTCGTGGCAGCGGTCGCGCAGGAACTCGTCGGGGTCGCATTCGCTCCAGTCCTCGTCGAGCAGCGCGCCGTAGCGCAGGTCCTTGGTGCCGGAGCTGCGCGCGTTGAGAAACCAAGCCAGGCCTTCGGTTTCGGGCAGCCGGGCCAGCGCCCAGGATGCGGCGTTGACGCCCTTCTCCAGGTCGGCGCCCAGATGCGGGGAGCCCAGGCAGACGACGTGCCGAACGGCGTCGGGCCAGCCGTGCCGGTGTTCGACGCCGTAGTGGCAGGCGCTGCGCGCCACCAGGCCGCCCATCGAATGACCGATCAGCGCGATCTCCTCGACGGGGACCGGCCACAGCCCCTGCAACGCCTCGATCAGCCCGGCCAGGGACTTGCCGTTGTCGGAGATGTGTAGGCCCGTGTTGTAGCGCAGGTAGACCGGGGTGAACCCGAGGTCGTCGTGCAGGCGCGCGCCGTAGGGGCCCACGCTGTCGCCGTCGCGCGGCGGCCGCCACCACGACCTTTCGGTCATGCACCAGCCGTGCACGAACACCACGACCCGGCCGGTGGCTTGCGGAAAGGCCGCCGCGATCGCGTCGGCGTCCAGTGCCACCGCCCTGCCGTGGCGGCGCACCTGCATCGTCAGCGCGAAGCCGTTGCGGCGTTCAGTGAGTTCGTCGCCGTAGATGCCGTTGAGCGCGGCGATGACGCCCGCGACCGTGGGATTGGCCTCGACGCTGTCGCCGTCGTCGTCCCCGCGGGTTTCGGCGGCCAGCGCACCGGCGCCGCGCAACGCCCCGCGCAGCGCGCGGTCGACGGCGTAGTAGGTCGCCGCGGCCGTCGTGTTGTGGACGACCTCCACGGGTTTGGCGACCGGGCCCACGGCGTCGAACACCCGGCGCGCGATGCCGCTGTGCGTGTCGCGCACCAGGGTGGTGAGCACGCGGGTGCCCTCACCCGCGAGGTCGGCCAGTGATCGGATTTCCTGTCGCTGCATGAGCGCCTCCTCCCTGCTTCGACCCAGGGTTCCCACTCGGGCCGGCGATGTACCAACCTCGAGCGCGCGGCCAGCCGCACGTTCGGCGTCGAATGTGCGGCCAGCCGCACGTTCGGCGTCGGCCGTAGGCTCATCCGGTGGCACCCACCCTGCGCCCCCGCCGATCCGCCCTTTACCTCCCCGGCAACAAGCAACGGGCGCTGGAGAAGGGCAAGACGCTGCCGGCGGACCTGTTGATCTTCGACCTCGAGGACGCCGTCGGCCCTGACGCCAAACCCGACTCGAGGGCGCGGGTGTGCGACGCAATCGCGTCGAAAAGCTACCGGCCCCGCGAGGTCGTGGTGCGCGTCAACGGCCTGGACACCGACTGGCACGACGACGACCTGGCCGCCGTCGCCGCATCGGCGGCCGACGGGGTGCTCGTGCCCAAGGTCGAGACGGGCGAGCAGGTGCAAAAGCTGGCCGCGGCACTCGACCGACTCGGCGCGCCGAACAAGATGCAGCTGTGGGTGATGATCGAAACGCCCCGGGCCTTCCTGCGGGCCGAGGAGGTCGCCACGGGAAGCGAACGGCTGGCCGGGCTGGTGGTCGGCACCAACGATCTGGTCAACGAGCTGCACGGGCTGCACGTGCCCGGGCGCGCGCCGGCGCTGACGGCGTTGTCGCTGGCCGTGCTGGGGGCGCGGGCAGCCGGCAAGGTCGTCCTGGACGGCGTGTTCAACGACATCACCGACGAAGATGGCTTCCGGGCCGAGGCCCGGCAGGGCCGCGAGATGGGGTTCGACGGCAAGACGCTGATCCACCCGTCCCAGATCGCGCCCGCCAACGACCTGTTCGGTCCCTCGGACGACGAACTCGCCGACGCCCGCAAGATCGTCGCGGCCTACGAGGAGGCCCAAGAAGCGGGCACGAGCGTCATCACGGTCGACGGCCGGATGATCGAGAGCCTGCACGTGCGCGATGCCCAGCGGATCCTCGCGCTCGCCGACCTCATCGCGGAGATGGGCTCCTAGCCGCCGTTGCGGTCGATCCACCCGGTGAGCGCGTCCGCGAGCGCGGCGTCGACGCGCACCCCGGCGGCCTCGGCGGCGCGCTCGAATCGCTCGGCCAACTCCGTCGGCACCAAGGCGTCCACCCGGCTGTGGGTGGGTTTCGGCTTGGCCGGCCGTTCCGGCGGCGATGCGGGCACGTGCTTCGCGGCGGTGGCCTCCATGGTGTCGCGCAGCGCGGGAATCTCGTCGAGCAAGCGGGCCAGGTCGTCGCGCTCGATGCGCAGCACCTCGGACGGCCCGGTGGTCGTCACCGTCGCCGAGCGCAATTTCCCACGGCGAAGGGCGGATTCGCCGATCACCTCGCCCGGCCCCAGCAGGGCGACGCGGTCCTGGCCGACGTACACCCCGACCTCCCCGCTCAGCAGGATGTAACAGGAGTCCGACGGCGTCTGCTCCTGGATCAGCGGCCAGGGCTTGGATCTGGCGATGCGATGGGCCGCCCCCACGAGCCGCTGCAGCTCACCGTCGGAGAACTTGTTGAAGGTGGTGAGCTCCCGCAGCCGGCGCAGGTCTTGCTCCTCATGTCCATCCGCATCCACCTTCATGGCGGGCTCCTATCGCGCGGTGTGACCCGGGTCACGAGGAGCGTAACCCCATTTGCCGCGGCAAACGGAGGAATTTCGAAGGGGGTAGGTTGAACGCGAATCCTCCACGACCGTGAAGGGAGACACCGTGCGCCAGACCGCGGCCATGGCTGAGGCCGACCGCGTGTGGATGATCGATACGCTGCTCGCGCTGCTGCAGACCCCCAGCCCGGCGGGACGCACCGACGCGGTGATGCAGTTGATCGGCGACATCTTCGACGACTTTGGCGTGCCGTTCACCCTGACCCGCCGCGGGGCGCTGACCGCCGAGCTGCCGGGGGAGTCGCCGACCACCGACCGGGCGCTGGCCGTGCACGCGGACACCATCGGCTGCATGGTGCGCACCCTCAAGGACAACGGCCGCCTGGAGCTGATCCCGGTGGGCACGTTCTCGGCGCGGTTCGCCACCGGCGCGCGGGTGCGGATCTTCAGCGACGACCCTGACGAGTTCATCACCGGCACGGTGTTGCCGCTCAAGGCCAGCGGGCACCGGTTCGGCGACGAGATCGACACCCAGCCCACCGACTGGGAGCACGTCGAGGTCCGCCTGGACCGCAAGGTGTCCTCGCGCGAGGACCTGGTCCGTCTCGGCCTGAACGTCGGTGACTTCGTGGCGTTGATCGCCAGCCCGGAGCTCACTGCCGACGGCTTCATCGTCTCGCGACACCTCGACGGGAAGGCCGGGGTCGCGATCGCGCTCGCGCTGGCCAAGAGCCTCACGGAGAACAAGGTGGTGCTGCCGCACCGCACGATGATCATGGTCACGATCACCGAGGAGGTCGGCCACGGCGCCAGCCACGGCCTGCCCGCCGACGTCGCGGAGTTGATCTCGGTGGACAACGCGGTGTGCGCGCCCGGCCAGCACTCCATCGAGGACGGCGTGACCATCCCGATGGCCGACATGCACGGCCCCTTCGACTACCACCTGACCCGCAAGCTGTGCCGGCTGGCCGAGGAGCGGGCCATCCCGTTCGCGCGCGACGTGTTCCGCTACTACCGCTCCGACGCCGCCGCCGCGATCGAGGCGGGCGCCGAAACCCGGGCCGCGCTGGTCGGCTTCGGGGTCGACGGCAGCCACGGTTGGGAGCGCACCCACATCGCCTCCCTGGAGGCGGCGTACTGCCTGCTGCACGCCTGGCTGTTGACGCCGCTGACGTTCGCCCAATGGGACGCCAAGCCGTCGGGCAAGCTGCGCGACTTCCCGTCGTCGAAGCAGCCCGCGCCGACCGAGCAGTGGGTGCCGCTGGCGCGCGGCGAACACGAAAGCCCCGGAGAGGCGTCTCCGGGCACGCACTGGCCGCCGTCGGCGGGCCCGCAATCCTGAAGCGGCGCTGACGCTTTCGCTAAGCCCTGTTTCGCGGGCGCTGAGTGTGAACTCACGGCTTTGGCCGTGAGCGCAGGGCGGGGTTTCGGCGATTCCGCCGCCCTGGCTTCACCGCCAAAGCCGTTGTTTCACACTCAATATCCAACCGACGGTCTTTACGCCACCCGCCCGAACGGATAGCGTGACGGCCGAGGATTAAATCAACCAGTTTATTTATTCAAATGCGTTTCCAATAACAAGCAAAGGAACCGACATGCCCCAGGCCGTGGCGACCAATGACACCGAACAGCTGGTGCTCGACTTCCTTCACGCCGCCTACGGCGAACACATGGACGTCGAGGCCATGACCGCGCTGATGGCCGAGGACTTTGCCTGGCAGCTGCACGTCCCGCTGTCGCCGGTGGTCGTCGGGCGCGACGCGGCGCGCGCCGAGCTGGAAAAGCACAACAGCCTTTCGACCGGAATGATCGACGGGAGCGAGATCCGCACGATCGTCTCGAGCGGGGGCACGGTGGTGGTCGAGCGGGTCGACGTCAATGCCATGAACGGCGTCGCGGTCACGTTTTACGTCACGGCCATCTTCGAGGTGCGCGACGGCGCGATCACCCACTGGCGCGAATATTGGGACACCAGCCACGTCGCCAAGCAGCTCGGCATCGACCCGGCGCACATGTTCGACGCGCTCACCGCGTAAGGCATCCAATATCTAAACGATTCCTAAGAAGGCTCTTACTATCTTCTTACTCATCGTGTAGCGTCGCCTGTCATGGCTCGTCGGGCGATCGCAGGCGCGGTATGAAGCCATTCGATGTGGTGATCGTCGGCGCGCGGTGCGCCGGCTCGCCGCTGGCGGCGACGCTCGCGCGCCGGGGCATGAGCGTGTGCCTCGTCGATCGGGCGCAGTTCCCGTCGGAGACGCCGTCGACGCACATCATCCAGCCGTCCGGGGTGCAGCTGCTGGACCGGCTTGGCGTGCGCGACGCGGTCTTGGCCGCGGGCGCGGTTCCGCTCAATCGCATGACGCTGGTGATCGACGACGCCGTCCGCATCGAAGCGACCGTCGATCCCGCGGACGCGATCCAGCCGAGCCTGTGCGTTCGGCGGGTGACGCTGGACGCGTTGCTCGTCGACGCGGCGGCCGCGGCGGGCGCCGACGTCCGCACCGGTTTGCGGGTCACGGGCCTGATCTCCGAGGACGGTCGCGTCACCGGGGTGGACACGGCCGCCGGCCGCATCGAGGGTCGGTTGGTGGTCGGCGCGGACGGCCGCCATTCGACGGTCGCCACCCTGGTCGGTGCGCGGGAGTATCACGTCGCGACGCCCGGAAAGATGTTCGCCTGGGGCTATTTCGAGCACGTGCACGATCGCGAGGGCCACGCGCGGCTGGGCCGCCGGGGAGACTTGGGCTTTCTCGCCGGGCCGACCGACGGTGAGCTCTACATGGCCGCCATCGCCATCGACATGGCGAAACAGGCCGAGTTCCATGCCAATCGCGACGCCAACTTCTCCGCGGGCCTGCGGTCCTGGCCCGAGCTGGCCGAGGTGATCGGGGACGGGCGACGCGTCGGCCCCATCCGGGTGCTGACGAACTGGCACGGGTACTTCCGGGAGGCCGCCGGCCCGGGCTGGGTCCTGGCCGGCGACGCCGGGCACTTTAAGGATCCGGCGCCGGGCCAGGGCATCAGCGACGCGTTCCGCCAGGCCGATTCGCTGGCCCGTGCCATCGAGGAGGGATTGGGCGACGCCGGCCCCGACGAGGCCATGCGGCGCTGGTGGCACTGGCGCGACGACGATGCCTACGAAATGCATTGGTTCGCAGCGAATTTCGGCGCTTCCGGCGCGGCGACGCCGTTCAATACGCGCTTGATGAAGGACCTCGCGGCCGATCCCAAGGCCACCCAGATGCTGTTCGGCGTGCTCAACCACATGATCCGCCCGTCGCAGCTGTTCACCAACCGCAGGGTCGCCCGGTCCGCGGCGCGCGCGCTGCGCGACAGGCCGGACCGCGCGATCGCCACGCTCAGGGAGGTCGTCAGCGCCGGCAGGGCGAACGCGCGCCGTTCCAGGTTCGTTGCGAAATGACGGCCTTAGCCGTCGAGACTGCGCTCAGCGCGTGCATTTGTGGACGAACCGCGATCTGCGCGCAGGCTCGACACAGCCGCCGCCCGGCCGCGACGGGCCCCTAGCCCGTGACGGATCGCTCTAGGGCCGCAAGCGATTCGGCCAGATAGCCCTCCGGGAAGGTGGGCATCCCGCCGACCCGGTCGCGAAAGTCCTGCGGCGTGGCGCTCCAGTCGTAGGTGAGGGTGACGTCGGTGCGGTCGCCATTCGGGACGAGGTCGTAGCGCCAGGACCAGCCGCCGGGGCTGTGATTGCCGGCGTCGTCGAGCACGCCCGGCATCCACCCGATCGCGCGATCCTGGTCGAAGGCGTTGACCAGGTTGTAGGTGACGTAGTCGCCGCCGGCCTGGGTCAGGTACATGTTCATCGCGAAGATCTGCCCGGCGCCCGTGATCGGTGCGGTGTCCACCGCGTCGCGGACCCAGTCGGTGGGCTCGGTGTTCTGATGGCGCGACGGGTCGGCGAGGACGGCGAAGATCTCGTCGGCACCGGCGGTGATGGTGCGGGTGGCGACGTAGCGTTCGGCGGTCATGCGTTCTCCTTCGATCCGTAGGCGGCCGCGATGTCGGGGGAGTCGAGCCAGCCCGAGTAGGTCGGCCGCGACGGCCAGCCGTCGGGCGAGTCCAGCCATTCCTCCTGCCGGCCCCGGGGCAGGATGTCGATCAGCCCGAACGAATGGCTGAGCTGCTCGGTGCCGCGCCCGTTGGTATGCCACGTGCGGTACACGGTGTCGCCGTCGCGCAGGAACACGTTGACGCCGAAGCCGCCGCCGGGCGGTGCGTCCACGTCGGCACCGAACGAGCTCCCCGACGACGAGTACCACTCCATCCGATTGCCGACCTTCTCCTTGTAGGCGAGCGCCTCGTCGATCGGCCCGTTGGTGACGACGACGAAGCGGGCGTCGTAATTGTCGAGGAACTCCAGCCGGGTGAACTGCGACGTGAAGCCCGTGCACCCGCCGCACTGCCACTCCGCGCCGTCCGACCACATGTGGTGGTAGACGATCAGCTGCGAGCGGCCGCCGAACACGTCGGCCAGGCGGACGGGCCCGTCGGCGCCGACCAGCGTGTAGTCGGGCAGCTCCACCATCGGCAGGCGCCGCCGCTGGGCGGCGATGGCATCCAGCTCGTGGGTGGCGGCCTTCTCGCGCTTGCGCAGTTCGTGGAGGGCGGCGCGCCAGGTCTGGTGATCGACGACGGGCGGCAGTGCTTGTTTGTCCAAGGCCATGGCACTCACCTTTCGCTCGGTTTGTCCGTTCCAGAAGGTATGACCGCCCGCGCGCCCGGAATTCATCGGTCTCACCGGTGCGACAATTCGAGTTATGGCTTCCGTGACCGTGGGCGACTTGCGCAACAGCGGGGGAGACGTATTGCGGCGCGTCGAGCGCGGCGAACGCATCATCGTCACCCGCGACGGCGCCCCCGTCGCAGAACTGCGCCGCTTCCGCGTCCCAGCGTTGGTCCGGCCGAGCTCGTTCGACGGCGCAAACATTTGCCGCGGGTGAATCCCGACGAGTTGCGCCGCGATATCGACAACCTGATCTATCCATCACGGTGACGCGGCAGCAACGAAAGGGATGCTGGGCACCGCCGGCGAAGGGTCTTGACCTGCCTGCCCCGGCTCGGTTCGATGATGCGTACAACACGAGGGGAGGCCCACAGTGAGGACGTTCGTTCGCCACGTTTTTGCCGTCGTCGTGCTGGCGTTCACCGCGATTGCGGCGGTGACGATCGCGATGCCGGCGGTCAGCTCGGCCGACTGCGGCGACGGCGAGTGGTGGGACCCGACGGGCAAGGTCTGCCGGCCGCTCGGTGTCGGGCCCCAACCGCTGGCGTGCGACCCGGGTCAGTGGTGGGACCCGACGGCCAACGTCTGCCGGCCGCTGGGAGTCGGGCCGCAACCGCTGGCGTGCGACAACGGCTGGTGGTGGGACCCGGGCGCCAACGTGTGCCGTCCGCCGCTGGTGCCGGGCGGCTGACCGGCGTCGTACCGACTCAACGAAGGACGGCGACGAGGAAGTCGGAGTCCTCGGTGAACGGCCGCAGATCCCAGGTGGATAACAACAGATCCGGGGTGAACCCGGCTTCGGCGACGTCGTCGAGAAACTCGCCGAACTCGTAGTCACGGCCGGCGCCGAAGCCGATCACCGCCCGGCCGGCGTCGGCGAGGTGGGCGCGCAGCCGGGTCAGCACCCGCACGCGGGTGCTGTGGGCGAGAAACGTCATGACGTTGCCGGCCGACATGATGATGTCGAACGGCTCGGGGATGCCGCGCGCGGGCAGGTCGAGCTCCGCGAGGTCGCCGACCAGCCAGCGCGGCCCGGGATGGTCGTGCTCGGCCGCCTCGATGAGCACCGGGTCCACGTCGACGCCGACGACGTGGTGGCCGGCCGAAGCAAGATGCCCGCCCAGCCGGCCGGGGCCGCAGCCGGCGTCGAGGATGCGGGCACCGCGGGGCGCCATCGCGTCCACCAGGCGAGCCTCGCCGGCGAGGTCCTCACCGGCGCGCGCCATGGAACGAAAGCGTTCGACGTACCAGTGCGAATGCCCGGGATCCGCGGCGACCTTTTGCATCCAGATGCTCTGCTCGGTCATGCCAGCCATTGTCGCACCGCGCCGAATGCCCCGCGGAAACCGCACGCCGAGAGTGAAATACACGACGCGACACGCCGCGAACGCGTCGCACGATTCACAGTCGGGTGACACACAAAAAGCCGCCGCCCCGATTACAGTTAGGGCCGCATCATGTCCCTGATGTGCGGTTGCTACGGCTCTACCTGTGCACCGCGTTGTGACGGCACCAGTCATGACTGGTCAAGACGAGGCGGCTGCTGGTGGAGCGCTTGCTCGAGCGCGAGGCGGTGCTGGCCGAGCTCGGCACGCTCGCGGGCGCGGCCCGGCGCGGCGCCGGCCGGCTCGCGTTGCTGCGGGGCGAGGCGGGGGTCGGCAAGACCGCGGTGATCAGCCGGTTCACCTCCGGCCTCGATGACGGGTTCCGCGTGCTGCGCGGCTGGTGCGACCCGCTGGTGGCACCGCGCCCGTTGGGCCCGCTGCTCGACGCGCTGGCCGGCGTCGGTCCCACGGCGGCCGACGCGCTCGGCGCGGCGATCGAATCGGGCGACACCGGAACGCTGTATAGACGACTGCTGACCGTCCTGCGCGACGGGCACCACTGGGTGTGGGTGATCGAGGACGCCCATTGGGCCGACGGGGCGACCCTGGATCTGTTGCGCTTTCTGGCGCGCCGCGTCTCCTCGCTGCCGCTGTTGTTGGTGGTGTCCTATCGCGACGACCAGTTCGACCGGGAGCACCCGCTGGCCGTCGCCCTGGGCGACGTGGCGACCTGTGCGGGGGTCAGCCGCATCGGTCTGCAACCGCTCAGCCGCGAAGCCGTGGCGGCGCTGGCCGCGGGCAGCGGCGTCAACTCCGACCGGCTGCACCAGCTGACCGGGGGCAACCCGTTCTTTGTCACCGAGGTGCTGGCCAGCGGGTTCGACGCGCTGTCAAAAAGCTTGCCGCGCAGCGTTTCCGAGGCGGTGTGGGGACGGCTGGCGCGGCTGTCGCCGGACGCGTGCGAGACCGCGCAGGCCGCCGCGGTCTGCGGCCCGCACGCGGACCCGGCGCTGGTGCGCAAAGTATGCCCGGCGGCCCGCGAGGGTCTGGCGGAATGCCTCGACAGCGGCATGTTGGTCACCGACGGTGACACGATCGGGTTTCGGCACGAGCTGGCGCGGCGCGCGACGCTCGAACAGATCCCCAAACATCAGCGCAAAGCCCTGCACACTCGCGCCCTGGCCGGTCTCACCGAACCTCCCGTCGACCCGGATACGTTGTCCGCACTGGCTTTTCACGCCGACGAGGCCGGCGATGGCAAGGCGGCTTTGCGCTACGGTGCCGCCGCCGCCGAACGGGCCGCGCGGTTGGGGGCGCATGGCCAGGCCCTCGACCTGTATGCGCTCACGCTCCGCCACGCCGACAACGCCCGCGACGATCAGAAGGTGATCTGGCTCGAGGGCCACGCGTACGCGGCGTATTGCTGCGGTGTCGGTGAGGCGGCGGTGTCGTCCTGGCGCGAAGCGATCACGCTGCGCCGCGCCTTGGGCGACACGCTGGGCGAAAGCGACGATTTGCGTTGGTTGTCACATGAGTTGTGGGGGATAGGACAAACCGGCAAGTCCGCCGACACGGCCAGGGCCGCACTGCAGGTGGTGCGCGACGCCGGCGCGTGCCCGCAGCTGGCGTGGGCCCTGGTGAACATGGCCGAGGTGAGTGCGTGGGGTTTCGACCCGGCCGCGGCCGACTATGCCGCGCAAGCGATTACGGTGGGCACCCAACTCGGCGACGACGCCGTCGTCAACCGGGCGAGGGGGTTCGCCGCCCTGACCCGGGTGCTGCGCAGCGACACCGGGTGGGAGGAGCTCGAGGCCGCGTGGCGCGCCGCGATGGCCAACGAGGGCCGCGGCGAAGACGCTGCCCTGCTCGCGACCAACCTGTCCGTGTTCGCCGCGCAGCACTTCGACCTGGATCGAGCCGAGCGCTACATCGCGGAATCCGCGCCATACTGCCGGGACCGCAACATGTTCCAGTACGAGGCGCTCGTCCTGGGCGCCGACGTGCTCGTCGGCCTGCACCGCGGAGACTGGGACCGGACGCTGTCGGCGGCCGAGGAGCTACTCACCCGTCCCGCGGTGGTGGCGGTCAACCAGCTGCCGGCCCGGCTGGCGTTGGCACTCGTCCGCGCCCGCCGCTCCGAACGGCCCGCCGCCTCGCTGCTCGACGAGGTCGCGCCCGCGTCCGACCATGAGCGGCTCTTCCCGGTCTGGGCCGCGCGCGCCGAATCCGCCTGGCTGGCCGGCGATGACGACGCCGCACGCACCCACGCGCAGCGCGGACTGGCCGCCATCGGCCCCGACGGCGATCCCTGGCTGCTCTGGCAGCTGCGCCGGTGGGTCCGCCTGACCGGGGGCGCCGACGCACCCGCCGGTGCCGACGACCCGGTCACGCCCTTCCACCTGGAGGTCGGCGGCGACTGGCAGGGTGCGGCCGAGGCGTGGTCGCGCCGCGGCTGTCCCTACGAGGCGGCCATCGCCCAACTCGGCGGCGACATGCCGGCGGTGGAATCGGCGCTGGCGGTGTTCCGCCGCCTGGGCGCGCGGGCGGCCGCACGCCGGGCCCAGCAGCGGCTGGAGGGGCTGCGGGGGCCGACGCGCCGCCGCCGGATGGCCGACGTCCGCGCCGACCCGAACGGGTTGACTCCCCGCGAACGTGAGGTGCTCGACCTCATCGCCGACGGCCGCAGCGACGCCGAAATCGCCACGAGCCTGTCCATCAGCCCCAAAACGGTTGGCCACCATGTCAGCTCGATCCTGGCCAAACTCGGCGTCGCCAACCGCACCCAGGCGGCGCGGCTGCGCCGGCGCTAGCCGGCCGCATGCGAGTGCGGCGCCATCGGTCCGGGGTCGACGGGCGTGTGGGTGCCGGCGGCGTGCGTCGCGTGGAGGCGGCGGACCCAGCCGCACAACTCGTCGACCGTCTGCTGCTGCTTGCGTGAGACGGGCAGAACAGGGGAGCCGCTTCGGGCGGTGCGCGCATCGGCGAGCATCTGGTCCACGTCGACCTCGACGTAGGGCGCGAGGTCAATCTTGTTGATCACCAACAGGTCCGCGCGGGCGATGCCCGGGCCGCCCTTGCGGGCGACGTCACCGCCGCCGGCGACGTCGAGGACGAAGATTTGGGCGTCGACGAGCCCGGAGGAAAAGGTTGCGGTCAGGTTGTCGCCACCGCTTTCGATCAACACGATGTCGAGGGGCGCGAAGTCGTGCTCGAGATCTTCGATCGCGAGCAGATTCATGGTGATGTCGTCCCGGATCGCGGTGTGCGGGCAGGCGCCCGTCTCGACCGCGCGGATCCGCTCGCCCGGCAGGATGCCCTGGCCGCGCAGGAAGCGGGCGTCCTCGTCGGTGTAGATGTCGTTGGTGACGACCCCGAAGCGGTACTGGCCGGACAGGTTGCGGCACAAGGTGGCGATCAATGAGCTCTTGCCGGTTCCCACCGGCCCGGCCACTCCGAGACGCAGGGCACGGGACGAGACCTCAGGCACGGCAGCACTCCTCTCTCGTTGAAACGCTGGGGGATTCGGCGCCCCACGGAGCGCCGAGTTCGGCCAGGCCCGCGTTCAGGGCCTTGCGCAGGTCGAGGTTGTCGTCGGCGAGGGCGGTGATCAGCGCCGCCGGACCGGCCAGCGGCAACACCGCGGCGGTGTCGGTGGGAAGAGAGCCGTGGCCCGGCCACGCCCGCGCGGGGTCGACGACGAGCATGGATCCGATGGCCCGGTGGCCGGCGGTGACGGCCGCGCTGTTCCAGCCGCACGCTTGTTGCCCGACTCCGAGGTCTTGCCGGTAGAGGGGCAGGCCGTCGCGGCGGACGTCGATGCGCTGGTGGATGGTGCCGGGCTGTTCCCCGTGGCGACCGAGGATCAGCTCGTCGCGCATCAGCAGCCGGGCGCTGGCGGCGAGCGTGACCCGAATGTCGTTGACGTGGTTGCAGTTTGCCGAGGCGATGATCGGTTCCGGCAACCACACCAGGGTGGCCCCGTCGTGCAGGCGCACCCGTGTCGTGGCGCGTGACGGGCACCCGCGCGGCCCGGGAAGCAGCACGGTGGGGGAGATGTCGGTCAGGACCAGGGCGCTCCCCGGCCCGACGTCGATGTCGAAGGTGATGTGGTCGCCGCCCACCGGCCCCGCGGCGCCGGCCGCGACGCTCACCCGCGCGGGTGCCGTGAGCTGGTCGGCCCAGGGCGCGGGTTCCTTGGCCTCCGTGAGTCGCAGCACGAGTGGGGCCATCGAGCGCAATGTGGTGACCTGGCTGGTGATTCGGCCGCCGGGGCCCGACGTGGCGGCCGTGGCCAGCGAGGCATGCGCATGCATCGCGCCGGGGTCCGTTTCGCGGATTTCAGGAGGCAAACAACCGTCCCTCCCGTCGGGCGTGATGTTCGGCGGCGATGTCGAGCAGGGGAGCGGCATGGGCGGGCAATTCGTCGACCGGTGCATCGGCGTGGCGGCCGGCCTCTTCGGCCAGGGCGTCCAGCTGCGGCATCAGCCGCGCCAGCACGGCGTGGACGTCAAGCGGATCGAGGCTGACCAGCCTGACCGCGGCGGCCGCCGGCCCGGCCACGGCCTCGTAGAGTGCGGCCAGCGCCGCCTGCTTGGCATCGATGTCGAACACCGACGCCACCACGCCAAGGGCGATCGGGTGGTGCGGCCGCCTGCCGAGATGATCGAGCCGGGGATGCGGCCGGATGGCACGCATCGCCCGCTGCAGCTGGCGCCCGAGGGCACGCGAGATCGTCCGCAACGCCGGCGAGGGCATTCGGGCGTCCAGTTCGGGGTCGAGCGCGGCCAGCCGTGCAATGTCACCGGAAGTGGCGGCCGCGCAGGCCGCGGCCACGAACGCCGCCGAGACGGCGCCCGACGTCGCGGCCCGGCCCCGCAGGAAGGCCTCGAGACTCGTTGGGTCGCAGACCCTTCCGGCTTGCACCGTGGCTTCGATGCCGCCCGAATGGGCGTAGCCGCCCGTCGGTAGGCGCCCGTCGGTGAGCAGCAACAGCGGGGCGGAAATCGGGGGCATCTCAGTACAGGAAGTAGCGCTGGGTCAGCGGCAGGTCGGTCAGCGGCGCATGGTTGGCCGGTTGGCCGTCGATGCGCACCTCGAAGGTGTCGGGGTTGACTTCGATGCTCGGCAGCGCGTCGTTGAGGGGCAGGTCGGCCTTGCGCCGCTCGCGCATGTCTTTGACCGCGACGAGTTTGCGCCCGACGTCGAGGCGGTCGGCCAGTCCGTCGTCGAGCGCGGCCGGCGCCACGAACGCGACGCTGGTGGCTTGCGCGGCCCTGGTGTGGGCGTTGTAGCCCAGCCGGGGCAACACCGGCTGGGGAGTGGGCACCGACGCGCTGGGGTCGCCCAGCAGCGCCAGCGCCGCCATGCCGCCCTTGAACACCACGGTGGGTCGCACCGCGAACGTGGCCGGGGCCCACAGCACGAAGTCCGCCAGCTTTCCCGGTGCGATGGAGCCGATTTCGTCGTCCAGGCCGTGGATCACCGCCGGGCAGATGGTGTACTTCGCGACGTAGCGGCGGGCACGCTCGTTGTCCGCGCGTTCGTTCGGGCTGAGCGGGCCGCGCAGCTGCTTCATCGCGTGCGCGGTCTGCCAGGTGCGCCGCACCGTCTCGTCGAGCCGGCCCATGGCCTGGGCATCGGAGGACATCGCCGAGATCGCGCCGATGTCCTGCAAAATGTCTTCTGCCGCAATCGTGCCCGCGCGCACGCGGCTCTCGGCGAACTGCAACTCCGCGGGAATCTTCGGGTTGAGTTGGTGGGCCACGAGCACCATGTCCAACTGCTCGTCGACGGTGTTGACGGTGAACGGGCGGGTCGGGGTGGTCGACGAAGGCAACACGTTGGGCTCGCCCGCGATGCGGATGATGTCGGGCGCGTGGCCGCCGCCGGCCCCTTCGGTGTGGTAGCTGTGAAAGCTTCGGCCGTCGACCGTGCGCATCAGGTCCTCGACGAAGCCGGCCTCGTTGAGGGTGTCGCTGTGGATGGCGACCTGCACACCGGCCTGGTCGGCGACCCGCAGCGCGGCGTCGATGACGGCGGGCGAGGCGCCCCAGTCCTCGTGGACCTTGAATCCCGCTGCCCCCGCGCGGAGTTGCTCCCAGAGCGCTTCCTCGGAGACCGTGGTGCCGCGTCCCAGGAACGCCACGTTGACGGGCCACGGGTCGAACCCTTCGAACATGCGGGCCAGCCACCACGCCCCGGGGGTGGCCAGCGTGGCCTTGGAGCCGTCGGTCGGCCCGGTGCCGCCACCCACCAGCGTGGTGATGCCGGCTTGCAACGCGACTTCGCACATGTCCGGGCTGACGAAGTGCACGTGGGTGTCGATCGCGCCGGGCGTCATGATCAGGCCGGTGCCGTTCATGATCTCGGTGGACGGACCGATCACCAGCTCGGGGTGGACGCCGTCCATGATGTCGGGATTTCCGCTCTTGCCGATGGCGACGAACCGTCCGTCGCGAATTCCGACGTCCGCCTTGATGATTCCCCAATGGTCGAGGATCACCACGTTGGTGACGACGAGATCGGGCGTGCCCTGGGAGCGCGGCGTGTGCGATTGCCCCTGTGATTCCCGGCCCGATTTCCCGCCACCGAAGACCACCTCGTCGCCGCCTGCGCAGCGGTCGTCCTCGATCTCGATGAACAGGTCGGTGTCGGCCAGCCGGAGCCGATCGCCCTGGGTGGGGCCCAGCATCATCACGTACAGCTGCCGCTGAATCTCAGCCATCGAGCGGGCCTTTGCATTCGCCGCGGAACCCGGCCGCGATGCGGCGGCCGCCGAAGGGGATCAGCTCGATTTCCTGCGTCACGCCCGGATCGAACCGCGTCATCCCGCTCGAGATGATGTTCTGTCGTTTACCCCAGGCGGCCTTGCGGTCGAACTGCAATGCCGGGTTCGCCTCGGCGAAGTGGAAGTGCGACCCCACCGAGATCGGCCGGTCTGCGGTGTTGACCACCTTCACCGTCGTGACTTCACGTCCCACGTTGACCTGGACGGGATCGTCGCCGAAGAGGATCGCACCGGGCGCCGACGGCTTCATGCTCGAGTCCGCGCCGGGCTGCACCATCGCGGTCGCGGCGCCCTTGCCCGCCCCCAACGGCACCGACTTTCCGGAGCCGAGAAGTTTCCGGCTCAGCGGGGGCGTGCGCCGCTGCACCGCGCCGACCACCTTCTCCAGGCTCGGGTTGCGCTGCAGCGCCCGCTGGCCGGAGGCAAACGCGCGGCTGGTCGCCCCCAAGACCCGAGATGCGTTCTGCGCCCGCTGCATCCGATTCGTCACGGTGTCTTTGATCTTGTCGGTGAGCCGGCTCATGAAATGAACTCCCGTGTCGAATCCGTTGCGCGGTCAGTGAATCGGCTGGGGAACGCTGACCAACTTGGTGCCGTCCGGAAACGTCGCCTCGACGTGTAGTTGCTGCAGCATCTCCGGGACGCCGTCCATCACGTCCTCGCGTTTGAGGACCCCGCGGGCGGCGTCCTGCACGTCCGCCTTGGATTGCCCGTCCCGCGCGCCTTCGAGCACGAACTGCGTCAGCACCGCCGTCGCTTCGGGGAGGTTGAGTTGCAGGCCGCGCTCGCGTCGTTTCAGCGCCACCTCGGCCGCGGTGTGGATGAGGAGGCATTCCTGCTCTTTGAGCGTGAGAAACATCCGGACCGCCTTTGTCGGCGCCGCTGCTGCGACCGGGAAACGTGACGACGCTGCTGGTTACCCGCCGATTCGCGGGGCAAACGCGCTCGCCTCGGCAGCGGCGCGGGCTCAGCGTGCCTTCGCGCTCGCGACGGCGTCGCGGAAGCTGCTCAAGAACGCGCGCCCCGCCTCGTCGCTTCCGAGGCCGAGATAGAACCCGGCCACCGCCTGGTTCGCGATCGCGCCGGACCAGTGCGCGACGACGCTGATTCCGGAGTCGGCCTGCAGAACGATGCCGGGGTTGAGCGATATCTCGTCGAGGCGTGCCGAGCGGACGTGAATTCCGCGCTTTTCGCCGGCTATGGCGATGACGAGGTAGCGGGGGGTCAGCAGCGCCACCGAAGAATGCTCGCGATCTGGGTCGCCGGAGCCGGTCAGTTTGGCGAGCAGCCCATTGCGGTACAGCCGCACGCTGCGCGTCACGCAGACCGTACGGGCGTCTGCCAATACGTCACCCAGCTGGTTCGCCGTCGCGTGGGCGCTGATGGCATCCCGCAGCGTCGCGTCGAGGCGATCGGTTGTGGTCGTCGTGCTGGCGCGCTCGTAGAGCTGCTTCATCCTCGTTCGCTTTCCCTGAGTTCGGCGGGTCGGGCAGATCAGCGGGAACAGTCCACCGCCACCTCGAGGGCCGCGCAGACGTCACGCATCCGATCGTCGGCGAGCCGACCAAGGCGACTGACCAGGACGGCGACCGGGACGCTTTCCACGGAATCGAGGTTGACCGCGGAACGGCGGGGGACCGGGTCGGTGTCGGGTTCGAGAATCACTTCACTCGCCAACCCGCGGATCGTGGTGGTACAGGGTGCGACGAGCGTGCGCCGGAGCCGAGGGATGGCCGCATCACGCGACATGACAACCACTGGACGGCGGCCGATTCCGGGCAGTTCGCACCACCACAGTTCACCGCGCGCCGGCAGCGCACTCATGAGGCGCCGGCCGCGCGGCGCCACGATGCCAGGTCGCCCCAGGCGTCCGTCTCGTCAGGGGGGTGCTTGTCATAGCCGGCATAGCTCGCGTCCACCTCCGCGGCGCGGTGGCGAGCCAATAGCGCCGTCAGCGCCTCATCGATGAGGGCCGCGTCAGTCAACCCCACTCGGGTGCTGCGCGCGCTATTGAGCAACTCCGCGTCCACGGTGGTACTCAAGCGTATGCGATTCATGCCACGATTATGCCATGTCGAACGCATGTGGGCCGGCAGCCGGCAGGCCCCGGGCCGCCCGGGCTACAGCGCCAAGTGAAGCCTGAGCGCGTCTTCCAGCGCCGTGAGCTCGGCGGGGGAGATCTGGCCCATTCGGCGCAAGAGCCGTTGGGTCGCAACGGATCTGACCTGCTCGGCCTGCGCTTTCGAGTCGACGGCGAGACCGCCGTCCGCCGCCGACAGCAGCACCTGGAAGGGATAGACCGTGTCGGTGTTGCTAAAATGTCTAATTCGTACTAAATAGGCGAAACAGCTAGACTTAGCGGAGTGCGACCGAAGGAGGGGAGCGCGATGTCCACCGTCTTGTTCCGCGACCGCGACGGCAAGCTGGTCGATGTACCCACCGTGACCGCGAGCCGCTTCAAAAACGAGTTCGGCAAGGTCTTCGACCAGGCCGCAGTCAGCGGGGCGGTGGTGATCACCAAGCACGACACCCCCAGGGCGGTGCTGCTGTCGTATTCGGAATTCGAGGCGCTGACCGCATCGACCGCGCCCGCGCTCGACGATCTCAGTGCGCGCTTCGACGAGCTGTTGGCCACCATGCAGACACCCGAAGCCAAAGCCGGCGTGGCCGCGGCGTTCGACGCCACACCGGAGGAACTGGGCGCCGCCGCGGTGAAGGCGGCGCGCACCGGGCGGCGGTGATCCACGCAGCAAGCCAACGATGCCGGCACAGATACACGTATTGGCGGGCGTCAACGGCGCCGGCAAGAGCAGCATCGTCGGCGCGACGATCCGCGCCAAGGGCGGTGAGTACTACAACCCCGACGAGGCCGCGCGCGAAATCATGGCCGCCAACCCCGGACTGGGACAGAGCGAGGCCAACGCGGCGGCGTGGGAACAGGGCCGAAGGCTGCTGCAACGGGCGATCGATGACGGCCTCGATTTCACCTTCGAGACCACACTCGGCGGCAACACGATGCCGGCACTGCTGGCCGAGGCGGCCAAGCGCGGCATCGAGGTCCGCGTTTTCTACGTGGGGCTCGACAGCGCCGACGCCCACGTCGAACGGGTGCGACAGCGGGTCCGCGCCGGGGGGCACGACATTCCCGAAGCCGACATCCGCCGTCGCTGCCGCCACAGCCTGATCAATCTCGTGACATTGCTACCGGTGCTCACCGAACTGTGGGTCTACGACAACTCCGCGGCCGCCGACCCCACGGCCGGGCAGGCACCGAAGCCGGTCTTGGTGTTACACACGGAGCGCGGTCGCATCGTCGCGCCGTCGGATTTGACCGGTACGCCGGCGTGGGCCAAGCCCATCGTCGCGGCCGCGCTGGAGCTCAGCCCGAGGCGCTGAGGATCTTGATCGCGAAGACGAGCGTGTCGCCGGGCCGGATTCCTGCGCTGGGCTGACCCTCGGGGTAGCCGTCGGCGGGGACCATCGCGACGGCCACGGCGGACCCGACCTTTTGTCCCGCGATGGCCTTCTGGAAGCCCGGCACGACGCCCGTGAGCGGGAAGTCGACCGGGGCGCCCCGTTCGTAGCTGCTGTCGAAGACGGACCCGTCGCGTCCGTTGACGCCCATATAGCAGACGGAAACCCGGGCGATGGGCGAGACCACCGGTCCATCGCCGGCGCGCAGCGTGTGCACCTGGGTCTGGGCCACGGCAAACGGCGACGTCACGCTCACGCGCGGCGCTGTCGTGTCGGTGGGTCCGGTGACCGCGACGCTGCCGGTGCTCCCGGCCAGCGTCCAGTCGGGGGTGCCGCCATTCTGCGGCGCCGCCGTGGGGCAGGAACCCGCCGCGGTTGCGGTGCCCGTTCCAGCGAGCGTCAGAACGGTTGCTGCGGCGCAGGCCGCGAGCGCGACGGAGGAACTCATCCGGGAGAATTTCACGGCCGTCACGCTACAGGTACCTATCTCGTCGGGTGGGCCGAGGCTAAAGGTTTCGTGACGGTTTCAGTTGAGCAAAGGTACTGCAGCTTACCCGCGATGCGCGGGCCGATATCGCCTGTTCGAATCTAGTGTTGGCTGCTATGCCCCGACTGGATAATTACGTGAAGCGCTGGCGCACAGCGCTTCACGTTGCCGCGTCGGCATTGATGGTTGCCGTCCTCGGACTCACCGCCACGCCCGTAGCTCATGCGGCCGCGGCCGCGGCGACGCTGTCGGTGGAACACACGTGGCAGACCGGCTTCATCGCCCGCTTCGCCGTCACCAACTCGAGCATGGCGCCGCTGAACGACTGGCGGCTCGAATTCGACATGCCGTCGGGACAGTCCGTCTCGCACGCATGGAATAGCACCGTTACCCAATCGGGCACGCACTTCGTTGTCACCCCCGCGAATTGGAATCGCAGCATCGCACCTGGCGGTTCAGCCACGGGTGGTTTCAGGGGCGTGCTGAGCGGGACCTACTCGCCGCCGGCGAATTGTGTGCTCAACCGGCAATTTGCTTGCGGCTAAAGGCGACTGCGCACGTAAGAAGGACCGCGATGTCGAGTCAGCTCCACCACGTCGTCATGTGCAGCCATTCCGCCGACGACTTCGTCTCGTTCATCACCGACGTCGTCGGAATGACGATCCAGCAGCAATTCCATGTGCCGGGCAACCTACTGGAATCGACCTTGGGGTGGCCGCCCTCGAGCGGGACGCAGGTGACCATGCTCGGTTCCGGCGACTGCGGCCTCATCGAGGTGCTCGATGTACCCGCGTCACTGCGAGAAGCCGTACCCGAAGGCCTTGCGGGGTTGTCGTTTCTTTCCGACGATCCGCGCGGGGCACGCGAGCGTGCCGACGCGTCGGCATGCGATACGAGGACGATCGATATCGGAGTGCCCGGCTACGAGCTATTCTTCTGCACTGTCGGAGGCGTGCCGATTGAATTCATGGGCGGCTATTCGGACGATATCGACCGGTCTCTGAACGACGCGACGAACCACTAAGTCCTGCTTCGCAATTCGCTGCGATGCAAAACCCGACCTAATTCAGCGGGCAACGGGCTCGACGGATGGTCTCCGTCGAAAGACTGTCATCCCGTCAGGGGCCTTTCCAGACCACCTTGTCCGTGCCTCCGGCGTCCCGGTAGACGACACTGTCGGGGTTCGTGCCGCTGCGAACGTCGAAGTAAATGCGACCCGTAACAGGGGTTCCTAGGGGGAGTGGACCCTCGGGAAGGCCGTCGGTCTGGTTGCCCTTCATCACCGCGAACGTCGAGCTGTTGACGGCCCGAGCGTTGAAGTCGGCAATGTTCGGTGTTGCATTGCCGCTCACGCCTTTGGCGATGACGTCGGAGTACCACACGCCGTCGTTGTGGCCGCTGGGCTGCAAGTTGTTCACCGTGTAGTCGATGGTGCCACCCATACTGGAAATCTCTGCCATCTGGCCGAATTGCAGCACTTGCGGACCAGCGAATGCCGGTGCGGGCGCGAGGAGTCCGACCCCCGCCAACACAGCCGTAACTGCCGTTGTTTTTGATGCAATGTGTGAGAACGCCACGTCGGGCTCCCTTCATGAGGTGCCGGCTGTCGAAGAGTGGCAGCTGAATTCACAGGTATCCAAAGCTCGGAATTTCAAACCTGATCTTTTGCCAGCGCGCTTGGCGACCGTGGGGCCCGCCGAGCCCGCGGTGGCCGGCTCGCCGTCTATGGCCGCGGCGTAAGTTCGTTCGGAGCTACGACGACCGCGACACGACTGGAAGGTACGAGAGAAAAGCCGATGAGAACGATCGCATACCGCCACGCGGCACTCGCGGGCCTCGCCGCCGTCGCGCTGATCACTGGGGGCTGCAGCACTGGCAAGAGCGTCGACGCGTCGGCATCGCCTCAGGCGGGCGCCACCTCCACGTCTATATCCCCGGCGCGGCCCACCGAGGTGAAGCTCAACGGGGAGAGCGACGTCGAAGTGACTCTGACCGGGCCGATCGCTGTCAAGTACTCGTCGGCAACCGCGGATCAGAAGACGGCTCTCGGCAAGCCGCTGACCGGTGACCGCAACGCGGGAAAGCGGGAGAGCGGGGTGGTATTCCAGCAGTTTCAGGGCGGGGTGATCACCGCGAAGAACGACGCGGCCGGCACGCCCGCCTATATCACCCTGGGCAAGATCCGGGAGGCCTGGAACGTCCCACGCGACCCGGACGGCACGCCGGCAATCACCGGCACTAACGGTTCGGCGGGTCCACTGGGCCTACCCATCAGCGACCAGAACTCCGTCGGCGATCTGCTGGTGTCCAACTTCGAGCACGGCAGGATCGCCTACAACCCGAAGACCGGCCAGGTCGACGTGACGGTAAACGGCAAGGCTGTACCATCCGGGCTTTAGCGTCGAATCCCGCGGTTTGATGACACGATTCAGCGCACGGCACTGTGCAGATTCTTGGCCGTCGGAGAGGTCGGCACCGTCGACTGGTCCGGGTACGTGCCTAGCAGCCGGTCGGCAGTTCCGGTGGTGGTCACGGTGAACCAGTAGTGTTCGTTTTTGAAATGGTGCCGTCGGTGATTACGCCAAATCGACCGGTACACAGTGGTTTTCGCTTTGTAGTCGGAATGGATGAGAAAATGCGTCCATTCGTAGGCAAGGCCAAGGGCGGTCAGCACAACCAGGTAGGTCAACCCGAGACCGAGTCGAGGGAATACCACCAACGCTATGGCGACGGCAGCCGGGATGACCCAGAGCGTCGACTGCCACGGCATGAAGATGAGCTCGGTCTTCCGCGGGTCACGGTGATGCTCGCGATGTTTGCGGGCCAGCAACGGATCCACGACGAAGCGACCGATGCTGCGCGGCCGCCAGTGCAGGATGGCGACATGGATGATCCACTCGAAACCGGGAAACGCGACAACCATGAGTGCCGGCAGCACGACATCGGTGAATTGCCAGTCGCTGACGGCGATTCGGGCCGCGAAGGCCCCGACAAGCGTCAGTGAAATGCCCCAAGGGGAGGGGTGGCGCCAAAACTCCCGGCCCGCGTCGAACAGGGTGACGCTGCCGCGTACCTGAGTTGTCATCGCCGCTCATCCAAACCAGACAGGGCGGTGAGTAGGCCGTGGGTGGCCGGCTCGAGTAGTTCGGTGGCGGCGCGTTTGGCATTCGCCGGATCGCCGGCGGCAATCGCGTCGGCCACCTGCCGGTACAGCTCCGGACGACCGACCTCGGCGGCCATCACGGTGGCAAGGGCCGGGAGCGCGGGTTCGTACGTGGCACGCAGGCTGTTGAACATCAGACGGAAGGCGATGGAATTGGCGGCGTCGACGACGTGGTCCCAAAACATCAACGCGGCGCGCTGTCGCTCCACCGGATCGTCCTCGGCGGCCAGTGCGTCGACGGCGCCCGCGAGCAAGCCGGCCGCCTGCGGCCCGCTGCGTTCCGCAGCCAGCTCGGCGACTTTGGGCCCGTTGTGCAGCCGGGTTTCCAAAATGCTGCGCACCACCGCCAAGTCCAGTTCGTCACCCCGGTCGCCACCACGGAGCAACAAGCGGGGCAGCAGGTCCAGGCTTGCATGACGGCGATAGTCGCGCACGGTGGTCGCTTCCCCATGCCGAACCTCGACCAGTCCGGCGGCGGTGAGACGCTTCAGCGCCTCGCGGACCGTCGGCCGGGACACGCCCAGCACTTCTGCGAGTTTGCGCTCGTTGGGCAACACCTCTCCGGGTGCCATTTCACCGCTGAGCACATCGGACATGATCTGTTCGAAGACATCTTCAGGCATCGATCGTCGAGTCACCGGCCGCAGAGGCATGTCACCAAACATGCCGGGAAAGTGGCCTGAGGTCAAGTGGTCAGACCTCTCGCCGGCAGATCGTGAGGCTACCTGGGGTTTGGTGGGCGCGATGTGGCGCCGAGCGGTCGGCCCCGCTGTCTTACATCTCGTAGTACATTTGCTCTATGGCTGACACGATTACGTTCCGACCCGATGAGGATGCATCTCGGGCGCTCGCCGTCTTGACGCGAGACGGGACGCCAGTGTCGGCCGCTGTTCGGAAGGCTCTCATTGATGCCGCGCGCCGCAAAGCCGCTGCGGCAATTCGGGCAGAAGCAGAGGAGCTCGCTGCCGACGAAGCCGACAGAGCCGAAGCAACACAGGTACTTCGCGACATGGAGACGCTGCGTGCGTGGTGAGGTTTTTCGATTACCCAGTCCACGGGGGAGTCGCGGCCACGAACAATCTGGATCCCGATACGCCGTCGTGGTCCAATCCGATGAGCTACCGCTATCGACCTGGCTGGTAGCACCGACGTCCACATCCGCACGGGCGGCAAGCTTTCGGCCTGAGGTCGAGATCGGTGGCCGCCTCACGCGCGTGCTCGCCGAGCAGACTGCGGCCATCGACCCAAGTCGCCTCGGCAAGAGCGTCGGTTTTCTCAGCATGGATGAGATGCGGAGCGTTGGTGCGGCGCTGCGCATCGTGTTGGATCTCTAGCATCGTCAGTCGCCGGAGCCAATCGAAATCGACGGGAGGAGCGGCGGCCGACAGCTGATGCCGCCTGTCCGGATGCACGGGGGATCTAGCCCGGCCAGCGTCGCAATAGCTCCTCGTCGATGATCAACCGTATGTCTACAATTCGTCTACACTGGGTGCATGGCAGCAGAAACCACCACGGTCCGGGTCCGCCGGCCGGATTCCGAGCGGCTGCAATCTCTGGCGAAGGCGCGCCAAACCGCCGTCGTCGACGTCGTGCACGCAGCGATCGACGCCTTGGAACGGCAGGAATTCCTGCGGGGCCTCAACGGGGATTACCAGCGCCTGCGCAGTAACCCTGAACTGTGGGAGCGCTACCTGGCTGAGCGTCGGGAGTGGGACGCGCTGGCTTGATCTGGCGAGGAGAGGTCTACTACGTCGATCTCGGCCAGCCTGTCGGACACGAGCCGGCTTTTCGTCGCCCGGCGGTCGTGGTGTCGGTCGACCTCCTCAATAACGGCCCTGGTGGCCTGGTGGTCGTCGTCCCGATCACGACCACTGGTTACGGACTGCGAAGCCATGTCGAATTGGAGCCCGAGGCCAGCGGGCTGGACCACATCTCGTACGCCCGCTGCGACCAACTGCGAGTTGTCTCGGTCGAGCGTCTGTCGTCTCGCCAGAGCATGATCGGCCCAGATCAGATGCGGGCCATCGACCAAGCGCTCCGCTTTGTCCTTGATCTGTGACGCGCGGTCGCGGTGCTGCGAGACGTGGACACCCGGTCAATTTTCAACCGTCGAAAAGGGGTCAATTTTCGGCCGCCGTTGACACGGTGGGGAGCGATTGATTCATGGGTTGCAATATGCGGTAGTTGGATTGACATAATGTCGCTTATCGGTAAGTGACTGATGCCGAGCTCATGCCACTCTCGGCGACAGTAATGATGAGCCGACCCTTTTGCTCCACCGGCGTACATCCCGTCGGGCCCAACCGGGCGTCCGTCGCGCCGCCCCGGGGAACTGACACTGAGAGCGACGTGTCGACTGGACGAGGCGCCGCACGCAATCGGGGCCGCTAGTTCGCCCCACCCACCTAGGGGGCGACATCGCCATCGATTTGTCACGGTGACGAATTGCGATGGGCCGCTGGCACTTTTCCCGGTGTTACCCGAACGGATCCCGACCCCGCCCGTCAGTCCGCGCGGCTTAGCGGCGCCGCGCCTCGAGTAGGTCAAGCTTTACCGATCGAATGGGCAGTGCAAGCAGGCCGTTACCTAACCCACGCCATCCCCACGGGCCGCACTTCCCCGACTCCGCCCCATCGCCGCTAAAACGTCACTGTGACGAATATTGGTGCAGCGCAAGACTATTGGGATAATGACGGGGGCCGCTGTTAGTTCTGCTTGCAGCCCCACCGCATGGAAGGCGTTACCAGATAACCGATGCGAGCTACTTTGTGTAACAACAGATTTAAGAGCCGATGACTGTCCGCTTTGGTCACTAGAGGCCGAGCACGCGACGAAGCCCCCGGTCGATCTCCCGCATCAGGCTCGGCGGGACATCTCCGACTCGGTCGGTCAGGTCAGCCTTATTAAGCGTGACAAGCGCCGTGACGTTGACAACCGACTCACGCGGGAGCCCCGTTACGGCCGCGGGCAAAAACACGTTACCAGGCATCGTTGCCAGTGCCGTGTTAGAAGTGATTACCGCGGCGAGCACCGTGGCCAGACGACTGGCGTTGTACGGATCAGATTGGACGACTAACACTGGACGGCGCTTGGCGGGGCGGCTGCCGGTCGGCGTTCCTAGATCGGCCCAATAGATATCAGCGCGGCTGATCACCACTCATCGTCCACGGCGTCGAGCACGCGGTGGCCCACCGCCACCGCGGCAGCCTGCGCTTCGTCGTTGCCATGCAGATGCCCTAGTGCACTATCGATCTGTCCAGTCAGCGATTGTGCGTCCAGGTCGTCCAGATAGCGCTGCGCGGCTCGAGTAAAGAACTCGGATCGACTCATGCCCAGGTCGCTCGCGCGCTGAGCGACACGATCGAACGTTTCGTCCGGAAGAGATATGGCTGTCTTCATGATGGAAGTATAACCCGGTATAACCTGACGCCACTCGCCGCAGGGCCCCGCTGGCAACTCGCACCTGTCGAGCACGCGCCGTTACCAGTTGGCTTACTGCGAGTTGGATTGTGCCGCAGTAGCCGATTGCAGATGATTGACGGCGGCCCGGGGTCCGGCGGACTTGAAGCCACGCCCCAGCGCTCCGCTGCCGATTGGCGTACGCATCACCCGGGCATCGCGGCGGCCGCCGGCTTGCTCGGATTGCCCCGGATTCGGCTGGCCGGCGGCGCGGCGCTTCGACCTCCGCCGATCCGCCGTTCTCCCCAGGACCCGGCCTGGAGCAATTCATCACTGTGACGGAATCGCCTGTGGCGCAGGGCTATTCGCCGTCCTCCGTCACCGCCTGCCCAGGGCCTCGGAACCCACGCCGCGAGCTCGCTTGCTCGCATCAGAGCTGGCGCACGTGGCAATCCGGGGATCGCCCTAACGCCCGGGGGCTTCCTGCGGGAGCCACTCCCCGAGAACGCTGGCGAAACAAACAGCTCCGCCAAAGCCGGATGGTTTGCAATACGTCACAGTGACGAATTGCTTTCCCCGTTGCCCCTCTAAGCGGGCTGGCCAACGAACCGCGATACTACGAGGTGCGTTGTGTCGCAGTATGATTAGCTGCCCTCACCGCAGAAAACCGGTAAGCAGCTTCTCCACCATCTCCGGTTGGTCGGACAAAATCATATGGTTCGCGTCGTCGATCAGCTCGATCTGCGCCTCGGGCAGTTTCTGTCGGAAGCGGGCTGCCGCCTTCGGCCCGTTGTGACATGAGTCGTCCCGGCCCATGATCGCCAGCACCGGAATCTGAGCTGAAGCGAGGGGTCGAAGATCGCAATCCGGGCGCATCGGCCACGGCTTCATCAGCGGCCTGCTGAGTGCAGCCTTGAAGCCGACGGTGCCACCGACAAATTGCTGCATGACCGATCGCCACGGCTCCTGGCGAAGGGACCTACGGTTCGCCGGCATGACCATCGCGTCAAGGAATGACCATGTGCGCTCTTCCGTGGGCCGAACCCCCATGGCTGTCAGCCCACGAATCAGAAAACTCGCACTCAGCCCTCTTGCGATCCCTACCGGGCACACGAGAGCCAACCGCTCTACGCACTCGGGAAAAGCGGTCGCGTAGTTGGTCCCTATCCAAGCGCCGCGGGAGGCGCCGACGAGTGCCGATCGCTGAATATCAACCGCACGTAACGTCTCGTCGAGCCAAGCCACCAACTCGGCGCTGTTAGTCGGTGGCTTAGTTGCAATGCTCTTACCAGCCTCGTCGATTGCGTCGATCATCGTCACGCGGTGATTAGCTGCGAGGGCCGGCAAGAGCGGTACCCACATCGTCGAGCTGATCTCCATTCCATGGAGCGCCACAAGCGCAGGCTTTGCCGGATCGCCCGCGGTAAGCACGTGGGTACGTCCGAACGACGTCTCAACGTCCAATTCCGTGACCGGGACAGTGCTCGTCGCCAACGCTGCGTCGTAGAGCTCGAGGTACGCGGCGCGTGCCGCATCGGACCGAAAAGCGGAAACCGCCGCCATAGCGTCCTCCGGTTTGCTGCCAGCGGGCAAGTCGTGGCCGATATTACGGCGTTCCAGACAGACGGCGCTGCCGATTCGATCGATCGGTCAGGGCGCCGCGGCGCGGGTTGTTACCACTCCAGCCTGCGAATTCCGAGGCTGATCACCACTCGTCATCCACGGCGGGCAACACGCGGTACCCCGTGGCCACCGCCGCGGCCTTCGCCTCGTCGTCACCGTGGAGGCGCTCGAGACCGCTGTCGATACAGCGCGCGTGAAGAATTCCGATCGACTCATGCCGAGACCTTAACTGGTGCAGCCTATCCCCCGCCGTCGCCCACACCGGATCGTTCGCCGGTACGACACAAGTATCGCGTCACCAGATGGAATCCGCACCGACTCCCCGTGACCTCAGACGATCAAACACACTGCCCCGCAAAGGATTTCCACTTATTTCCGTCACAGTGACGAAAGAACCGCGGCGGCTTATGTGGGCGCGTCGCATTGCTCATAGGTCGAGGGGCGCCTCAGCGAGATATTTTGCTGATGATCGCCTACGACGGGGCCCAGTGAGGCTTGGCCGCGGCGCCGCATACTCTATGCGAATTCGCGAAGCGCGCCGTGAGACGCAAGCCGGCCAACGGACCGTTCTCGATGCGCAACGCCGGCAGGGAGGGAACTGCATCCATGAACGATCTCGATGCGGTGGTCGCGGGTGAAGGATCGGGCTTGGAGCCGCCGGTCTCACCCGACGTACGCAAAGCCTTCGAGGTTTTGGAGCGCTACGCGCCGGAGCTGGGTGCCTGCTGGGCGATCGAGCTGTGGTGCACGCCGCCCGACCCCAGATCGACTCGCATGCCGCCCGGTGTGGGTGCGGGCGAGCGCGTGGAAGCGCGGTGGTCAGGCCACCGGGTTGTCGGCGAGACCTGGGGCGAGGGGCCGTTGGTGTATCTGGTGCACGGCTGGGGCGGATGCCGCGCACACCTCGGCGTCTTCATCAAGCCCCTTGTCGCGGCCGGGCACCGCGTTATCGCGTTCGACCTGCCCAGCCACGAGGAATCCGAGCGCGGCGAGCTCGCTCCCGGACGCACGACGATCGCCGAATGCGGGCGCGCGGTCCAGGCCATGGTGGACGCTCACGGGCCGGCGCGGGCGATCGTCGCTCACTCCCTCGGCGCCAAGGCGACCGCGCTGGCACTGTCCTGGGGAGCATCCGCCGAGCGGCTGATCTTTCTGGCACCGATGGGCGGGTTCTCGCTATACCTCGACTGGTTCGCGCGGCGCCACGGCTTCGGCCCGCGCATCCGCGATGCCCTGCACCGCCGACTCGACCGTCGACTCGGGTTCCCCTTGCTGCACTCAGACCTAACGCATCTGGCGTCGTGCATCGACGATCCGCCGCCGCTACTGATCGTGCACGACCCCGACGACCCCGACAGCCCTTTTGCGATGAGCGAGAAGTTGGCGTCCACGTGGCCGGGTGCGACGTTGACCGCTACACACGGCCTTGGGCGGCTCGCGCACTACCGCATCTTGCGCCATCCCGAGGCCGTGCGCGCGGGCGTCGAGTTCGCCCTCGCGCGGTCGCCGGCAGCAGCGCTTCCCGACACCGCGGGTTGACCATTTCGTCACGGTGACGTTTCTCTCGTCTCCACGCCCCCGCTGAGGCGCCCAAGGTTCGCGTGCTAGAACAGCGAGCCGAGGCCGTTCGAGATGATCGACGACAAGTCGCTGAAGTTCTCCGACCAGGTCGCGGTTGGCCCACCGTTTGCCAGCGTCGTCGCGATCTGCTGCGGGAACTGCACGAGCATGTTGTCGAGAAGCCCTGAGCCGAAAGGACTGTTGGCCGGGGAGAGGAGGCCGGAGAAACCGATGTCGTACTGCGTCTGATACCCGTTGAGGAACGCGCCGGTGCCGGCGGCGGGCACGTTCAGCAGGTCGGTGAACGCCGCCAGCGGTTGCCCGGCGTACCAGGCGTCGTGGGCGGCCTGCACGGTGTCGGCGACCGCCTGCGTCGAACCGAATGCCGGCCCCAGCGGCGACAGCAGCATTTCCAGCCCGATGTTGGGCAGGTCGTTGGACAGGACGTTGGTGTAGTTCTGCGACATCAGGCCGGGAATCGTGAAAAGGTCATGAACCGGATTGAGGGTCGGCAACAAGCCGAGCAGCAGATCGGACTCGAAGTTGTTCACCGGAGCGCTGATGTTTCCGGCCAGAATGCTGCTGAACAGCGTTTGCAGGTCCTGCGGCAACTGCTGCTGCACGAACGGTTGCACGCCGGTCCAAATCTGTTGCAGGTCGCTACCCGCCTGGTTCGCGAAGCCGATCTGGTTGTGCACCACCTGCGCTAGTACCGGCAGCGGGTCGGCCTGAATCTCGGAGTTGATCTGCTGGAGGTTGCCCACGGCTCCCGCAAACACGGCGCCCCACTGGCCAAGGGGCCCGGGGAGGCTCGCCAGGTTCAGGCCGGTGGCGGCGGCGACGCCGCCCGTCGCGTTGGCGAAGCCGGAGCTGACGGACCCCAATAAGGTCTGCGCGGGAGCGCTCACCGCTCCCTGCACGGCCTGCTCGACGGCCTGCAACGGCGCCACATTCGCCGCCTCGGCGGCCGTGTACGAAAACGCCGCTGCGCCCATTGCTTTCACGAACTGGTCATGGAACGCCGCCGCCCGGGCGCTCAGCGACTGATACAGCTGACCGTGCGCGCCGAACAGGCCTGCGATCTGCGCCGACACCTCGTCGGCGGCCGGGGCCAGCACCTGAGTCGTCGGGCCCGCCGCCGCCGCGACGGCGGTTTCGATCGAGTTTCCCAAATTTGCCAAATCCGATGCCGCCGTCGTCAAAACCTCCGGGGCTGCGACCAGAAGCGACATCATGCCCCCCGCACCGAATCAGAATTCGGCTGGGCCACGGCGCGCCCAAGGGACGCGCTTGTATTACCGGTGCCAAAGGCCAGGTCCACGACATCTCCTTTGCTGGTTATGGCGACAACACCCGAAGTCATTCGCCGAGCCGGACATTACCTAAGAGTAAGTTCCGGCACAAGACGTATGTGGAATAATGGTTCTACCTCTATGACCTGCGAAATCACTCCCACAGACGAGCCCATACGTTCCTTAGCTACACTCAGCTAACTGTTTCCACTGCGGTCGATCTGAATCGCTATCTTTGCTGGTCTAATTTGCCATGGAATTGCGGGCAAACTAGCAAAGCCGTTAATAACCAGGGCAAATAGGAAACGCCGACGGTAGCTGCAATGCGCCCGACTGGGCCTCCGGCGAAATGGCGCCTTTAACCCGGCGCAGTGCGAAACTTTAAAACCAGCAATCTCGGCGGGGCGCCCAGAAGGTAGCCGGCCGCCCTCACCCCGTCGCGATCACCGAGGCGGAGTTCCACGGCGCCGGGCGTTCGGCTGGCCCCGCCGCGTCGGGGAGATCGTCGATCACATTCCAGGTCGCCGAGAGCCGCCCGACGCCCAGCGCGACCGCGCAGTGGACGCCGAGTTCGACAAGCTGGTCCTCGCTGAAGTGCTCGCGCAGCTCGTCGTACACCGTGTCGTCGATGGCCAGGTGGTTGGTGGCGAACAGCTCGGCGAAGCGGAGCGCGGATCGCTCGGCGGCCGAGAGGTTTTCGGCTTCGGCGGGCCGTTCCAGCGAACACACGGCGTCCTCATCCAGTCCGTCGTCGACGGCGCTTTGATAGCGCACCGCGATGCAACTTCGGCACTGGTTGAAAAACGCGATGCGCAGTCGCACCAGTTCGAGCAACCGGGGCGGCAACGTTCCGTTGTCACGCAGCGCCGCGGTCAGCGAGCCCAGCGCCCCGGCGACCGCGGGAAGGCGTCCCATGATGGCGGCGACGCCGAGGTTGATCCGATCGCCCTGACCGAGATCCTGGATGGGCACCGCGGCAAAGGCATCCGAAGGCTCGATTCGTGTCACTGCGTCGTCTCCGTTCACCGAACAGCCCCGGCCGCACGCTACTCCCCTGTGTCGGCCGTCCCGCCGAAGGGTGCGCCGTCGAAGCGCTCGCAGGAGACGAATTCGGGGACCGGGCGTCGTCGCAATTTCGTCACCTGACGCACCGGCCTGCCCAACGGCACGACCGCGGCGACCGCATACGGGTCGGGCACGCCGAGCAATTCCTTGACGCGTGGCTCCTCGGCCACGGCCATCGTGGTGAGCACCCCGCCAAACCCCTCGTTGCGCGCGGCCAGCAAGACGTTCCACACGAACGGGTACACCGAGGCCCCGGGTATCACGCCGACCCGGTCGAGGTCCTGATCGGTGGCCGCGACGACACCGAGGTCCAGGCAGACCACCAACACCACCGGCGCCTCCCGGACCGAAGCCCACATCTGCGCGGCAGGCTCAGTCGTGTCGATCGTCGGCGCGTCGACACCGCACGGCCGCAACGGATTCCACGGCGACTCCCCGTGGGCGAGCTGCGCGGTGTACCGGCGGGCGGCGGGCAGCCCGAGATCGGCCAGCGACGCCCGGGTCTCCTTGTCGCGCACCACGATGACGCGCACGCCCTGCCGGTTGCCGCCCGAGGGCGCGAAGCGGGCGTGGCCGAGAATCCGCGCGAGCACGTCGTCGGGCAGTGGGTCGCCGGTGAATTCGCGCACCGCGGGCGTGGATCGCATGACGTCGTAAAGCTCCATGGGCACCATCGTGCCGCAGGCGGTCAAGCTGCGTCATGAAAAATCAGGCCGAGGGTGCAGCGCTCACCAGAGCGGACCACCGAAACCCCGTGGCGCACCGGGGCGGCCGACCATCCCCGCGTCGAGCGCACCGGCCGCTCCCTGGTGGTGAAGATGTAGCCGTGCCCCTGTGGCAGCGTGGTGGCGGTGCCACGCGACTGGGCGCGCGGCCGCTGCTCGACGAGCAGGAATTCGCCGCCGGTGTGCGCCACGCCCGGCTCGTGCAGGTTGATGACGACCTGGAGTGGAAAGACCAATTCCCCGTACAGGTCTCGGTGCAGGGCGTTCCAGTCCCCCGGCCCGTATCTGAGCAACAACGCGGTGGGCTTGGTCTGGCCGGCGCGGTGGCAGACGTCCAGCCACTCGTCGAGGCTGTCGGGCCAGGGCGGCTCGCGGCGCAGCTTGGTCCACCAGTCGCGGGCGATCGGCAAGAGCCTGGGGTAGAGCGCCTGTTTCAGCTCCCCGATCGGATGAGGGTAGGGGCGGTTGAAGTAGCGGTATTCGCCTTGCCCGTAGCGGTGGCGGCCCATGTCGACGGTGGCGCGGAACAAGTCGTCGTCGCCGTAGAGATCGAACAGCGCCGCGCACTCCTCGGGGGCGAGCAGCCGCGGAAGCAGCGCGCCGCCCACGTCGTTCATCGCGACGGTGACGGCGCCCCAGTCCGCGTCGTCCACCCGCCGCTCCCACTTCGACGCCATGGATTCACCCTCCCCGTCCGGCCGCGAAAGTGCAACTGGCGACGTGCTTCTCGAGCGCGGGTGTCGGTAGTTGCACTCTCGCGGGCAGAACCTGAGGTATGGTCATCGGGGGTCGGTCATGGGAGAGCACGCGATGGCAAACGCATACGCCGAGAATGCCTTCACGTCGCGGCACGCGATGCATCCCAGCCTGCGCAAGGCGGCCCGATTCGTGCCGCGCGGATACGCGCTGAATCGCGGCTACCGTGTGCAGCGGGCGCTGATGAACCTCATGGGCAACGCGGGCCGGTTGCGCCACGTCCCGGTCGCCCGGGTCAACGAGCACGTCACGGTCCGCCTCCACCGCCCGGCCAGCCTGCCCGAGCTGGCGCCCGCGATGTTGTGGATCCACGGCGGCGGCACGATCATGGGCCACGCCGCCCAGGACGACAAGTTTCTGAAGAAGCTGTCGCACCTGACGGGGGTTACGGTGGCCGCGGTCGAACACCGGCTGGCGCCCGAGCATCCCTACCCGATCCCGGTCGAGGACTGCTATGCGGCGCTGCGGTGGCTGGCGCAACAACCGTGGGTCGACGCCGATCGCGTCGCGGTCGGCGGCGCCAGCGCCGGTGGACATTTCGCGGCGGCGGTGGCCCAGCGCGCCCACGATCGCGGCGAAATCCCGCTCGCCTATCAGATGCTGGTGTATCCGATGCTCGACGACCGCACCGGCGCCGGCGGGGGCGACAAACGGATCGTGTGGACCGCCAACGACAATCGGCTGGCCTGGCGGTGGTACCTCAACGGCGCGGATCCGCGGGAGGCCGCGCCGGCGCGACGGGAGAACCTGGCCGGCCTGCCGCCGGCGTGGATCGGGGTCGGGACGCTCGACCTGTTCTATCAGGAGTGCGTCGACTACGCGCGACGGTTGCGCGCGGCGGGCGTGCCCGTGCACGAGGAGGTGGCACCGGGCGCCTTTCATGGGTTCGATCAGATCGCCGAGAAAGCTCCCATTTCGGTGAAGTTCTTCGCCAGCCAGTGCGATCACCTGCGCGACGCCCTCTCGCCCAGACGCCCGTGAACGTGTGCGCTGGCGCAAGGTGACTGCAAAGTTTGCGGTTTGTGCAACTATTGGTGCCATGGGCAACGAGATGGGACTTCGCGAGCGGCGCCGCCGCCAGACGAGCGCGGATATCCGCGACGCCGCCGTGCGCCTGGCGACCGACCGCGGTTTCGACAAGGTCACCATCGAAGAGATCTGCATCAACGCCGGCATTTCGACGCGCACGTTCTTCAACTACTTCCCCACCAAGGAATCCGCGATCGCCTATGGCCCCTCCGACCTGCCCCCCGAGCTGGCCGAGGAATTCGTCGCCGCCGGGCCCGCCTCCTACCGCGTGGTGCTGGCCGAGCTCATCACGCTGGCGGCCCATCACCTGCGCGACCTGCCCCCGCGGCGGGAACAGGCCGCCGGCATGCTGGAACTGGCCAAGACCAGTCCCGCCGTCCTGGCCGCGTTCCTCGCCGAGCTGGAGCGATTCCAGACCCAGCTCATCGACATCGTCGCGCGCCGGCAGGCGATGCGCGCGGACGACGACATCCCCGCCCTGATCGCCGCGCTGGCGTTGACGGCCGTGCGCTCGGGCCTCGAGCGCTGGGCCAACGACGCGCCGGAGAACGCCGACGACACGCCGATGCCCTACGTCGAGCGGGCCGCCGCGCTGGTCAACAGCATTTTCGAAACGCCGGTGACAGTTAGCTAGATCACTTTTTTGCACTGTCTGCAAATTGTGCAGGCAATGTACTATGCTTTGGTGGGCTAAGCAGGGGGTCAGGCGATGCGGGGCAGGCATCCCAGCGCCCAATGATCGAACACTCGCGGATCGCGATGATCGGCGAAGTCCACTGTGCCGCAAGCTGATTGCGGCCAGCGCTAGACGAGCTCGCCCGGAACAGTGACGCCGAGTGATGAGAAAGGACCCTCGCAGGTGCAGCTATCGAAGGTGGTGCGCAACGCCTGGCTGCCGCTGTTGATCGTGGCGGTGGTCCTCGTCGGCGGGTTCGCCGTCGCTCGGGTCAAGTCGTTCTTCGGCGCTCACGACACCGGGATCATGACCAGCCCGCGATTGGACGACGCCAAGCCGTTCAAGCCCAAGGTCGTCAAATACGAAGTCTTCGGCTCGGCGACCCACGCCAACGTGAACTACCTTGATCTGTCCGCCGACCCGAAGCGGGTCGACGGCACCCCGCTGCCGTGGACGCTGGTGCTGTCCACCACCGCGCCGTCGGTGTTCCCGAACCTCTCGGCACAAAGCGACGGCAACTCCCTGGGCTGCCGCATCACCATCGATGACGAAGTCAAGGCCGAGAACCTCACCCACGGCGTGCACGCGCTGACCTTTTGCATGGTGAAGTCCGCATGAGCACAACGTTCAACGACGCCCGCACCGACACCATCCCCGTCGTCAACGAACCCGTACGGGACAAGATCCCCCGGCTCATCCGCACATTCGCCGTGCCGATCATCCTGGCCTGGATCGCGATCATCGCGGTGCTCAACGTCGTCGTCCCCCAGTTGGAGGAGGTCGGCAAGATGCGCTCGGTGTCGATGGCCCCCGACGACGCGCAGTCGGTGGTCGCGACCAAGCGCATGGGTGCGGTGTTCAACGAGTACAAGTCCAACAGCTCGGTGATGATCGTCCTGGAGGGCCAGAACCCGCTGGGTGCGGATGCGCACACGTACTACGACGAGATCGTCAAGAAGCTCGACGCCGACACCAAACACGTTGAGCACGTTCAGGACATGTGGAGCGATCCGCTGACCGGCGCGGGCGCGCAGAGCGACGACGGCAAGGCCGCGTATGTCCAGGTGTACCTCGCCGGTAACCAGGGCGAGGCCTTGGCCAACGAATCGGTGGAATCGGTACAGAAGATCGTCAAGAGCCTGCCCCCGCCCAACGGGGTCAAGGCGTATGTCACCGGCCCCGCGGCGCTGTCGGCGGATCAGCACGAGGCCGGCGACCGAAGCATGCAGCTCATCACGGCGACCACGTTCACGGTGATCATCGCGATGCTGCTGTTGGTCTATCGCTCGATCGTCACGGTCCTGCTCACGCTGGTGATGGTGGTGCTCGAGCTGTCGGCGGCGCGCGGAACCGTCGCGTTCCTGGGCTATTTCAAGCTCATCGGGCTCTCGACGTTCGCGACAAACTTGTTGGTCACGTTGGGGATCGCGGCCGCCACCGACTACGCGATCTTTTTGATCGGCCGATATCAGGAAGCCCGCGCGGTCGGCGAGTCCCGAGAAGACGCGTACTACACGATGTACAAGGGCACCGCCCACGTCGTGCTCGGGTCGGGCTTGACCATCGCCGGCGCCACCTTCTGCCTGCACTTCACCAACCTGCCCTACTTCCAGACGCTGGGCATCCCGCTGGCCATCGGCATGGTGGTCGTCGTGGCGGCGGCCCTGACCCTGGGCCCCGCAGTCATCTCGCTGGCGACGCGCTTCCGCAATACCCTGGAACCCAAGCGGGCCCAACGGATTCGGGGCTGGCGCAAGGTCGGCGCCCTCGTCGTGCGGTGGCCCGGCCCGATTCTGGTCGTGACGATCGGGGTGGCGCTCGTCGGCCTGCTGACCCTGCCGGGATACCGCACCAACTACAACGACCGCAACTACCTGCCCGACGACCTGCCCGCGAACGAGGGTTACGCCGCCGCGGACCGGCACTTCTCGCAGGCGCGGATGAATCCCGAAGTGCTGATGATCGAAAGCGACCACGACCTGCGCAACTCCGCGGACTTTTTGGTGATCGACAAGATCGCCAAGACGGTCTTCCGGGTGCCGGGAATCGGCCGCGTGCAGGCGATCACCCGGCCGCAGGGCACGCCGATCGAGCACACCTCGATCCCGTTCCAGATCAGCATGCAGGGCGTCACCCAGCAGATGAATCAGAAGTACCAAGAAGACCAGATGGCCGACATGCTCAAGCAGGCCGACATGATGCAGACGACGATCGACAGCATGGAGAAGATGTCGAGCATCACCGTGCAGATGTCCAACGACATGCACGTGATGGTCAAGAAGATGCACGACATGACCATGGATATCAACGAATTACGCCAGCACATGGCGGATTTCGAGGACTTCTTCCGGCCCATCCGCAGCTACTTCTACTGGGAGAAGCACTGCTACGACATCCCGGTGTGTTTTTCCCTGCGGTCGGTCTTCGACGCCCTCGACGGCATCGACACCATGACCGACGACATCCAAACCCTGTTGCCGGTCATGGATCACCTCGACACGCTGATGCCCCAGATGGTGGCGCTGATGCCGTCGATGATCGAGAACATGAAGGCCATGAAAACCACGATGCTGACGATGTATTCGACCCAGAAGGGTCTGCAGGATCAGCAGAACGAGGCGCAGAAGAACTCCAACGCGATGGGCAAGGCGTTCGACGCGTCCAAGAACGACGACTCGTTCTACCTGCCGCCGGAGACGTTCAACAATGCCGAGTTCAAGAAGGGCATGAAGAACTTCATCTCCCCCGACGGCCACGCGGTGCGCTTCATCATCAGCCATGACGGCGATCCGATGTCGCAGGAAGGCATTTCGCACATCGGCGCCATCAAGAAGGCCGCCTACGAGGCGCTCAAGGGCACGCCGCTGGAGGGCTCGAAGATCTACCTGGCGGGCACCGCGTCGATCTACAAGGACCTCAGCGACGGCAACACCTACGACCTGCTGATCGCCGGAATCGCGTCGCTGTGCCTGATTTTCATCATCATGCTGCTGATCACCCGGGGCGTCGTGGCCTCGGCGGTGATCGTGGGCACCGTGCTGCTGTCGCTGGGCGCGTCGTTCGGGCTTTCGGTGCTGATCTGGCAGCACCTGATCGGGATCGAACTGCACTGGATGGTGCTGGCGATGTCGGTGATCATCCTGCTGGCCGTCGGCGCCGACTACAACCTGCTGCTGGTGGCGCGGTTCAAGGAGGAGATCCACGCCGGGCTGAACACCGGGATCATCCGCTCGATGGGCGGCACCGGCTCGGTGGTGACGTCGGCGGGCCTGGTGTTCGCGTTCACGATGATGACGATGGCGGTCAGCGAGTTGACGGTCATCGGCCAGGTGGGCACGACCATCGGGCTGGGGCTGTTGTTCGACACGCTGATCGTGCGGTCGCTGATGACGCCGTCGATCGCCGCGCTGCTGGGCAAGTGGTTCTGGTGGCCGCAACGGGTGCGGCAACGCCCGAAGCCGTCGCCGTGGCCCACTCCGGCCAAGCATCGCGAGCAGCTTGTCGACGCCGGACCCGCGAAGGTGCAGTAGGGCTTAGGTGACCCACTCCGGCTGCTGGCTGGCGTCGACCGCCGAGAAGTCCTTGTGCCCCAGGCCGGCGGTGGTGCCGCCGTCCACGACGAACTCCGAGCCCGTCGAATAGCTCGACTCATCGCTGGCCAGGTACACGACGAGGTTGGACACCTCCCGCGGGTCGGCGGGGCGGCCCAGCGCCGTCTGGAAGATGTCGTCGGGAACCCACTCGGTCATCGGCGTCTTGATGAGCCCGGGGTGGATCGAGTTCACCCGGATCCCGCTCGGCCCCAGTTCCAGCGCCACCGATTTCGTCAGGCCGCGGACGGCGAACTTGCTTGCGGTGTAACCGTGGGAGGCGATGGTGCCGGCCATCCCCTCGATGGAGGAGATGTTGATGATCGACCCGCGGCCCGCCTCCTTCATGGGCTTCACCACCGCGCGGATGCCGAGGAACACGCCGGTCACGTTGATGTCGAAAATCCTGTGCCACTCGGACAGTTCGTAGTCCTCGACGGTGCCGATGTTGAGGATACCGGCGTTGTTCACCAGCACGTCGACGCCGCCGAACTGGCTGACGGCGGTCTCCACCGCGGCTTGCCAGTCCTCCGGCTTGGTGACGTCCAGATGCAGGTAGCGCACGGCATCACCGAGTTCGGCCGCGACCGCCTTGCCCTCGTCGTCGAGGATGTCGCCGAACACCACCTTGGCCCCCTCGGCCACCAGCGTCCTCACGTGCGAGGCGCCCATCCCCCGCGCGCCGCCGCTGACGAGCGCGACCTTTCCCGCCAACCGTTCTGCCACTGTGTATCTCCTGTCGTGTGAATCGTCTATGCACCATACGTACTAGAGGCTGTGTATGGCCATAGCCAACAGAATGCAGGGTCCCGATGTCGTGGTGGAACGCATTCAGCGCCGCCGGGCGGCGCTCTTGGCACTTTGCGCGGTATGACTTGGCGCCGTCAAGTACGCGGCGACCGCTTCCCGCAATCCCGTCAGAGCATCGTCCACATCGAGGCGCGCACCGAATGTCTGCTCGCCGTGCATGCCGCGCAATGCGGCGGGCAGGAAGGCGCACACCCTGCGGAGATCAGCGGGCGCGACGGGCAGGTCTTCGAGGAATACCGCGAACTGTCGGACCCAGGTTTCGTCGACGGCGTCCAATGCCTTTGCGGTTTGGGGAAACTCGCGCTTGAGTTCGGCGCGAGTTCGGGCGAGGTTTGATTGTAGGGTGGTTCGCGCGACGAAGTAGGCCGAATCCAATGCAGCCCAAGCCAGTTCGATGAGCTCTTGGACACGTTGGGCAATCGAGTTGGTGACGCTGGGCTTTGCCCAAACGACCGGCCCGGCGGTGGCGACGATGTGGCCAAGCGTGGCCGCCCACAAGCCGTCCGCATCGCCGAACTGATATTGCACGGTCCCCCACGTCACACCGGCCTCTCGCGCCACCAGGTTCACGCTGACCGCCTCCGGCCGGCCACTGGACAGCAGCTCGAGGGCGACGTCCAGCACACGCGTGCGGGTCGCCTCGCCGCGTTGGTTAGGCCGGCGCCCCTCGGCCGAGGTCGGTGAAGTCGTGGGCATGCGGCTAATAGTAAACGGACCACTTGCGTGGTTTTGAGAACCCTCTATGATAATTCCCGGCAATGCCGTGAGAAGTTCTCGTCGACAACGCTATTGAGAAGCGGTGGGGCGTGCGTGTTGAAGGGCGGACGATGACGCAACAGCAGACGACCGACGTGGTGGTCGTCGGCATGGGCGGCGCCGGCATCGCCGCTGCCCTGAGCGCCCATGCCGCCGGCGCACACGTGGTGGTGCTCGAAAAGACCCCGCCGCAATATGCCGGCGGCAACTCTCGGGTCTCCGGACAGGTCTGGTTCAGCCCGAACGATGTCGAGCTGGCGAAGCGCCACCTGCACGCCATGTCCTGGGAATACGGCGTTCCCGATGGTGTCGCAGCGGCGTGGGCGCAGGAAACCTCGCTGAACACCGGATGGCTGCGCGGGCTCGCCGAGCATCTGCGTGGCCGAGTGCCGCGCGATGCCGGTGATCCGTATGAGGGCGATGGCACGGATTTCGCGCAAATTTCATGGGGTGACACGCTGCGGCTTCAGGGCGTCAAGAACCCGCCCGAGGACGAGTACGACGAGGTGGAGGGCCACGACTGCGGGTCGGACTACCACGTCATCGGCGGCTCCATGGGGTTCTCCCGCCTGTGGCTGCTGCTGAAGGCCTGCTTGGATGACAGCGGCATCGAGGTCCGCTACGACACTCAGGTTTCGCGCCTGGTTGACGAGCCTGGCCGCGGGATCATCGGAGTGGTGGTTTCGGACGACGACGGGGAACACGTGATCGGCGCCCGCCGGGGCGTGGTGCTGGCGACCGGCGGATTTGCGGCGAACCGGGAGATGGCCCGCAACTATCTGCGTCTGCCGAACGCGACGCCGTGGGGCAACCCCGCCTGCACCGGCGACGGCATAAGGATGGCCCAACGCGTAGGTGCCGACCTCGCGCATCCCTACAACTACATGGGGATGCCCGGTATCGCGATGCCGCCATATCGCACTGGGCAGGATGCGCTGCCCCGCGGATCGCGGTTCATCAACGTAGGCGCTGACGGCCGACGCTTCGTCGACGAATCCGTACCTAACCGGCACGGAAAGTCCGTTCAGCGAGGTATTTTCGATTTCCATCCCGGCGTGCCGATGTGGACCGTCTTCGACGAGGATGGCCGGTTGGCCGGACCGCTCGTCCTCCCCCGGCAGTTCTTTGCGGTGGACTGGATACGCCAGATCGAAGGCTACGAGTGGAGTTTGGACAACAGCGCTGAAGTCGAGCGCGGCTGGATCGTCCGTGCCGACTCGATTCGCGAACTGGCCGAAAAACTTGGCGTCGACGCCGACGGTCTGGAGCGCGAAATCGAGCACTACAACGTCTTGGCCGAAAGCGGCTGTGATGATCCGACTTTCGGGCGCCCAGCAGCCACCATGTTCTCCATCGCGCGTCCCCCCTTTTACGGATACGAGTGGGCGCAATTGCTCATCACCACCATGGGCGGCATCCGCAAGGATGAGTTCGCCCGTGCCCTAGACCCTTCCGGAGAGCCGATCCCGGGGCTGTATTGCGCCGGCGACGTGAGCTCCACGTATTCGTGGTGCTGCTCGGGCGGCATGGGACTGGGCGACGCTCTGGCCTTCGGACGCATCGCCGGACGCAACGCAGCGACGGTTACTCGATGAAGTTCTACATCAGCACCGGATTCCTCGACACCCGCGAGATCCTGGAGATCGCCCGAGCCGCCGACGAACTCGGGTACGACGGCCTCGGGATCCCCGATCACGTCGTGAACTTCGCCGAACTGACGACCCCGTATCCCTACACCGACAGCGGTGAGCGGCGCTGGGACCCGTTTACCGACTGGGCCGATCCGTGGGTGCTCATCGGCAGCCTCGCCCAGCTCACCGCCCGACTGCGGTTCGTCACAACCGTCTACGTAGCCGCGCTGCGCGATCCCTACTCGGCAGCCAAATGCATCGGCACCGCCGCGTACCTGTCCCAGGGCCGAGTCGAGCTGGGCCTCGGCGTCGGCTGGTGCCGCGACGAATTCGACCTAGTCGGGGCGCAATTCGCATTCCGCGGGAAACGCTCCGAGGAGATGATCGAGCTCATGCGCCGCCTCTGGGAACCCGGCTGGACCGAGTTCGATGGCGAGTTCTACCAGGCACCGAAACTGGAGATGAGCCCGCCGGCGCCACACATCCCCGTCCTGATCGGCGGCCTCAGTGAACGCGCGCTGCGCCGCGCCGCCGCCTACGACGGATGGATCGGCGACCTGATGACAACCGCCGAGGCGCTCAGCATTGCCGCGCGCCTGCGTGAACTTCGCGCCGAGGCCGGAAAGACCATGGACGACTTCACTGTCCTGGCCCCGCTCAACGATGCATTCACCCCGGACCACTACGCGCAGGCCGAAGTGGGCGGCATCACCCACATCCTGACCATGCCATGGATGTTCTACTCGGGCCCGGACGCGAGCACCGCCGAGAAGATCCGCGGCATGGAACGGTTCCGCACCGACATAGGGCTCGACAACCGCTAATTGGCTAAAACAGGGGTTGATGAAGCAGAGATTGACCTCGCGGAGACGGTGGATGGTCAGTCGACGATGTCGAAGATCGCAGCGGCGGAGGTGACCGCCTTGTCCGCGTTGCCCTCGTCATGCAGCAGCATCCGCACGCCGACGCGTCCGGGCGCGCCCGGGTGCGCAGTGCCCTCCACGCGGAACGGGCCCACCTTGCCGCGCGACATGAACATGACGTGCCAGCTGACGACCTGCACCTTTCTGGTGCCGGCGAGGTCGGCGGCCAGGTCGATCGCCGCGGTCTCGAGGACGACGTGTTGGGGCCCGATGTGCAACGCGGCATCCGGTGACGCGAGCTCGGTGCTGAGCTCGGGCAGCGTCCAGTGGCCATCGTCGCGCTTGCGGGCGCCGAAGGCCTGCCACAGCGGCGGCAGGTCGGGCGAGTCCTCGATCACCAGCTCGGTACCCGAAACGTCCATCCTGCCAAGGCCTTCCGGCGGCACGCCGATGACCGCCCCCTGGCCCTCGTTGAAGGCGATCACCCGGTCGGGATTGTCGGCGTCCACGATCTTGCACCGCCCGTAGCCCATCGTCCGGCCCTGGTGCACGATGCCCGAGCCGACGATCTCGATCCTGGTGACGTCGTAGCCGGGGTCGACGATCTGGACCGACGCGATGACCGGGTTGGGGACCGCGACCATGTCCGTCTGGCAGCCCTCGGGCGACGAGATGGCCAGCGGCGCCACCATCAACCCGCCCGCCTCGTTGCGCATGTCGCGGCGGATGGTGACCGTGTCGTCGGTCTCGCCGAGGTTCATCGACGCATGGTTGCGCCCGATGTAGCGGTAGCTCAGCAGGCCCGTCCAGCGCCGGTACAACTCCTCGCGGTAGGCGTCGGTGTCGTCGGCCAGCTCGCGAATGTCGCGGAGTTGATCGCTCACTTCTGGTCTCCTCCTGGGGGTTTGCCCCGGCGCACCTGGTTGAACGGCACGCCGCGGTCGGCGGCGTACTCACGCGGAAAGTTCAGCACCCGCTCGCCGATCACGTTGCGCGCCATCTCGGTGGTGCCGCCGCCGATGCTGGCGATCTGGCGGCCCAGGTACCGCGTGCCGATGTTGAGCAGTTCCGCCTCGTCCTCGACGACGGCCGCCGTACCCGCAATGGCGTGGGCGGTGTCGTTTTCGACGTTATGCACCTCGGCCATGTCGAGCCTGATGATCGACCCCGCGGCTGGCGGCAGGGTTCCGGCGAGGACGGCGTGGAAGACGTGCTCGCTGAGCTGCCCGTGCACCGCCCGGTGGACCAGGGCGCGGCCGACCATCTCCCGGACGCGTTCGTTACCGCCCTGCCCGGTGCGCTCGACCAACGCCATCAGGTCGACCGAAACATCTTCGGCCTCAGCGATTCCGGGCCCGCTCGTGTATTCCGAGCCGTCGCCCATGGTGCGGCGCTCGTGGTAGAGCTGGCGCGACGCGACCTCCCAGCCCTTGCCCGGCTCCCCCACGACGGCGTCGTCGCCCAAATCGACGTCGTCGAAGAACTCCTCGCAGAACTCAACCGAGCCGTTGACCTGCTGGATGCGGCTGATCGTCACCCCGGGGTGGTGCAGCGGCACCAGAAACATCGTCAGGCCTTCGTGTTTGGGTGCGTCCCAGTCGGTTCGGGCCAGGCACAGGCCGTAGTCGGCGGCGAACGCCCAGGTGCTCCAGGTCTTGGCGCCGTTGAGGATCCATCGCCCGTCCCGGCGGTCGGCGCGGGTGATGACGCCCGCGAGGTCCGACCCGCCGCTGGGTTCGGACAGCAGCTGCACAAGCACTTCGTCGCCGCGCAGCGCCGCCGCGATGTGGGTGCGTTTCTGCTCCTCGCTGCCCATGTCGAGGATCGTCGCGCAGCAAATGGCGAACGACGGGACGTTGAGCAGCAGCGGCGTCTCGTAAGCCAGGGCCTCGGCGTCGAACGCCTTCTTGTATTCGTAGCCCAGCCCGAGCCCGCCGTACTCGCGGGGAAAGCAGATCCCGGCGAATCCCCCGTCGTACAACCTTTTCTGCAGCTCGCGGGCGCGGTGCCAGGACGTCAGTTCGTCGCGCTCGAGGACCATCGCGTCGTCGGAGTCCAGGCGGGGCAGGTTCTCGGCCAGCCAGGCCCGGGCCCGGCTGCGGAACTCCGCCACGGTCTCGCCGCTCATTGGCGGCATCGAATTCGCCTGCGGGTCATCGCCGATGGCCTCCCGTGCTGTTCGAGAGTTGCGCTTGTGCTGGGCGACTGTACAGCACCGCTTCGTGACTATACAGGCCGGTCAGGGTCGCGAGGGGCGCCCCGGGGGTCCGCGCGACATGGGCCGCTCGGCCCAGTAGTCTGCCGGGGATTCGCATGACCGGTAATCACCCCTTCGACGACGCCGTGCACCTCGACGAGGTCGGCGCGGACGTCCGGCGCGGCGCGACGCACCCGGAGTGGGCCAACATGGTGGGCCCGTTCGGCGGCATCACCGCGGCCGCCATCGTGCGCGCCATCGAGACCCATCCCGACCGCGCCGGCGAGCCGCTGGCGCTGACGCTCAACTACGCCGCGCCCGTCGCCGACGGCGCCTTCGACCTGTCCCTTCGGGCCGTGCGCACCAACCGCACCAACCAGCACTGGAGCGTCGAGCTCGACCAGGACGGACAGGTCAAGGCCACCGCGACGGCGGTGTTCGCGACCGTGCGGGACAGCTGGGCCGACACCGAGGCGCGCCCGCCGCAGGCACCACCGCCCGAGCCGATCGCACCCGGCGCCATGGGCGACGTCGTCACCTGGGCACGGTTGTACGACATGCGGTTCGTCGACGGCCCGATCCCCGTCGTGGACGGACAACCGAGCCCGTCGTCGACGACCACGTTGTGGGTGCGCGACAGGGCGCGACGGCCCCTCGACTATCCGGCGCTGGCCGCCCTGTGTGACGTCTTCTACCCGCGGGTTTTCCTGCGCCGCGGCGCCGTGCTGCCCGCCGGCACGATCTCGCTGACCACCTATTTCCTCGCCGGCCGGCAGGAGCTCGACCGGGTGGGCGCCGACTTCGTCCTGGCGACCGCCCACGCCCACCGCTTCTCCGGCGGCTACTTCGACCAGAGCGCGCGGCTGTGGAGCCGCGACGGCGCCCTGCTGGCCACCTCGCACCAGATCGTCTACTTCAAAGCCTGAAGGGTTACAGTTTCGGCGTGAACTGTCACGCTGCCGGAATCGGGGCCCCATGACCGAGCAGACCGCACACGACAACGCCACGCTGCTGGCGATCGAGGCCATCAAGCAGCTCAAGGCCCGCTACTGCCGATACCTCGACAGCAAGGACTGGGCGGCGTGGCGGGCCATCTTCACCGACGACTTCGTCAGCGACACCTCCGAGGCCGGCGGCAAGCTGATCGTCGGCGCCGACGACTTCGTGGCGTTCACCCGCAAGGGCATCGGACGGCCCGCGCAGGCGACGGCGCACCAGGTGCACGCGCCCGAGATCGAGCTGACGTCGCCGACGACGGCGCGCGGGGTGTGGGCGCTGCAAGACGTCGTGCGCTTCGGGCCCGGCGTGACCCTCGTCGGCTACGGCCACTACCACGAGACCTACCAGAACGTCGACGGGCAATGGCTTATCAAGAGCTCCAAGCTGACTCGGCTGCGCGAGGACATCGTCACCCCGGTGTTCTCGGTCTACATTTCGCCGCGCATCCGGCGGGTGGCCGCCAAGCTCGCCAACCGGATGCTGGGGAGCTGAGGCGTGGGCACCGTCTTGGTGACCGGCGCGTTCGGACAGGTCGGCAGGCGCTGCACGCAGATCCTGCTCGACCGGGACCACACCGTCGTCGCCACGGACCTACGGACCGACAAGACCGCGGCCGCCGCCGTCGAATTGTCCGAGGGCCCAGGCAAATTGGTGGTGGCCTACGCCGACCTGACGGACGCCGCGGCGGTGCGCGACCTGGTCGCTGCCCACCGTCCCGAGGCGATCGTTCACCTGGCGGCCATCGTTTCTCCGCCGTCGTATCGCAATCCCGGGCTGGCGCGGCGGGTCAACGTGGGCGGCACCGAGAACCTGCTGGCGGCCGCCGCGACGCTGGACGATCCCCCGCTGTTCCTGATGGCATCCAGCGCCGCGGTCTACGGGTCGGTCAACCCCTACCGGCATCCCGAGCTCATCACCCCGGACACGCCGGTGCAGCCGATCGACCAGTACGGCGAGGACAAGGTGCTGGCCGAGGCGGCCGTCCGCGCCAGCGGACTGCGGCACGCGCTGTTCCGGTTGGGTGGCGTGATCTCCCCGGATGGGCAGACGAATTTCGATGGCGACTACCTGGTGCTGGTGCAGTCGATGCCGCGCGACAACCGCATCCACGCCGTCGACGCGCGCGACGTGGCGCTGGCGTTCGCCAACGGCGTCGACCGCGGGGCCGCGATCGCCGGCAAGGTGTTGCTCATCGGCGGCAACGAGTCGTACGTCAAGTTGCAGCGCGACCTGGAGGACGACGTGATGGCCGCCCTGGGGCTGGGCCGCCTCGGCCCCTCGGCCAGCCTGCCCGGCGACCCCGACGACGACCGCGGCTGGAGTTTCACAGGCTGGTTCGACACCACCGAAGCCCAAGCGCTGCTTGACTTTCAGGAGCACAACTGGCCCGAGACGGTGGCCTGGGTCGCCGCCTCTCAGCGTCGCCTGCGCGTCGTGTTGCGCGCGCTCGGCCCGATCTTGCGGCCGCTGCTGCGCGCGGTGCTCAAGCTGCAGCGCAGGGCCGAGGGGCGCGGCCCGTACGCCGATCCGTGGGCGCTGATCGAGAAGAAGTACGGCCCGGGCGCGCTAGCCTCGTGAAGCAAAGAAGATCGCGGCCTTGCGGATCGAGTCTTCGACGGGTTCGGGTTTCCAGCCGAGTTCGCGTTCGGCCTTGGAGTGGTCGAGCGGCGACATCAGCTCCGCCATGCGCATCCCGACGTAGGCAAACGGAAGGTCGCGGCGCAGCAGCCGCGCCGCCAGGTCGTTGACACGCGCGCCGGCGCGCAGCACCGGCATCGGGACGGGTATGCGCGGTGGCCGCCGGCCCACGGCGGACGCCGCGATGCGGTGCAGCTCCCGGATGCTCAGGTACTTGTCGGAGATGATGTAGCGTTCGCCGTTGCGTCCGTGTTCGGCCGCCAAAAGCATTGCCCGGGCGGCGTCTTCGATACCCACCACCTCCGCCGAGTAGCCCAGGTAGAACGGGAACCGCCCCGTGGCGACCAGCGAGATCACGGAGCCGTGCGGGGTGGGCGCCCAGTCGCCCGGGCCGTAGGTGGTGGAGATGCACATCGCCACGGCGGGCAGCCCCTTGTCCCGGGCATAGGACAGCAGCAGCTGTTCGCCGGCCACCCGGGCCTCGATATAGGCGCCGCCCTGGTCCCAGTTGTGCGGATCGTCCTCGGTGACCGGCCTGGTGTCGCTGATCGCCAAAGAGCCCGTGGTGCTGGTGTATACGAACTTCTTGAGCTCGGCGTCCAGGGCGGCATCGAGAACGTGCCGCAGCCCGTCGACGTTGGTGCGGAACAACGGCGCCGGATCGCGCAGCCACATCCGGGCGTCGACGACGCAGTAGTACACGACGTCACACCCGGCCATGGCCTCGCGCAGGGCGGTGTCGTCGAAGACGTCGCCATAGCACCGTTCGACGGGCAGGTCGTCGATTCCCTCGGTGGAACTGGTGTGGCGCAACATGACTCGTACGTCGGCCCCCGAGGCGGCCAGCTGCCGCGTGACATGGGACCCCAGAAAGCCGCTGGCGCCGATCACCAGTTTCTTTTCGGCGCCCATTAGCGATCGATCCAGCCCATTTGCGCCTCGGCGTGGTGGCCGCCGACGGGCGGCGTGAGCCGGTCGAGTCTGGCCAGCTGCTCGGGGGTGAGCACGACGGTATCGGCGGCGGCGTTCTCCTCGAGCCGCGCGACGCGCTTGGTTCCCGGAATCGGCACGATGTCAGGCCCTTTCGCGAGCAGCCAGGCCAACGCGACCTGGGCGGGGGTGGCGCCGACGTCGGCGGCGATGCCCCGCAACTCGTCGGCGCTGTCGAGGTTGTGGCCGAAGTTCTCGGAGAAGAAGCGCGGGTTGGTCTTGCGGTAATCGCTGTCGGGCAGCTCGCTGTTGGAACGGATTGCGCCGGTGAGAAAACCGCGCCCGAGCGGCGAGTAGGCGACGAACCCGATGCCGAGTTCGCGCAGGACGTCGAGCACCCCGTCCTCGGGGTCGCGCGTCCACACCGAGTACTCGGACTGCACGGCGGTGACGGGGTGCACGGCGTGGGCGCGGCGAATGGTGTTGACCCCGACCTCGGAAAGGCCGATGTGGCGGACCTTTCCGGCGCTGACGAGCTCGGCCAGCGCCCCGATCGTCTCCTCGATCGGGGTCTCGCGGTCGAGGCGGTGCTGGAAGTAGAGGTCGATGCGGTCGGTCTCCAGTCTGCGCAGCGAGCCGTCCACGGCGATGCGGATGTTGGAGGGGCTGCTGTCGAGGCCGTTGCGGCCGGTGTGGGAGATCAGGCCGAACTTCGTCGCCAGCACCACCTGGTCGCGCCGGCCGCGCAGGGCGCGCGCCACCAGCTCCTCGTTGGCGTAGGGGCCGTAGACCTCGGCCGTGTCGATCAGCGTGACGCCGAGGTCGATGGCGCGATGCACCGTGCGGATCGACTCGGCGTCGTCGGTTCCGGCGCCGGCGTAGGCGACGGACATGCCCATCGCGCCCAGGCCGAGCCGTCCGACTTCGAGTTCGGCGAGATGAGCCAGTCGCATGGGCTCATTGTGCGCCAAACGACTTCGGGCCGTGCGGCGGGTACCGTGGCGCGGGTGCACACGGCGCGACCGGTCCGCGACTTGGCGGTGGACTTCTACCGGGTGTCCGGTGTGGTCCTCATCGTGCTGGGGCATTGGCTGGCGGGATCGGTGACCTATCACGACGGGTCGTTCGGCCGGCAGAACCCGCTCGTCGACCTGCCCTGGACGCAGTGGCTGACGTGGCCGTTTCAAGCCGTTCCGACGTTCTTCGTGGTGGCCGGCTACGCCGGCGCGGTGTCCTGGGCGCGCCGGCGTGAGGCCGAGGGGGTGTCGCGGCAGGAGTGGCTTCGCCGCCGGCTGGCGCGGGTGCTGGGCCCGACGGCGGCGTACGTCGCGCTGGTGTCGGTGGTCGTGGTGGCGCTCGCCGCGGCTGGCGTGTCGGGCTCGACGCTTCAGTACGCCGGGTGGGCGGTGGCGATGCACCTGTGGTTCCTGGCGGTCTACCTGATGGTGGTGTCGCTGACGCCGATCGCCATTGCCGCACATCGCCGTTGGGGGCTGCTGGTGCCGGCGGCGCTGGCCGCGGCGGTGGTGGCGGTGGACGTCGCATCGATCGTCGGTCATGTGCACCACCTCGCGTGGGCCAACTACCTGCTGTGCTGGGGGACGTTCTACCAGCTCGGAATCGCTTGGCGGGGCGGGTCGTTGGCGATCCGCCGATCGGCCGTGCTCGCGGTGGTCTCGGGGATCGCGCTGGCGCTGTTGACCGCGCTGGGCCCCTATCCGGTGAGCATGATCGGGGTGCCCGGGCAAACCATCGACAACACCACCCCGCCCACGGCGGCGCTGCTGGCCTTCGGCTGCGCGCAGGCCGGATTGGTGATCACGCTCGCGCCCGCACTGAACCGGGCGCTGCGCGCGGATCTCGTCAAACGCGTACTGGCCATAGGCAACGACAACGTCATGGCCCTCTATCTGTGGCACATGATCCCCGTCGTGATCGTGGCGATCGTCGGCTATCCGGCCGGGCTGTTGCCGCAACCTGCGCTGGGTACGGCCCACTGGTGGCTGGCCAGGCTGGAGTGGGTGGCCGTCTTGGGCGTGGTGCTGGCGGTCGAGATGGTGCTGTTGTGGTGGGGGCGGCGCGCTTTCGCCGCGCCGCTGCCGACGATCGGTGTGCCGCTGCGGGATCGCTGGGCCGAGCCCGTGCTGCTGGCCGGTGCGGTGATGGCGGCCTACGGGTTGTCGTTCCTCGCCGCGTGGGGCTTCGCACCCGACGGCCGCTATGCGTGGGTGACCGCGCTGGTTTTCGCGGGCGGCGCGGTGCTGGTGGCGCTCGCGCCAACGGCCGGGCGAACTCCAGCACGTCGGCGTTGATTTCGCGGTTTGGTCGGTTACCGTAGAGACGCCGATGACCGCTTCCGTCCTGCACACCGCCTCCGAAACCGGCCACGCCTGGTGGCTCAAGACTCCAGCCGGCGCCGCAAAGATCGACACCGCGGCCACCACCACCGCGGGGCTGCTGTCCGACCGGGCCGCCCTGGACTCAGCTGTCCAGGCCTCCGGCACCGACACCGTCGCCCTGGACGACCTGGAGCTGATCTCTCCGGTGACCCGGCCATGCCGAGTTGTGGCCCAGATGACCAACTTCGGGTCGCATGTCAAGGACGCGGGCATGGATCCCGCATCGGTTCCGCTGACCTTCTTCCGCAAGGCGTCGGCGTCGATCAACGGTCCGTTCGCCGACATCGTCAAACCACCGCACGTCAAGCTGCTCGACTACGAGGTCGAGATCGGGCTGGTGATCGGGCGCGCAATCGGTGTCGGCACAACCATTTCCGAGGCGAACCTCGCCGAGTTCATCGCGGGACTCGTCGTCGTCAACGACGTCTCCGCGCGCGACATCCAACTTCCGCAGACCCAGTTCTACGAGGCCAAGTCCTATCCGACGTTCACGCCGGTCGGGCCGGAACTCGTCCTGCTGACCGCAGGCGAGCTGGAGCGGTTCGGCGAACTGCGGCTGCGCCTGAGCGTCAACGGCCAGGAGCGGCAAAACGCGCTCGTCGAGGGCGACATGCTGTACCGGCCGCTGGAGGCGCTGCAGTCGCTCACGCAATTCCAGGAGCTCGCCGCGGGAGACCTGGTGCTCACCGGCACCCCGGCGGGCACCGCGCTGAGCGCGCCGCCGAAGCCGGCGCAGATCGTCGGCAACCTGCTGCCGCCGTCGCTGAAGTGGAGGATGTTCTTCGCGCGCCAGGCCGGCAACCGCGACTACCTGCAGGACGGCGACGTCGTGGAGGCCTCGGTGGCCACCGACGACGGGTCCATCGACCTCGGAACCCAGCGCACCACAGTCCGATTCGCGTGAGCTTGTACGGCACCGAGATCACGTCACGAAGTCGATGAGTTCCTCGACGCGGCCGATGAGCGCCGGTTCCAGATCGTTCCAGTCGCGCACCCTCGAACGGATGCGCCGCCAGGCCCTCGCGATGTCGGCCTGGTTGGCGTGCGGTAGGCCCAGCGCCGCGCAGGCGCCGTGCTTCCATTCGACGTGCCGCGGGACCGTCGGCCAGGCCGCCAGGCCGAGTCGCTGCGGCTTGACGGCCTGCCAAATGTCCACGTAGGGATGCCCCACGACAAGGGTGTCGGGCCCGCCGGGTCCGTTGCGCACCGCGTCGGCGATCCGCGCCTCCTTGGAGCCCGCGACGAGGTGGTCGACCAGCACGCCCAGGCGCCGGCCCGGGCCGGGCCGGAACTCGGCCACGATGCCCACCAGGTCGTCGACGCCGCCCAGGTGCTCGACCACGACGCCCTCGATGCGCAGGTCCTCCCCCCACACCTGCGCGATCAGTTCGGCGTCGTGACGGCCCTCGACGTAGATCCGGCTGGCGCGGGCGACCCGCGCTCGCACGCCCGACACCGCGACCGAACCGGATGCCGTCCTACCGTTGGCTTTCGGCGCCCGGCGGGGCGGTGCGGTGAGGATCACCGGTTGGCCGTCGAGCAGGTAGCCGGGGCCGAGGGGAAAGCCGCGGACGTGGCCGTGCCGGTCCTCCAGGTCGACGCGACCGTATTCGACGCGCACCACCGCGCCGACGTAGCCGCTCGTTGCGTCCTCGACCACCAGGCCGGGCTCGGCCGGGTGCTCAGTGGAGCGGGACTTGCGCCGGCCCGCGGCGAGGATATCGGTTCCATAGCGATCCTGCACCGGGCAATACTAGGAAGTGTTGTGGCCAAACGCCGTTACGGCGCGCCAGGCCCGGGCGCGATTCGAAATTGTTAAAGCGCTAAGGATTCGGCGACAAGACTGAAAAATTCATAAATAGTTGTAAGTAACTGCGTTGTCTTACCGGGCTGTTGGCGCTGCCGCTGATAGGTTGCTAAGTGCCGCTAATACACAGCGTGTGGCGGTGAGCGAGGTGGACGTATGGACCTGTCCCATTGGGTGTCGAGCATCGTCGCTTTTCTGCGCGCCGGTTATGTGCCGTCGACGCCTTTGCCGCATCGGCGCGTATCCGACGACGAGATCACCGCCATTACAAGAGAACTGATCGTGCGCCAGTGCCGGTCGATCAGCGCCGCCGACGTCGGGGTGGCGATCACCTACGTCACCGACCAGTTGCCGTCAGAGGGTGACATCGCGCGCGTGCAACGCCGGCTGCACGCGATCGGATGCGCGCGCGGCTAGG
>NZ_JCALCJ010000014.1:0-40111 GCF_059812295.1 Mycobacterium sp. NGS63
TGCCCGCATCTCATGCGGGTCAGTCATAAAGCGTGTTGCCATGTTGCCTTTCTCCTTTTCTTGAAGCCTGTTCGACGCGGTGTGAGCCGCGTCACGCATAGATTACGGCCTACTGGCCAATTGATCACTATGTTGGGCGATTTTCATTTACCTCCGTCTGCGCCGGCTCAGACGACGACCTGTTTGGGCATGACGACGGGCTTGAAGCCGTACCGCGGCCCCGAGCCGTAGGCGCCGGCGCCCTTGGCCGCCCCCGCCACGCCGGGCATGCCGGGCATCGCCGCGACCGGCTCGGCCTCGGAGGCGACGGTCCACCCCGAGCCCTCCAGCGGAGCCGCCGAGGACGCCAGCGTCGCGGGAGCCGCCGCCGACCAACTGGCCGGCACGGACAGGCCGCCGACCGCGGAGGCCCCGCCCAGCCCTGCCGTCATTGCCCCGCCCGCGCTGCTCGCCAGTGCCGCTTCGGCTCCGGCGGCCGCACCCGCGACATCGCTGGCCGCGGCGGCCGGCGCGGCGCTGGCGAGGGTGTGCCCCAGCGACACCGCGGTGGGGATGGTGTTGCCGACGAACCACGCCGCGGTGACGCCGACCTGCTGGATGCCGTTGAAGATGAACGGGGTACCCAGGAACCCGTCCAGCGCGGTGAGGGTGGTCTGGACGTTGGCGGGCAACATGTTCCAGAGACCCGTGCCGATCGACTCGCCGCCGAGCAATCCGGTCAGGTTGGACAGGATCCCGCCCAGACCCGATGCCGCGGGGGAGGCGGCGGCGTTGGTGAACGCCGCCGACGTGGCGGCCGACTGGATGCCCGCCGCGGCGGGATTGCTCAGCTGTCCCACCGGTGTCAGCGGTTGCAGGACGCCGGACGCCGCCGAGGCAGCCGCGTAGGTGTACATCGTCATCGCGTCCTGGACCCACATCTCGGCATACAGCGCCTCGGTGGCCATGATCGCCGGTGTGTTGATGCCCAGGAAGTTGGTCGCCACCAGCGCCGCCAGCTGCGCCCGGTTCGCGGCGATCACCGGCGGCGGCACCGTTCCGGCGAACGCGGCCTCGTAGGCCGCGGCCGACGTCGCCGCCTGGGCCCCCGCCTGCTCGGCCGCCGCGGCGGTGGTGGTCAGCCAGCTCACGTAGGGCTGGGCGGCGGCCGCCGCGGCGGCCGACCCCGCGCCCGTCCACTGCTCGCCGGTCAGCGTGCCGATGACGGACTCCCACGACGTCGCGGTGGTGGTCAGTTCGGCGGCCAGGTTGTTCCAGGCCGTCGCCGCCGCCATCAGCGGTCCCGAACCGGCGCCGGCGTACATGAGCGCCGAGTTGATCTCGGGGGGCAGAGCTGCAAAATCCAAAACCATCTGTATCCCGTTTCCTTTGAACTGTTTTGGAGTGGAGTTGTCTGGTTAGACGGCCGTCGGCTTGGGCATGACGATGGGCTTGACGCCGTAGCGCGGCGCGCCGAAACCGGCGCTGTTGCGCGCGGCGGTGCCCAGCCCGGGCATGCCGGGCACGATCGTCCCCGGCCCGGCCTGCGGGGCCGCGGCCGTCCAGCCGACCGTCTGCACGGCGGTGGCGGGCGTGGCACCCGCGGGCAGACTGCTGGCCCAGCTGGGCGGCACGGCCAGCCTGCCGACCATGGTCGCCTGGCCCATGCCGGCCATCGGCGCGACCATGCCCGTGCCTGCGGGCGCCGTGTAGCCGACGGCGTCCGCGGCGCCCGCCGCCGCGCCGGCGGCGTCGCCCGCGTCGGCCGTTGCCGTCGGCAGCAGGCCGCCACCCGCCATGCCGAGGCAGTCCGACATCGCCGAGGCCCAGTTGCCGGCCTCGAAACTCAAGAAGTTGGCCGAGTTGCCGGACAGGCTGAACGGCTGGCCCCCGATGCTCGTCGTCGGTCCGCCAAGGGCCGTGCTGATCCCGTTGAGCCAGTCGGCAAAGCCGTTGCCGCTGCTTGCCGCGGTGGCGGCGGCGTTGGCCGTCTCGGTCTGGCTATAGGTGCCCGAGCTCAGGCCCAGGGTGCTGACGAACTGCTGTTGCATGGCCTGCGCCTCGGAGGCGATCTGCTGGTACAGCGTGCCGTAGGTCGCGAAGATCGACGCCTGCAGCCCCGACACCGGGTCGGCGGCGGCCGGCGCGATCGCCGTCGTCGGCGCCGCGGCACCGGCGTTCTGCGCCGTCAGCGAATTGCCGATCCCCTCCAGCTGCGCCGCCGCGGCCAGCAACTCTTCGGGTATTGCGGTCAAAAAGGACATCTGCTGCTCCCAGTGCTCGGAAAATGACGGCCCACCTGCGGTGAGTCGACCCTGTGCGTTGCCGTAACGACCCCTGTGCGTTGGCGTAAGGCTAACGACGCATGACTCCACATTCCCGGCGGAAAAGGCTAGGGTGACAGCCGTTTACGGCTTCTTAACGCGGCTGTCGGCAGTTTTAACGGAGTGCTTCCGGGCGACATCGCGCCGTCATCTGAGACCGGCCGGCCAAGCGCCACCGGCGCCAGGGCGCGGCGATCCTAGGGCACGCGCGGCCGTGGCGCATCTGGAGGTTTTTGCCGGTTTCGGCGGGGCGTGGTGCCCGGGCGACCCAACGCGCGCGCTACATTCGCCGCCGGGCCCCCATAGCCCAATTGGCAGAGGCAGCGGACTTAAAATCCGTCCAGTGTCGGTTCGAGTCCGACTGGGGGCACGGCGTCCGCGCTGGTAGGAGCGTTGTCAGTGCTCGCCGCTAGGCTTTCGAGCCCGCGTCGGTGTCACCGATTGTCACAACTCGACCGAAACTCGCCGCGGCCGCCTTGAGAGCGTCATCCTGGCTGTGCGCGTACACCGACAAGGTGAATGCCGCGCTGGCGTGCCCGAGCCATGCGGCGATCACCGCGATAGGAACCTGGCGCAGGTGCATCAGCGTCGCGCAGGAATGCCGCGCGTCGTGCAGCCTCACCCGCTTGATCTTCAGGTCGTCGAGCATCCGACCCCACCGGAACGACAACAGGTTCGGGTGGTAGGGCCGCCCGGTCTCATCGCTGGCAACGTACTCACCCGGGCCGTAGCCCTCGCCGAAGGCCAGTCGTTCGGCCGCCTGCCGCTTGCGTGCGGCCTTCAGCAGATCCACCACCTCGTCGGGCATCGGCAGCGTGCGGTTACTCGCCTTAGACTTCGGGGTACCGGTCACGATCTGCTTGCCGATCGCCACGCGGTTGGCGGCGATGGTGACCGTCTTGGCCTTCACATCGACGCTCGCCCACTGCAGTCCGGCGATCTCCCCCCTGCGTAGCCCGTACAGGGCAAGTGCCCACAGGTGCCGGTCACGGCAGTCGTGGTCGAGGATGGCGAACATCTCCTTGCCGGTGAGAGTGCGGTACTTCTGGGGGTCGCCGGCTACCCGGTCTACCAGCCGTGCGACGTTGCGCACCACGTGGCCCTGCTTCACCTGGTCGTCAAGAACCACGGTCGTCAGGTACAGCAGGTAGTTGCACGAGCGCGGTGTCCACCTTTTGCGGCCCTCGACCTCGCCGCGCCGCAGCCGGCCCACTAACCCGTCAAGGTCGGCCTTGCTGAGTTTCTGGATCTCGACGTAGCCGAGCTCGTCGCGCAGCGCCGCCAGCTTCACACGGTGGCCGGCAAGCGTCGAGGCCTTCAGCGCGTGCTTGCTCGCCAGCCACGCCTCGCAGGCCTGGTCCACCGTCAGCCGGGAGGGGTGAACGTAGCTGCCTGCGGTGACGCCGCCCTGGATCTTGGACAGCTCATCTCGCGCCGCCTTCTCAGTCGCGAGTCGCCGCCTAATCTGGCGCCGCTTCCCCGTCTCGCGGTCACGGCCGACATCGACGGTTAACTCGTATCGCACCACTGGTTTGCCGGTGCGGCGATCGCCGACCGAGACCTTCTTGATCTGCGGTGGTAGCTGTTGGCGATTCGTCATTTTCACGCCTTCTTTTTGCCGGGGGTGGTCGGGGGTAACAGGCCCGCATCGCGGGCACGCTCGATATTCCTTGCCGCGGTTCGATAGGAACCGCCGAACGCACGCTGTACCGCATGGGTCGGCCTGTCGTCGGCGTGCTCGCGATAGACCCTGGCGACCATCTCTAGATGCTCTGGTGACACCCTTGGGCGCCCCGCCCGGGCCTGGTTGAGATCGCGGCGCGCCCGGGCGAGGGCGTCCTCGCCGCTCACTTGCATGATCCCGCCGGATTCCATCCGCACCCAACTGCACGCGGCGACAATCTCATCGGCCCAGTCGAGGATCGGGGCAGACTTCAAATCCCTGGCGCGGACCTCCGGCCCATCGGCGCGACTGATAAAACGTAGCTCAGTACAGACCGGAAGCCCTTGGCGGACTTCGATAATCATGGCTACGTCTGGTTCGTTCCGTCTACCTTCAATCGCCGCCAGGATTCTGCGCGGCACTACGCGGTTGCCGACATCAACCACATCGGCTGGGCCGGCGTCGTACCTCGCCTCACCCCGGCCGCCGAGGAAATAGCACGTCTCTCTCATTGTGCCACCTTGCCAACAAGACAACTTTTCTGACAAGGGAAACCTTGCCAGAAATATGCCACGCTAGTCAATAGCCGCTGACACACCAGCGGAAACGAACGAATGAAAGCGAAGCGTGCATGAGCGAGGTAGTTAAGCGCCTAGTGTCTATCCCAGAGGCCCGAGCACTGCTCGGCGGCATCGGACACACCACCATCTACGATCTGATCAAGCGCGGCGAAATTACCAAAGTCAACATTGGCCGCCGCGGGTTCATCACATCGGAATCCCTTGCCGCCTACGTGGATCGACTCACCGAGGCCGTCTCGGTATGACCACACGAGAAAGCCGCCCCGCTGCCGGGACGGCTCCCACGACGACCGCCAAAGTCGATGACCGGGATTCTACCGCCTACTGCCGCCAGCTACAGCTTCGGCGAGCAGCCTCGCGCCGACTTCCTGGTGGTGATCCCTGGCATAGCCGGCCTCCCGGTGCGGCCGGCTACGAGGCCGCGGTGCGTCACCTGCTCGGCCACGGGCTACTCCCAGCCCCGAACCGGACAGCTTTGCAGGCGATGTGGCGGACCGGCGGCGACAGCCAGCGCATCGCCGAGACCATCGCGGCGCGGTGGGAGCTGGTCGCATGAGCCTCGACAACCTCGCTGAGCGCGGCCGGAAGTTGGCCGAGTCAGGGAAGTACGCGGTTGACAACGGCGCGGTTCCCAGTTCCGGGAACCGACCGGGAACCGGAACCGATAGGGAGTGGTGCGCCCAGGACGACAACCTTGACGGCGCCGCGCTGCTCGACGAGCTACGCGATACGCTTAAGCGCTACACCGCGTTCCGCGACGAGCATTCAGCGTGTGCCGCGGCGTTGTGGATCGCAGCGACGCACGCCCTGCCGTCGTTCGACTGCGCGCCGCGCCTCGCGATCACCAGTCCCGAAAAACGCTGCGGCAAAACCCGATTGCTTGACATCATCAGCGGTACGTGTCACGAGCCATTGGCGACCGCTGACGCCACCGTAGCGGCTATCTTCCGCTCGCTCGGCGGGGAGCATCCGCCCACGTTGATCATCGACGAGGCCGACACGCTCTGGGGAACAAAGAAACTCGCCGAACAGAACGAAGATCTTCGGAAGCTGCTCAACGCGGGCCATCAGCGCGGACGTCCCGCGCTGCGCTGCGTCGGCCCGTTGCAGGTTCCCACGCCGTTCCCGGTTTTCGCGATGGCCGCCCTCGCCGGGATCGGCAGCCTACCGGACACCATCACCGACCGCGCCATCAACATCGCCATGCGCCGCCGCGCGCCCGGCGAGACAGTGAGCCAGTTCCGCGCCCGGCGTGACGGCCCATCGCTCGAACAGTTACGGAACCGGCTCGCCGCGTGGGCTCAGGCCCAAGCCGGACTGTCGGAGGCCGAGCCGCAGATGCCCGTCGAAGACCGCGCCGCCGACACCTGGGAGCCGTTGATCGCCGTCGCCGACGCCGCCGGCAACCACTGGCCAAAGACGGCGCGCGCCGCGTGCGATGCACTGGTGGCCGCTGCCGACGCCGCCGACGAGGACAAGTCGTCGTCGGTCAAGTTGCTTGCCGACATCCGATCAGTGTTTGCCGCCAAAAGGGTGCCATTCCTAGGGTCCGCTGCGTTGGTCGCGGCGCTGCGCGGCATCGAAGAATCACCGTGGAACGATTTTGAGCTAACCACGAGCAAACTCGCCTACCGGCTGCGGGAATTCCACATTAAGCCGACACGCAACACGGATGCGTCGGCCCGCGGCTACCGCTTGGAGGACTTCGAGGACGATTTCACGCGGTATACCCGTCAGAACCCGTCAGAACCCGTCAACCCGCAGGTTAAACCGGGTTTTCCTTCTGACGGGTTGCTTGGTCAACCCGTCAACCCGTCAGAACCCGTCAGACGTGTCAAGCTGTCTACCAGCGATTCTGACGGGTTGACGGGTTCTGACGGGTCTGGCGCCCAGAACGTGTCTCCGCCCGGCGAACCTGGCGCAGAAGATGATGCCGGGTTCGCCAGGTTAGCCGAGTGCACCGGGTCCACAGGGACACCCCCCGACCCGGTGCAGCAAAGCACCTTTGCCGCCTCGGCCGGTCCCGGCCGGTGCCATCAGTGCGGGTTTCATGTGGCCACCCAAGGGCATCGGAACGGCTGCGCGATCGGCGCGCCCGGCTACACCGACCGCGTCCATCGAGCCCTAACAAACGCACGCACCCGACAGGAGCCAGCATGAGACCCGCACTCATCCGCCAGCGCCGAACCGACCCCCGCGGTCAGTCGTTGGTCCAAGTGGTCTGCCCGCGGTGCGATCACCGGCACTGGTTCGCGGCGGACCTGTCTATTGCCGTCTGCCCGCGCAAGCACAGCACGTTCGCTATCCAAATCAGGCAAAGGCAGGAAGCGTGACCGCGGAGCAGTGGCGCGACCCGACCGGATTCGAGGGGCCTGTACCAAGTCACACCCAACGATGGCGGCCAGGTGCGGGCACTCGACCGCCGCGTACCCCAAGGCACCCGGTGGGGCAAGACCGTGGAGACCGCGCACCACGGCCGCATCCTCAAGCCCTACGTCACACCGAACGGCCGGCGCCGAGTAGTCCTGCACGACGCCGACCACCGCAGGCACACGCGGCACGTCGATGACCTTGTGGCTGAGACATGTGGTTGGCAGTGATCATGGCCGATTCGCACCGAACGACGCGCAGCGCGACACCACGGTCAAACGCCAAAGGCTGGGGTAAGTGACTAAGACAATCCTCGATCCCGGCGACCCGACAAAAGCGCGCAGCGCAGCTAGTCTGACCTGCTCAAACGGTCAGGAAGTGACCGTGAACCATGGATCAAAAGTGCTGCATCCCACCACAATTCGACCATCCCAAAAGGATTGCTACACAAGGCATTCCGACCATGACAATCCACGCAAAACCGCAGGGCAGAGGCTTGCGGGGGGCCGGAAAATCTCTGGGGAGGGTCGCCTTCGGCGACCCCTTCGGGACAAGTGTAAGCGCGCCTTAGCGCGTCTAATTAAATCTGGATGAGGTGTAGTAAGGGCATGAGCAAGCAAGTTTCCGACCCTCCGCGACCGCTGGACCCGGTGGCCCGCGCGGTGTGGGATCGTCAGTCACACCGGCTGTACCGGGACGGCCGCTGGCACGGCATCGACCAGGACCTGCTGTGCCTTTTCTGTGAAACGACTTCGCTTTACGTGCGGATCAAACGTGATGTGGACGAGCGGGGCATTCTGGTTCCGGGCCGTGGTGATGTGGTTGTGCGGCACCCCGGTTTGACGCCGTTGGCGCAGGCGCGGGCCGATCTGGTGCGGATCGCCAAGGCGATTCCGTTGGCGTCGGGCGGCCACGCTGACGGTTTCGGCGCCGAGGTGGACAGGCTACTTGAGGAGATGAGATGAGCGAGTATCACATGACCGTGGACCAATACGCGTCCGTGATCCGCGGCTGGGCTGAGTTCGATAACGAGTCCCGCTGGCGTCAGGGTAAGCCGCCGGTCGATCCGAACGTCGTGTTCAACTTCTCCCGCGTCGCCGCGGTGTTCGAGCGCCTGCGCTGGGACATCCACACCAAGGGCGCGTCGCCTGGTGACCGTAATCGGCTCGACGAGCTCACCGATACCCTGCAAGGTTTGGCGACCGAGCTCGGTTTGGGTGAGGTCGACCAGAACGGTTTCCTGCCGGGCGATCCCTCGCGGCTACTGGCCCACAGACCGGACAACACGCTGGCGCAGTGGTGGGAGTTTTGCATGTACGAACCGAAGTCCGACTAGAAGGGGAAACAGATGCCCAACGTCCCAGACTCAGCCAAAGACCCGTACCTGATGCTGCGGTCTGTGCTGAAGAACCTAGATGGCAAGCGCCTAGCAAGCATGAAACCTGGCGAGACCGCAGTTGTGCGGCAGTTGTGTGCCAACGCCTTTGAAGCTAGCGGCGATGCTTACGACACGGACTACGTGAAAGCAATCAAAGAGCTAGCCGCAGCGACGGTGCATGTGCTCGACGCTCCCACCTCTCTTGAGGCACAGGAGCGATTCAACTGCCTCCACGCCGAATTGGACGGCAACCATCCGATTCCAGGTGTGTCGGAATTCTGAGAGCCAGCCATGACTCGCCTCACCTTTCGGGGGTTTCCGGGACGGGGCGGTGTCGGTGCCGTAAGCGGGGGAGGTTCTAAGGGTGTCCCTGGACAACCTTCGGCATGACGGGGCTCGACAACGATCAAGCCGCGAGTTTCGGGCGGTGCATCGCCTGCCCGTCTCGAAAGCCAAAACCCCGCCCGCTGAAAGGGCCAAAAGGCACGGGCGGGGCTGGGTCTCCTCGGCGCGCACGGTCGGCGGTCACGGCGCCTCCATTACGTGAGCGGCGCGGCATGGGCTCCGCGCGGGCCACGCTGCGCGCCGAGGACAAGTCATCAGTCGTCGTCGCCTGAACGCCGCGCCATGTCCGCGGCGATGTTGCCGTACAGCGGCACCGTGCCGGCCCAGAAACGGACCTGCTGATGCTCGGTCAGGGGCGCATCGGGAACGAAGTCAGCCGGTGAAGGCCACTCCATCGGTGCTGTCATGGTCGTCGTCCTATCCGGGGTAGGCGTAGCTGACGGTGGCGGTCCCGCTGCTGGTGATCCCGTACAGGGCAACGGGTTCGGCGCCGGTGGTCGGAAACTTCGTGGGCGTATTCGCGGCCACCGGGAAGCCGGTGGTCGTGGTCACGCCAGCGCCGCCGATGAAACACGCCGCCGAGGCGTTGACCAATACGCCATCGGAGTCCGGGACGGTCCCCACGGTGCATACCAGCGTCGCGGTGGTGCCGACGCTGACCTGTCCGGTTTGAAGTCCTGACATTTACACCTTCTCCTTCTTGGCGGCCGGGACCGGCGTAACCCAGCCGGCCTGAATCCATCGCTTTGTTTGTTCGTCGTCGGGCGCGTCGAACACGTCGCCGCCGGTGTACGGCTTGCCGTGAACCACGCGGTAGTTCTCGTTGACCTTGACTTTGACTGTGGCACTTGATATTTGGGTCATGAACTTAAATTCCTTCTTGTCTTCGCCCAGGAAAATGATGTCTCGCTTAGCCCTGACCTCGGGATCGGCCGGTGACAGGCCCCGGTCATCGAACGGCCAGGGCGTAGCGCTACAAAGAGCCATCTGGTCCCAGGTCAGCGGGAGGCTCACGAGGTGGGCAGCCCCGTCACGATGTTGACCGCGCTGGGGCGCGGAACCGACAAGGCGACCCTCTCCTCAGCTCGCCACGAAAATGTGTTGGTGGTCCACTCGGTATCGCCCCACGGATTGAACTGCAACAGCAGCCCGAGGCGCTGCCAGAAGATGCCGCCGCCGGCGCGCACACTCATCACCACCGAAGTTCCGGCCGGACATTGCGTAGTGCAGGCCACCTTTACGCCCCACAGGCTCCCGTACGCTGCCGGGCTGCCCTGCGCGATGATCGAGTACGGGTTGGGCTCACCAGCCGGGCCGGCCGATGCCGGGGAACCGTCAGCGGTCAACCCCAGCGGCCCGGTCATCTGATCCAAAATGTAGGTGCCGAACGAGGACTTCTCGCGGCGCAGCGCACCCCAGGTCGTCGGGCTCATGATCACCAGATCCGGCTCGGCGTAGGCCGCGCCGGTACGCACGTCGATGTAGGCCTTGTTCATCGCGTCCAACGGGGTGTCGCTGCCGACCGCGCGGGTCAAGGTGCCCGACGTGTTCAGCAGCCCGTTGAATGTCGCATTCACGGGACCGCCGCTGTAGGAGTTCGAGCCGGCCGTGGTCGCCAGTAGCAAAAACTCGGATTCGGCGTTGATTAGCGAGCGCGTCAACTCTTGAGGCAACCACGAACTCAGCGACGCCTGACCGTAGGTGCCGGTGTCCTGCCACGCCTCCAAGCTCGTGGAGACCAGGCCGGCGATCTTTTGCGGCTTTACCTGGTTTTCGGTGATCGTCGGCCCGATGTCGCCCTTCGTGCCACCTTCGGCCACGCCCGCGACCTCCGCTGAGTTCGCCGTGTGCGACAACCACGTCGCCGAGGGTCCGGGCATCGCGGCGCCGGGAAGCAGCGAGGAGATTCGGGTCGGTTCGTAGCCCAAACCGACGGCGTATTGGGTCTGGACCGGCGGCAACTGGCCGCTGAAACCACCACCGATGCCGGACTCCAGCACCGGGGACTTGGTGGTGATCCCCGCCATCCACGGCGCCTGGTCGCCGCCCTTGGTGCCGATCTCGAGCTGGAAGGGCATCTTGGCGTCCATCGCCATTTCCAGCGCCTTCAACTGCGCCGGGGAGATGTCCATAGGAGACGGCGGGCGCGGGTTGTTGAGGCCCATGCCTTTTGTTTGAGGCCACTGCCCGGCGCTGAGGTTCTCCATCGCATCCGCCGCGGCGCCGAACGCCTTCTTGCCTTCTGCGAGGTTCTGCTTGATCCTGAGCAGCTGCTGCGTCTCCTCGTAGAGACGGTCGACAATGCCCTTATAGCGCTTCGCGTCGAGGCGCCCTTCCTCAAGAGCCGCAGTGGCCTTGTCGGCCTCCGCGACGATCTCGGCGCTTCGCGCCTTTAGCTGCCGTTCGTCCATGCAGGTATTTCCTTACCGGGATAGCTCGCGCGGGAGAACAAAATCCGCGCAGCAAGAAACAGGGGGGGTGAACTTCGACGCCCTGGCCTGGGCGTATACGGGCGGTTCGGCTTAGCGGCGGCCCCAAATGTCGAGTGTCCGGTTACCCCGGAGGCCCGAGCGGGCGGCGGCGGCGTCAAGCGGCCTGCTCCCACCAAATTACACCTCTGTGATTCGCGGTGACAAGGATCAGCGGTCAAAGGGTCTCGGTGTCACGACGTTGTCACAACTCACGCGGGACGCGGGCGGACGGCGGCGAACGGGGGCGGACGAATAGCCCTGGTAGATGCATCTTTGCCGGGCCCCGGCGAACAGTGGCAAACCAGACGCAGCGGACTTAAAATCCGCCCAGTGTCGGTTCGAGTCCGACTGGGGGCACGCGCATCAGCGCGGTTCAGCCGCCCGTAGGGATGTTCGTGAGTTCGCACTCGTCATCCCGACTCGTTGCGCAACGAGTCAGTCGAGTTATGACGACATGTGACATATCTACCGCACCGATCCCGCACGTGTGGGCTGGACTACGCGTCGGTGGTATGACGGTGACTGTTTGTGCACAGCCATGCCGAGGCCCGCACTGGCTCTAAACGGCGCCCCCGCTTACCCTGGGTCGGAGGGAAGGTATTCGTGTCTGCACAAGATCGTCGTGAAGCCGCACGTCGGAGGCTTAAGGGCCCCCGACGAGATGGGCCTGCGCGTAGTGACGCCGAACTGGTAGACGAGGCGATCGCCCAGGTCCACGAGGCCGTGTTAAAGCACTCCGGCGCCCACCCGCTGTCCGATGAGGAAGCGGCGGACATCATCGCCGAGGACACCCGACAGATGCGGCACGAAAAACGCGCAGGTCAGCACGTCCACTAGCGATATTCACATATATCCCCAATGATGCTGGTCGTACTCGACACGAGCGTTCTCATTAGGGCGGCCATCAGCCGGTCGGGCAGCGCGGCGAAACTCCTCGAGTACGCCTATCAAGGCCGCATCCAAATCGTGTTGTCCGACAAGCTGTACGACGAATTGGAAACACGTCTCACCACCCGTGACCGATTCCGGCGCTGGCTGACCGTCGACGAAGCCCAGACCTATGCCGACGCCATCGCGTTGCTCGGGCAGTGGTTCGATGACCGTCCGGACGATCAGGTGCCGCAGATCTGCCGTGATCCCGACGATAACTTTGTAATCGCCCTTTACCAAGACAGCGACGCGTCGCTGCTCGTCAGCGATGACAAAGACATTCTCTCTGTGGAGTATCCGAATGTTTTCGTATGTGATGCGAAGACAGCGCTCGCCAAGATTGACTACGAGCACGAATGGGGTGAAGTCTTCATACCCGGCGAATTAGAGCAATCACTGCTGCAGATTCATGCCGAAGGCAATTCGCAAATCCTCGCCGCCTACTGTGACTTCGCACGGATAGTCGAAACGCGTGCCGTGCACTTGCTGCCATTCATCGTTGTGCCGGAAACCCTGCAAGCATTCGTCGATGGCTTCGAAGAGGTATTCGCAATGCTCGAAAATCGTGGCTTCACAACGCGACCAGACTTCGCGTCACCGGACATCGCGTACATAAAACTGCCGCCCGATCCCGGCGACAACATCCGCGTCACTGCCGCCGCGGCGCTACCGACAGACACGATCGTCGCCACAATGCAGTACTGCCCAGACCTAGAAGACGTACCGGGCGCAGATATCGGGCACTGGCGTGTATTCGCCGTCGGCGGATACGTACCACCAGAGCAGATACGGCCACGCCCCGAACCAAACAGCAGCTAGAAGGCGGTTAGCGAAGTCAGATCGGGATCGTTTGGAGCGGAGAGCCCGGTCGCGCCGCAAAGTCGTGGTTTAGGAATCGAGTTTGTGGGCACCCAGCGGCATGCTTGCGCGTCGCACCTGTAGTTTCCTTGCTCCTGCCGTAGTCGCGGCGTCGGGCGTCGGCGCGTCCGCCCTCGCGACTGCCATCCCCTCGGCCTCCGCCCAGCCGTGCCCGGACGTTCAGGTGGTGTTCGCCCGCGGCACCGATGATCCTCCCGGCGCCGGCCCGACCGGACAGGCATTCATCGACTCCCTGCGCCCGCGCGTCGGCGCAAAGTCGCTCGACGTATATCCGGTCGACTACCCCGCCACCTACGACTGGACCAACTCGGGCAAGGACGGCATCAGAGACGCTGGCGCGCACGTCGTTTCGATGGCGCACGACTGCCCCAACACCAAGATGGTGCTCGGTGGCTATTCCGAGGGCGCGGCCGTGATGGGCTTCGTCACCTCGGCCGCCGTACCGGCTGGGATCGACCCGGCGAGCGTGCCCAAACCGATGGACCCCGAGGTGGCCAACCACGTCTCCTCGGTGGTGCTCTTCGCGGTGCCGAACGACAGAATGATGAACTTCTTCGGCGAGCCGCCGGTGGTCATTGGGCCGCTCTATCAGGCCAAGACCATCAAGCTGTGCGCTCCCGAGGACCCGATCTGTTCCGACGGGATGAATTTCGACGCACACAAGACGTACTCGACCAACGGCGCAATCGTCGACGAGGGCGTGGCGTTCGCGGCAAGCCGTCTCGGGGGAGCCCCCGGCGCGGGTCCCGCCGCGCCGGCGACGGTCGTGGCGTCTCCCGGCGAAGGCGTGTAACCGGCCCGGTCGCCCCCGGCACCGCAGTTAAGGCCGACCGGCCACGACCGGCTCGTCGGCGGTGTCGTTCGGACGCAGTTGTGGGCCGGTCAACGCAGGGCTGAACTTGAGGGCGTCGACGAGCTCGTCGATGGCCGTCGCCGCCCGCCCGTCGAGGACGGCTTCCGAAAAGCACGTCTCCAGATGGTTGTGCAGCATCACCCTGTTGGTGCGTTCCAGGGCCGCCTGCGCCGCGGAAATCTGCTTCATCACGTCGACGCAATATGCGTCGGCCTCGAGCATCCGGATGATCCCGTCGAGATGACCGCGCACCGTCTTCAGGCGGTTCAGCGCCGCGACCTTCTTCGTCGTCAGCTCCTGGGCCATCGCCGCCTCCTTCCGCTGCTGCCGGCACCGCGTCGCATCAGGGTACCCCACCCCACCTCGGGTGGGGTACGTTGTCATCTGTCCATCCGAGTTAGGAGGTTGCAGCCATGACCACTTCGACCGATGTTTCGCCACCCTCGGACGCGGCCCAGCCGGCCCGCGACTCCCGGCCCAGACGGAGCCGCGCGAATCTGGCGCTGGCGTGGGTGGGCATCGTCGCGGGCGGCATGTTCATCGTGGGGGCGATCTTTCTGTCGGGATTTTTCCTGAGCTCGAGCCTCGGCGGTCCGTGGGGCGACCACATGGCGTCGGGCCAGATGGACTGCTGCGCGCACATGAAGCCCGGCGAACCGATGAAACCGGGCGCGATGCCCAGGCCGACGCAGATGCCGCCGGGTGGCCCGATGACACCGGGCCACATGATGCCCGGCATGGCGATGAGCTGAATCAACCCGCTGCGTGTTGCCGCCGACAGCGGCGCACATCGTCACTCCTACACTGACCCATCGTGGGCATGCTGTTTAGCTTTGCGCCGTGGATCCTCTATTGGGTGCTGGTCGGTCACGTCCCGTTCGCCGCTGCCGCGCTGATCGCGCTGGCGTTCGCCGTCGCGACGCTCACGATCGACCGCGCGGGCGACGGGCCGTTCCACATCGGTTCCGTCGCAACGTTTTTGGTGCTGACCATCCTGACGTTCGCGCTGGACGACGCGTTCAGGCAGCGGTGGATGCTGCCGCTGAGCATCGCCGCAATCTTCGTGGTCGCTCTTGTCGGGGCGCTGATCGGCAAACCGTTCGTGCGAAAGTTCGCCGCCGCCGAACAGCCCGACGACGTCGTCAAGACGGAGCCGTTCGCCCGGCTGGTCACGGTGCTGACGTGGGTCTGGGTCGCCGCGTTCGCCGCCATGACGGTCTCGGCGGCGATCGCGGCCGTCCTGGACACGGGGACCCCGCTGTCGTACGTGTGCTCCTGGATCATCCCGTTCTCGGTGCTGGGGCTCGCGGCGCTCGCGTCGCGGGTGCTGCCCGAGCGGATGCTGGCCGGGATCGACGACGTCGCCCGCGAGACCTCGTTCGTCGCCTACGACGAGGCCACCATCGACGAGCTGTACTTCCTGGCCCAGGAACACGCCAACCGCGAGGTCGGCCCCGGCAAGGAGGCCTACCAGGTCAAGGTCGGCGGCATGGGAGTCCCGCTGACCGGCGACGAGTCACGCAAGTCGTGGCCGTCCACCTACAAGGTGCGCGACAAGCGGCACTAGTGTGCACCGACACCAGAGGACGGTCTACTCGGCGTTCTATGTGCACCGAGCGTGGGGGATACGGACGACCTCGAGGGACTTTTTGTACTTAACGCCCACGGTCGGCGGATGGAAATTCACTAACCCCAATTAAGGAGTCGCGATGAACGCCCCCAGTCCCGATGCCATCCGCGCGGAAACCATCACCATCACCGGCCACGGCGGCGACGAGATCGAGGCCTACCGCGCCAGCCCCCTGGCCGAGGGATCGCGCGGTGGCATCGTGTGGATTCACCACATGCCCGGCTACGACCGGGAAACCAAGGAATTCGTGCGGCGGCTCGCCGTCAGCGGCTACCACGCGGTGGCCCCGAACCTGTATTCGCGCGAGGCCCCGGGCGCCGCGCCCGACGACGCCGCCGCGGCCGCCCGGGCCGCCGGCGGCGTGCCCGACGAGCGACTGGTCGGCGACGTCGCCGGCGCCGTCGAGCACCTGCGCTCGCTGCCGGGGGCCAACGGAAAGGTCGGCGTCATCGGGCACTGCTCGGGCGGGCGGCACGCCTACCTGGCGGCCTGCTCGCTGCCGTTCGACGCCGCGGTGGATTGCTACGGCGCCTTCATCGTCGAGGACCCGCCCGAGGGCATGCCCAAGACGATGCAACCCATCCTGCAGCTCGCCGGGAACCTCAGCTGCCCGCTGCTGGGCCTGTTCGGGGCCGACGACATTTTTCCGGCGCCGGACAAGGTGGCCACACTGGACGCCGAGCTGACCCGGCTGGACAAGCCGCACGAGTTTCACTCCTACGAGGGCGCCGGGCACTCCTTCTTCTCCGTCGACCGGCCGGCGTACCGCCCGGAGGCGGCCGTGGACGGCTGGCGCCGCATCGACGACTTCTTCGCCACCCACCTGAAAGGCTAGGTGCGCCAAGACATGTGCACTTATCTCACCGAACACGTGCGGGTCGACGGCAGCGGCAAGGGCGCGACCGGTTGGTTCGGCGCCAGCCGCGCCACGGTCTACGTCGACCACCCCGTCCACGCGCCCTACGGCCACACCGTCAACATCGACGTGATCAACCCGGAGCTGGGCCCATCGGCCCGGGTCGCGCTGGAGCTCACCGAGGAGAGCGCCCTGGCGCTGGCCGACGCCATCCACAAGGCGATCGCGAGCGCGCCGGCCGGGCTGGCCTCCAAGGACCAGACATGACCGCCGACCGTGACTACCCGCAGATGGCCGCCGCGCGCGGGCGCGTCGAACCCGCCCCGCGCCGCGTCCGCGGCTACCTCGGCCCCGAATTGGTCTTCGACACCACCGCGGCCCGCTACGTGTGGGAATTGCCTTACTACCCAGCGTATTACGTGCCGCTGGCCGACGTGCGCAGCGAGTTCCTGCTCGACGAGAACCACCCGCAGCAGGTGCAGCTGGGCCCGTCGCGGCTGCATTCGCTGGTCGGCGGCGGCAAGACCTACCCCTCGGCGGCGCGGGTTTTCGACGCCGACGGCGACGGCCCCGTCGCGGGCACCGTGCGTTTCGAGTGGGATCCGTTGCGCTGGTTCGAGGAAGACGAGCCGATCTACGGCCACCCCCGCAATCCGTATTCCCGCGTCGACGCGCTGCGCTCACACCGCCACGTGCGCGTCGAGCTCGGCGGAATCATATTGGCCGACACCACATCCCCGGTGCTGCTGTTCGAAACCGGTTTGCCCACAAGGTATTACATCGACCCGAGCGACGTCGCGTTCGAGCACCTGGAGCCCAGCCCCACCCAGACGCTGTGCCCGTACAAGGGAGTGACGTCGGGCTACTGGTCGGTCCGCGCAGGCGATGTGCTGCATCCGGACCTGGCGTGGACGTATCACTATCCGCTGCCGGCGGTCGCCCAGATCGCCGGGCTGGTGGCGTTCTACAACGAGAAGCTCGACATCGTCGTCGACGGCGCGGCGCTGGCCCGCCCGCAGACGCAGTTCAGCTGAGCCGGCGCCGATTTCGCGGTGGACGCGCGGACACCGGCCAAATGTGACATTTGCCTCTCCGGGCCGAAAACCCTAAGAATTCTTAATTTTCCGGATCGGCGCCGCAAATCTCGGTCCTTAGCCGCGCGCGGGACTCGCCTGGCAGGCGGTGCATTTGCGTTCGCTGCCGAGCGTGCCGCGATGTCGCGAATAAGAGCACTCTAAGCATGGGCCGGGCCTTGACAGTAACGTGCCCCACAGCGGCCACATTGAATTCTTTTTGCCCGAAATCGGCTCGGTAAAATTTTCGAAAGCAGCCATCGACTGATGGCGGAGCCCAATCTCTGCAGGGCCGCCGGTGCGTCGCAAGCATTGTCCAGACCGCCTGGCGCCCCCGGGCGTACCACTTGAAGCAAAGGCGGTGCCGGTATGCGCGTTGTGAACCACCGGAAAGACGATCACCTCATCGAGCTGGGCGCGGCACGGGGATTCCCGCTGGTCGTGCAGATCGCGGTGCGCCAGGGCCCGATCAGCGACATCGTCGCCGGCCCCGACGGCACCCGCCTGCTGGTGGCCAACCATGGCTACGACAGCGTCTCGGTCATCGACACCCACACCTGCCGCGTCGTGGACACCGTTCCCGTCGACGAGCCGTTCGCGCTGGCCATGGGCGGCCACGACCCGCACCGCGCCTACGTCAGCACGGCGTCGTCGTCCTACGACTCGATCGAGGTCATCGACCTGCCGACCAACACGGTGATCGCGACGCACGCCGTGGCGCTCAACGTGAGCGATCTGGCGGTCAGCCCCGACGGAAACCGCGCCTACGCCAGCCGAAACGGCTCGAGCGGCGACCAACTCGACGTCGTCGTCCTGGACACAAAAACCGGCCGCGCGTCCGCCATCGCCCTGCCCGGCCGGGCGGGCACCACCACGCAATGCGTGCGGGCCGGCGCCGACGGGCGACGTCTCTACGTCGCCACCAACGGCCCGGCCGGGGGGCAGCTGATCGTGCTCGACGCGCACGCGCGGCGCGTCACCGACACCGTCGAGATCGGCCTGCCGATCCGCGACGTCGCGCTCAGCCCCAACGGCGCGATCGCCTACGTGGCCAGCTGCGCCCCCGAACTGGGAGCGGTGATCGACGTCGTCGACACCCGCACCGCCAAGATCACCGGCACCCGCAAGCTCGGCGAGATCGGCGAGGTCACCGCGCTGGCGCTCAGCGGCGACGGCGACCGCGCCTACCTGGTCGGCGAGGACGGCATCACGGTGCTGTGCACGCTCACCCACGACGTCATCGGCACCATGGCGGTGGCCCACCAGCCGTCGTGCGTGGTCGAAAGCGCCGACGCCCGCTACCTGTACATCGCCGACTACTCCGGCACCGTCACCGTGGCGCCGGTCGCCTCGATCGTCGCGCTGGGCTTGGAGGTCTCGGAGACCGCGCACGAGGGCGAGGCCGGCGAGTGGGTCGTGCCCGAGCTGCCGCAGTACGAGCCCGCGCTGGCCTGACCGGCGCTCAAGCGCGCCTAAAAAGCGTGTTGCCGGGGAACCCGTTTTCTCGCGGCCATGCGCGGCGATAGCATTCGCCCGACCGCCCGGGAGGCGGTGCCGCGCCGAGAGTAAGGCGGTACATCGATGGACGGCACGATGCAGGACTTCCCGCTGACGATCGCCGCGATCATGCGGCACGGCTGCGGGGTCCACGGGGCACGCACGGTCACCACCGCGACCGGGGACGGCTACCGGCACACCACCTACCGCGAACTGGGTCAGCAGGCGGCGCGACTGGCAAACGCCTTGCGCCGCCTCGGCGTTAGCGGCGACCAGCGGGTGGCCACGTTCATGTGGAACAACGCCGAGCACCTGGCCACCTACCTCGCGGTCCCGTCGATGGGCGCCGTCCTGCACACGCTGAACATCCGCCTGTTCCCCGAGCAGATCGCCTACGTGGCCAACGAGGCCGAAGACCAGGTCGTGCTCGTCGACGCGTCGCTGGCCAAACTGCTCGCGCCCGTCCTGCCCGAGCTGGAGACCGTGCACACCGTCATCGTGGTCGGGGACGGCGACCCCGCCCCGCTGCGGGAATCCGGCAAGACGGTGCTGGGCTACGCCGAGCTGATCGACGCCGAAGTCCCCGACTTCGACTGGCCGCAGGTCGACGAGAGCTCCGCGGCCGCCATGTGCTACACCAGCGGCACCACCGGCAACCCGAAAGGCGTTGTCTACAGCCATCGTTCGAGCTACCTGCACACCATGGCTGCGTGCACCGTCAACGGCATCGGGGTGGGGGCCGTGGACTGCGTGCTGCCGGTCGTGCCGATGTTTCACGCCAACGCCTGGGGGCTGCCGTACGCGGCGCTGATGGCGGGCGCCGATTTGGTGTTGCCCGATCGCCATCTCGACGCCCGATCCCTGATCGACATGGTGGAAAAGCTGCGGCCGACGGTGGCGGGCGCGGTCCCGACGATCTGGAACGACGTGCTGCATCGCCTCGAGGACGACCCCGACCACGACATGTCCTCGCTGCGCCTGGTGGTGTGCGGCGGCTCGGCGGTCCCGGTGTCGCTGATGCGCGCGTTCGAGGAGAAGCACGGCGTCCAGGTCCGCCAGCTGTGGGGGATGACCGAGACGTCGCCGATGGCCACCATGGCCTGGCCGCCCCCGGGCACCCCCGCGGACCAGCACTGGTCGTTCCGCGCCACGCAGGGCCAACCGGTGGGCGGGGTGGAGATGCGCATCGTCGGCGACGACGGCGCGGTGCTGCCCAACGACGGCGAAGCCGTCGGCGAGGTGGAGGTCCGCGGCCCGTGGATCGCCGGCGCCTACTACCTGGGCCGCGACGAGTCGAAGTTCGACTCCGGCTGGCTGCGCACCGGCGACGTCGGCCGCATCGACGAGCGCGGGTTCGTCACCCTGACCGACCGCGCCAAGGACGTCATCAAGTCCGGCGGGGAATGGATCTCCTCGGTCGAACTGGAGAACTGCTTGATCGGGCACCCCCAGGTGCTCGAGGCCGCCGTCGTCGGCGTCCCCGACGAACGGTGGCAGGAGCGGCCGCTCGCGGTGGTGGTGGCCAAGGGCTCGTCGGTGAGCGCCGACGAGCTGCGAAAGTTCCTCGCGGACAAGGTCGTTCGGTGGTGGCTGCCCGAGCGGTGGACCTTCGTCGAAGAGATCCCGCGCACCAGCGTGGGCAAGTACGACAAGAAGGCCATCCGGTCGCGCTACGCCGAGGACGGCTATGAGGTGGTCGAGATACGCGACTGACCGGAGCGAATTTCGGGGCCGGGGCAGTCCGGCTGGCGGTGTGAAAGATGCTGCGGCATAGCGACATTCGCGTACCATGCCGAAGGTTGATTAGCTCGAGAACCGATGTTTCCGCGGGGTGGCATGAAGCGCACCCGCGGCCGACCGCGGAAGCGGATGTGCGGTATTTGCGACTGCAATTCGGTATTTTCAGGCACGTTTGTACGAATCCTTGCGGCCACTCGTCGCGGTAGCCGATAATCGCCGTGATGAAGGGTCCGGACCTAGAACCTTCCGCATGGTCGACTGCTGATCCGGGATCCCCGACCACGAGTCGATCAGAAGGGCTCCAATGAACGAGTATGCGAACACCGCTGTCGTCTCGCACCGCTACCAGTATCCCGAGCCCATCGAGGACCTTGAAGCATGGACTGACGACGACTGGGAGTGGTTCGATCCCGTGCACGCTCACTCGTTGTTATGGCCTGATCGTGCATACAAACCCGATCTGGACATATTGATCGCGGGTGACGACATCAACCAGGCCGCCGTTTTTGCCTTCACGAACCGTTCCGCGAGGGTGCTCGCGGTCGATGTCAGCCAACCGACGCTGGAACACCTGCAATATTTAAAAGACAAGTATGCGTTGGGCAACCTGGAACTGCATCAACTCGCGATAGACGAGCTGTCAGGCCTGAAGAGTAATTTCGACCTTATTGTGTCGACCGGCGCTCTGCATCGGCTGGCGGATCCGGTGACGGGAATGCGAGCGCTCGGCGGATGCTTACGCAGGGATGGCGTTATGGGCGTCATGCTTCCCGCGAAGTACGGCCGAATGGGCATCAAGATGCTGCAATCGACGTTCCGCGACCTGGGAATGAGTCAGGACGACACATCGGTCCAAATGGTCAAGGAAGTGATCTCCGCGCTGCCTCGGGAGCACCCCGTCCACAACTACTTCAAGATCGCGCCGGTCTCGGCGCAGTCCGATGCCGCCCTGGCGGCTACCTTTTTGCAAGGCCCGGAGCGCAATTACAGCGTCGACGAGTGTCTCGATCTGGTGGCGTCGGCCGGGTTGGTATTCCAGGGGTGGTTCCTCAAGGCGCCGTACTACTCGCACGACTGGTTCATGTCGGGAAGCCCTCTCAATCAAGCCGTGTGCGCGTTGCCCGAAACCAGTCTCTGGTCCGTGGTGGAGCGTCTCCACGTGCTGAACGGCTCGCATTTCTTCATGGCCTGCCGGGCCGACCGGCCGAAAAAGACTTACACCATCAACTTTTCGACGAACGAGTGCATGGATTACGTGCCCCGGATGCGCATGCGCAGCGGGATCGAAGATCAGGAAATCTATCGACCGAACTGGCGTACGGGTCTGACGCCGCCGCAATTGCTTTTCCTGCAGTTCGTCAACGGGCGTCGCACCATCCGGCAAATCGTCGACCGCGTGGCAAAGAGCGGAGAGTCGTTGCGGGTCGGCAACCTTGAGGAATTCGCCCGTAGGCTGTTCGAATCCCTGTGGCGCCTCGACTTCGCCGCGATGACGTTGAAGGAAGATCCGGGGCGTAACTGAGAGTCGCGCCTGCTGAGCTGTCAGCTCGGTTCGCCCCCAGGGAAATGGGTTGAGCCGCTACATATTTGCGATCAAACGGGGCTTACGCCGTCATTTGGTCTCGCCATTTCCCCACACCGGACGCAGCTCCTTGTCCTGGCGCCCATAGCCGGTCAGGGCCGCGCCGGCGACATCAAAGCTGAAGACTACGGCGTCGGACGGGGGGCCGGCCGTGCCGACTTCCGCCGGCGTCAAAGGGGCATTGGGAAACGACGGCGGAATCCATGGCTTCAGTCCCGCCGGCGTCTGCTGTGGGGGCGCAGGTCGCGGATCGCGTGGGGGGGAGGCTTCGTTGCGGCGTGGGTTCGTCGGGCCGCGGTCATCGATGGCGTGCGACGCGTCCGGCACGGCACAGTCGGGGCATCGGCCCCAATAGACGACCTCCGCCTCATCGAGCTGGAAGCCGTTGGCGTCCGAAGCGGTCAAGCAGGGCGCCGCACCCACGGCACAGTCGACGTCCACGATCGCCCCGCAGGACCGGCAGACCATGTGATGGTGATTGTCGCCCACCCGAGACTCGTAGCGCGCCGAGAAACCCGAGGGCTGCACCCTCCGAAGGAGGCCGGCCGAGGTGAGCGCGTGCAAGACGTCGTACACGGCCTGCCGGGAGACGTCGGGCAGGCAGTCATGCACCGCCCGGATGATCATTTCCGTGTCGGAGTGCGGACGTGTGTGCACCGCGTACAGCACCGCGATTCGCGGACGGGTGACGCGCAGGTCGGCCGACCGCAGCCGCTCGGAATAGTCCGCTGCCAAAGGCGCATGCACGAAGTGCACGTCTCTCCTCGGCTTGACCAAGCCCTCCACCCCTTATCTGCGGGTCGCAACCGGCCGTTCGGGCCGCGATTAAGTGAATCGTACGAAAAGTATTTTTTCCACTCGCGCGCTCAGGATAGGCCGCCCGGCGAGCGGAAGGCGCGTTTTCGCTGAGATCGCAAGGCTTTTTCGCAGTGGGGATGTAAGAATTCGCGCCGGGTGCGGCACGCGCCGGGCGACCGGCGGGGGTGGTGACCGGGCGAGCCTGGGTACGGTCGGGACCATGTGCCGACTTTTTGGCCTGCACGCCGGGACCCACGCGTGCACCGCCACCTTCTGGTTGCTGAACGCCCCCGACAGCCTGTCCGAGCAGAGCCGCAAAAACCCGGACGGCACGGGCCTGGGCGTGTTCGACGGGCACGGCCGCCCGCAGCTGCACAAGGAGCCGATCGCGGCCTGGCGGGACGCCCAGTTCGCCACCGAGGCGCACGAGCTGACCGGCACCACGTTCATCGCCCACGTTCGCTACGCGACGACCGGTTCGCTCGACGTCCGCAACACCCACCCGTTCCTGCAGGAGGGCCGGATCTTCGCGCACAACGGCGTGGTCCAGGGGCTCGACGAGATCGACGCCCGGTTGCGCGAGCTCGGCACCGCCGACCTGGTCGGCGGCGAGACCGATTCCGAACGGGTCTTCGCCCTCGTCACCGGCTCGATCCGCGCCCGCGACGGCGACGAGACGGCCGGCCTGATCGACGCCGCGCGGTGGCTTTCCGCCAGCGTGCCCATCTACGCGGTCAACGTACTGCTGAGCACGGCCACCGACATGTGGGCGCTGCGCTTCCCGGAGGCCCACGAGCTCTACGTCCTGGACCGGCGCGACGGCCACGCCACGCCCGGCCCGGAGTTCGACCTGAGCACGCACCGGATCCGCGCGCGCTCCGAGCACCTGTGCTCCCGCGCGTCGGTGGTGTTCGCCAGCGAGCCGATGGACGACGACCCGCGCTGGAGCCTGCTCGAACCGGGCGAGCTCGTCCACGTCGACTCCGCCCTGCGGGCGACCCGCCGCGTGGTGCTGCCCGACCCGCCCGCGCACCCGCTGCGCCGGTCGGACCTGAGCGCGCCGGTCCAGCAGGCGCAGCACTGACGTGACAGGAAAACGCGCGCTCGTGCTGGCCGGCGGCGGGATAGCCGGAATCGCTTGGGAGACAGGCATGCTGCGGGGCATCGCCGACGAGTCCCCGGCGGCGGCGCGGCTGCTGCTGGACTCCGGCGTGCTGGTGGGCACCTCGGCGGGTTCCGCCGTCGTCGCGCAGATCGGCAGCGGCATCCCGCTCGAGGCGCTGTTCGAACGGCAGGTCGCCGAGTCGTCGGCCGAGATCGACTCCGGCGTCGACGTCGACGACATCACCGAGATCTTCCTGACGGCCCTGGGCCAGCCCTACGACGAGACCGGTGACAAGACCCGACAGCAGATGCAACGGATCGGGGCCGTGGCGCTGGCGACCAAGACGGTTCCCGAGCCGGTGCGGCGCGAGGTGATCGCGGCGCGGCTGCCGTCGCACGAGTGGCCGGACCGGCTGCTGCGGCTCACCGCGATCGACGTCGCCACGGGCGAACTCGCCGTCTTCGACCGGGACTCCGGCGCGGACCTGGTCGACGCGGTGGCGGCCAGTTGCGCCGTGCCCGGAGCCTGGCCGGCGGTGACGATCGACGGCCGGCGCTACATGGACGGCGGGGTGGCCAGCACGGTCAACCTGTCGGTGGCCGCCGACTGCGACGCGGCCGTGGTGCTGGTGCCCTCCGGCGCCGACGCGCCCGCGGCGTTCGGCGACGGGCCGGCCGCCGAGATCGCCGCGTTTCCCGGCCCGGTATGCGCGGTGTTCGCCGACGCCGACTCGCTGGCCGCGTTCGGGCCCAATCCCCTCGATCCGCGCTGCCGCGTCGATTCGGCAGTGGCCGGGCGCGCGCAGGGCCGGCGCGAGGCGGCGGCCGTGGCGCGGTTTCTCGGCGTCTGACCCCGGTCAGTCCTCGACCGGTTGCTCCCGCTCGGCCGTCAGCGCGTCCAGGGCCTCGTTGGCCAGCGCGCGGCCCACGGCGATCACCTCCACCGCGCGGTGAAACTCCAGGCCCCGGCACGTCGACCGCGGCACCTCGATCAGCAGGTCGGGCGGGTGGGCCGCCAGCGTGTGGCGCGCCAGCGCCGACTGGGCGATCTCGATGGTCCGGTTCATCACCTCGAAGCTGCCCAACTTCGGCACACCGGCGGCCACGACGTCGGCGATGACCTCCGCATCGGCCTCGTCGGACCCGAAGCGGCTCAGCACCGCCCGCGCGGTCGGCCGGTCCAGCAGCGACCGGGCCGCCGCGGTGTCCAGCAGCGCGGAGGTGCTGCGCACCATGCGGTTCAGCCACTCCGCGGTGGCTCCCGGTTCGGCGCGGGCATCCTCGATCCCGCCGGCCTCGCTGCCGCTCAGGCTGACGGCGATGGTCAGATCGGCGTTGACCGCTGCGATCGGGGCCATCGGCAGCGGATCCAGGATCCCGCCGTCGGCCAGCAGGCGCCCGTCGAACGCGTGCGGGGCGATCACCCCTGGGATCGCGATGGACGCCCGGATCGCCTCGTCGAGCGGGCCCCGCTGAAACCACACCGACTTGCCGGCCAGCAGGTCGGTGGCCACCGCGGTGTACGGGATGGGCAGCTGCTCGATGGACACCGGGCCGAGGATGTCGCGCACCGCGTCGAGGATCTTGCCGGCCCGCAGCACCCCCGACGCGCTGATCGACGGGTCCAGCAGCCGCAGGATGGTGCGCTGCGTCAGGGACTTGGCCCAATCGGCGAACTCGTCGAGGCGCCCCGCGGCTTGCAGGCCGCCGACCATCGCGCCCATCGAGGAGCCGGCGATCCCGACGATCTCGTAGCCGCGCTCCCGCAGCGCCTCGATCACCCCGATGTGGGCGTAGCCGCGGGCGCCGCCGCTGCCCAGCGCCAGCGCCACCCGCGTCGGCGAGGATCCGGCCATGCGTTCATTTTGCGCGGTGGGCCCGCCGGCTCGGCACTTTTTGTACCCGTGATCCCAATTGGGCGGGCCCTACCCGCACTCGTCGCTGGCGGCGGCGCGCGCGGCGGTGATCACGGCCGCCTGCCGGGCCGGCGTCAGGTCCGACCAGCGGGCGTTCCAGGTGCCGGGCGTGCCGGCCGGCGACGCCTGGACCATCGCCAGGTACGGCTCGAGCGGGGGCGTGCCCGTCCGGGGCTGCGCCTCCATCCACACCTTCGCCGCGTGACAGGCCTGGAAATACTCCTCCTCGGTCGAATCCGCGGGGACGTCGACGCGGGTCGTGACGCCGCCGGGGGAAACGCCGACGGCCCCCGGCGGGGCCGCGTTCGGGATGCCCGACGGCCGCGCCGACGACGACGTGGCCCTGCCGCCGGGGCCGCCCTGCGAGCACCCCGCGATCGCCAGCGCGAGCGCGGCGACAACGACCGCGCCCCGCCGTACGGGACGGTGACCGCGCCAGCGCACGACCCCAATCTATGCAACACTGGCGGCCGTGACGGAGCGCTTCGGATTTTGCGAGTGTTGTCGGCCCTGACGCCGCCGCTCGCCCATCCGTTGACCCTGGAGCTCCCCGATGTCTGTTTCTGTCGCTATCCCTGCTGTCTTGCGCCCACCGGCGCCGTCGCCGGGACCCACCCGGCTGCGGGTGCCCGATCTGCTGCACGCCACCGACCAGGCCGCCGACCACGTGCTGTCCGGGCGCTGCGACCACCTGCTGCCCAAGGGCGGGATACCGGAGTCGACGCGCTGGTTCACCCGCATCCACGGCGACGACGAACTCGACATCTGGCTGATCAGCTGGGTGCCCGGCCGGTCCACCGAGCTGCACGACCACGGCGGCTCGCTGGGCGCGCTGACCGTGGTGTCCGGGTCGCTCAACGAATACCGTTGGGACGGAAGGGGTTTGCGGCGCCGCCGGCTGGACGCCGGCGACCAGGCCGGCTTCCCGCTGGGCTGGGTGCACGACGTGGTGTGGGCGCCGCGGCCCGTCCCCGAGCCGTCCGCCGCGACCGTGGTGTCCGTCCCGACGCTGAGCGTGCACGCCTACTCGCCGCCGCTGACGGCGATGTCGTACTACGAGGTCACCAACCGCAACAGGCTGCGCCGGCAGCGCACCGAGCTGACCGACCAACCGGAAGGGCCGTGATGAGCCGCATCGACGTCGTCCTGCGATCGGCCCGGCGCCGGCTGCAGCGCCTCCCGGCCGCCGACGTGCCCGAGGCGCTGGGCCGCGGGGCGGTGCTGGTCGACATCCGGCCGCAGGCCCAGCGGTTTCGCGAGGGCGCGCTGCCCGGCGCCCTGGTGATCGAGCGCAACGTCCTGGAGTGGCGCTGCGACCCGACCAGCGACGCCAGGCTGCCCGAGGCCGTCGGCGACGACGTCGAATGGGTGATCGTGTGCTCGGAGGGCTACACCTCGAGCCTGGCGGCCGCCGCGCTGCTCGACATCGGCCTGCACCGCGCCACCGACGTCGTCGGCGGCTATCACGCGCTGGCCCGCGCCGGCGTGCTGGACCGGCTGGCCGCCGATCCGGCCCTATCCGCTGGCGTGCAGCAACGGCCGTAGCCTGGCCGTCTTGTCCGGCGTCCACCCCGGCGGTGAGAGCACCGCCGCCCAGCCGTCGGCGACGTCGGCGACGTAGTGGTGGCCGTGCCCGTCGGGCACGTTTTGGGCGACGGCCATGTCGGCCGAAACCTGCAGGAAGGTCACGACCGGGATCCACTCGGTGTCGGGCAGTACGTCGTAGCCGCGCGGTTCGCGCAGCCAGCTCGGCCGGGCGAACAACAGGTCGGGCGTCCACCAGGCGATGGGGTCCGACGCGTGCTGCAGATAGACCACCCGCGGGTGGTCCCACGGGGTGTTGGGTCGTCCCAAATCGCTTGCGCGAGCGACGAAGCGGACGTTGCGGCCGTCGTTGTAGATCGGCAACCACTCGGGCGAGCCGGCGTCGCGCGTGGCGGTCAGGTCGGTCCAGATGGTGTTGTTGAAGGTCGGTCCGCTGAACAACGCGCCGTCGGTGCGGGCCAACACGTTGTTGAGGCTCATGAACGGCGCCTCCCCGCCGAACGATCCCAGGCTCTCGCCGAACACGACGAGCTTGGGGCGTTTGCCCTCGGGCATCTGGCGGACCAGCCGGTCGACGGCCTCGAACAGCGCCTGGCCCGCGTGCCGGGCGTTTTCCCGGTCCACCAGGAACGACAGCCAGCTCGGCAAGAAGGAGTACTGCACGGTCACGATCGCGGTGTTGCCGTTGTACATGTACTCCAGCGCCGAGGCTTCGGCCTCGTTGATCCAGCCCGTCCCGGTTGTCGTCGCGACCGCGACGACGGCGCGCTGCAGGCCGCCCTCGCGCTGCAGTTCGCGCGCCGCGAGTTCGGCGGTGGCGGTGATGCCGTCGGCGGAGTCCAGCCCGGCGTAGGCCCGGATCGGCGCGGTGGCCGGCGCCCCGTTGAACGCCGTCAGATCCTCGACCCGCGGGCCGCCCTTGACGAAGATGCGGCCCTGGTGGCCCAGCGAATCCCACGACACCAGCGACCCCGGGCCGCCGGACCGCAGCGAGGTCGTCGGCGGCGCGCTGTCCGGCGTCATCTCGTTGTTCACCGACGCGAAGGTGTTGTTCATGGTGCGCATCGCGAACTTCAGCACCACGCCGTTGAGCAGGGTGACGGTCAGCACCAGCAACGCGACCACGACGATGGTCACCGACAGCCGAAACGGCGCGATGCGGTCCAGCTCACCGACGAGGAAGGCGACGAGCCAGCGGATGAACTGGCCGATCTCGACGAGCGTGAAAAGGATTACGAGCGAAAGGATCCCGGCGATGGGGTAGTCGTACCATTTGAGGTGCTCGACGCCCATCAGGTCGCGCACGTTGTCCTGCCAGACGTGGAACCAGATCGCCATTCCCACCATGCCGATCGCGCCGACGGGCACCAGCACCTTCCACGCCCAGCGCGGGGCCGGCGGGCTGTGCTTGCGGGTGCGCATATAGCGGACGAGCCAGACGGCGAAGACGCCGATCCCGTAGCCGATGGCCCCCGAGACCCCGCTGACGATCCCCTGGAACAGCGCGCCGCGCGGCAGCAGCGACGGCGTCAGCGAAAAGAGGATGAAGATGAGGCCGACGGCGGTGCCGGTGAAGGTGTAATGGCGTACCCACCAAGGCTTCTTGGCGGGGCCGGCCTCGCGGGGCTCTTCGGCTTCGGGAGCTTCCGGCTCGGCCTCGTCTTCGGGGACGGTCGTCGTGGGACCCGGTTCGCTCATCGGGGCGGCCTATCGGTGGGTGAAGTTGGGTGGCCGCTTCTCGATGAACGCCGTCATCCCCTCGGACTGATCCTCGGTCGCGAACGTGGAGTGAAACAGCCTGCGCTCGTAGAGAAGTCCCTCGGTCAGGGTGGATTCGAAGGCGCGGTTGACGGCCTCCTTGGCCATCCGCGCCGCCGACCGCGACATCTGCGAGATGGTGGTGGCGACGGCCTTGGCCTCGGTCAGCAGGTCGTCCGCCGGCACCACCCGCGAAACCAGGCCGCTGCGTTCGGCTTCCGCGGCGTCGATGGTGCGCCCGGTCAGGATGAGGTCCATGGCCTTGGCCTTGCCGATGGCGCGGGTCAGCCGCTGGGACCCGCCCATGCCCGGCAGCACGCCGAGTTTGATCTCCGGTTGGCCGAACTTCGCCGTGTCGGCGGCGATGATCACATCGCACATCATCGCCAGCTCGCAACCGCCGCCCAGCGCGTGCCCGGCCACCGCGGCGATCGTCGGGGTGCGGACGGCGGCCAGTCTGGCCCAGGGGGCGAAGAAGTCGGCGCCGAACGCGTCGGCGAACGTCAGGCCGGCCATCTCCTTGATGTCGGCGCCGGCCGCGAACGCCTTGGCCGAACCGGTGATGACGATCGCGCCGATGCCGGGGTCGTCGTCGAGTTCGGCTGCCGCGCCGGTGACTTCGGTCATCACCTGGCTGTTGAGGGCGTTGAGTGCCTGCGGGCGGTTCAGCGTGATGATCCCGACCCGCTCATCGCGCTCGACGAGGATGGTTTCGTAGTCATTTTCGGCCATGCCCTGCCCCTCCTAGAAGCTCAGGTCGTCGTCGACCGGCTCGAAATACGCCTCGACGTCCGCCGCGGTGATGTCGGCCAGCGTCGCCGGCGACCACTTCGGGTTGCGATCTTTGTCGATGATCTGCGCGCGGATGCCCTCGACCAGGTCGTGCGAGCGCGCCGACGCGCTCGACACCCGATAGTCCTGCACCAGAACGTCTTCCAGCGTGTCCAGTTTGGCCGCGCGGCGCACCGCCTCCAGCGCCACCGACACCGCGATGGGGGAGCGGGTGGCGATCAGGTCGGCCGCCGCTCTGGCCGGCTCCGCGCCGTGGGCTTTCAGCGCCGCGACGATGTCCCCGACGGTGTCGCCGGCGAAGCATTCGTCGATCCAATCGCGTTGTGCGGCAAGCTCACTCGGCGGAGGCTCGAGGGCATGGCGGGTGAGCGCGGCATCCACGCCGTCGGCGATGATCGCCGCGGTGAACGCCTCGAGTTCGCCGTGCGGCACGTAGTGGTCGGCGAATCCCAGTGCGATGGCGTCGGATCCGGAAAACGGCGCGCCGGTCAGCGCGGCGTGCAGCCCCAGCGCGCCCGGCGCGCGGGACAGCAAAAACGCCCCGCCGACGTCGGGGATGAACCCGATGCCCACCTCGGGCATGGCGATTTTGGAGGTGTCGGTCACCACCCGGATGGTGGCGTGCGCGCTGACGCCGACGCCACCGCCCATGACGATGCCGTCCATCAACGACACGTACGGCTTGCCGAACCGGCCGATCTGGCCGTTGAGCAGATACTCGTCGCGCCAGAACCGCCGCACCTCGACGCCGTCCTTGCGGGCGCTGTGGTACACCGCCACCACGTCGCCGCCGGCGCACAGCCCGCGCTCACCGGCCCCCGTCAGCACCACCGCGCGCACCGCGTCGTCGCTTTCCCACCGGGTGAGGACGTCGCTGAGCGCGCTGACCATCGGGTGATTCAGCGAGTTGATCGCCTTGGGGCGGTTGAGCGTGATCACGCCGATGCCGTTGTCGACGCGAGTCAGGACCTCATCGGAATCCTCGGTCACGCGGCCAGCCTCCCTCCGAGTTCGACACCGCCCGGTCTCGACCAGCAATCTAGATCGTCACGGGAGCAGCGGTGGCCGCGGGTAAGGGTTATGTTTATCTGCGACGACAAACGGCACAGGTCGAACGACACGTCCGCGGGAACCTGGATGGCCCGCTAATCGTTGAGCAGGTCATCCACAGTCATCAGGAAGGATCCGACGGTGCGGGAGACAAGTAACCCGGTATTTCGCTCGCTGCCCAAGCAGAGGGGCGGATACGCGCAATTCGGCACTGGCGCCGCCCAGGGCTACTACCAGGCGGACCCCTACGCGGCGGTCCCCTACCAGGAGACCAGGGCCGCTCGGCCGCTGACCATCGACGACGTCGTCACCAAGACCGGCATCACGCTGGCCGTGCTGATGACCTCGGCGGTCGTTTCCTTCTTCCTGGCGTCGACCAGCCCCGCGCTGGCGGCGCCGCTGACCTTCATCGGGGCGATCGGCGGCCTGGTGCTGGTCCTGATCGCCACGTTCGGTCGCAAGCAGGACAGCCCGGCGATCGTGCTCAGCTACGCCGTGCTCGAGGGGCTGGCGCTGGGCGCCATCTCGTTGCTGCTGACCTTCCAGGTCTCGGTCGGCACGGGCCGCACGGTCAACGCCGGGGCGATGATCGGCGAGGCCATCCTCGGGACGCTGGGTGTCTTCTTCGGCATGCTCGTCGTCTACAAGACCGGGGCCATCCGGGTCACGCCCAAGTTCACCCGCATGGTGGTGGCCGCGTTGTTCGGGGCGGTGTTCCTGATGCTCGGCAACCTCGTGCTGGCGATGTTCGGCGTCAACCACGGCACCGGCCTGGGCCTGCGCAGCGGCGGCACCATCGCGATCATCTTCTCGCTGGTGATGATCGGCATCGCCGCGTTCAGCTTCCTGATCGACTTCGACGCGGCCGACCAGATGATCCGCGCCGGGGCGCCGGACAAGGCGGCGTGGGGCATCGCCCTGGGCCTGACCGTCACGCTGGTCTGGCTGTACCTGGAAATCCTGCGCCTGCTCAGTTACTTCCAGAACGACTAGGCGCGTTCGCAAAGCCCCCGCACTGCGCGGGGGCTTTTTGCGTTGAGTCTGCGCTCACGGCGCGGCCCACTCGCACTTCTGCGCCATGGACGCAGAGTCAACGCGTAATGCGGGCATCCCAGGCCCGGCGAACCCGACGAATCACGTCGCCGGGGCGCTGTCGCGAGACAACCCGCACGACCGTCCACCCGACTTTGGCGATGTACTCCTGCCGTTCGACGTCGGTGGCGAATTGCTCCGGATTCGTCCAATGCTGCTCGCCGTCGTACTCGGCGGCCACCATCAGGTCCTCCCAGCCCATATCGAGGAAGTACCGGGGGAAGCCGTCTGCGCCCAACACGGGGATCTGCGTGCGGGGTTTTGGGAAGCCCGCGTTGATCAGCAGGAGGCGGAGCCATGTCTCCTTTGGCGACTGGGCTCCGGCGTCGACCATATCCAGCGCTCGCTCGAGTTGACGTAAGCCACGGGTATGGCGATGGCGACGGGCCAACTCTTCGACATCATTGACCTTGAAGTCGGTGGCCGCGGCGAGGGCATCGAGGCGCGCGACGGAGCGGCCGAGGGGGTCACGCCGGCCGATGTCGAACGCGGTGCGCTCGGGGGTCGTCACGGAAAGGCCATCGATCCGTTGGGATTCGTCACTCAGCAGCAGCTGGTCGCGGGTGACGACGCCCCGTGGCGCCCTGGCGTTGCGCCAGATCAATTCGACCGGCTCGTCGTCGTCAACCCATTTAGCGCCGTGCATCGCCGCTGCCGCGGCGCCGGCAACCACCGCCTCCCGGCGCGACCAGAGCCAGGCGGCCATGGCGCGCTGTCGCAGCGAGGGCTGCACGCGTTTGTCGATGTAGACGTTCGGCATGATCGCGCGGTAATACTTGCGCAGCTCGTGCCAATTGACCTCGCCGGCGGCCAGCGCCTCGGTGCCGACGAACGGCTGACGGACGGGCTCCATGCGCGCATGGTGGCAGCCCACACCGACACTCTGCGTTGACTCTGCGCTGACTGCGCGGCCCACTCGCACTTCTGCGCCATAGACGCAGAGTCAACGCCAATTAGGACAGGCGCTCGATCACCATCGCCATGCCCTGCCCGCCGCCGACACACATGGTCTCCAGGCCCAGCGTCTTGTCGTGCGTCTGCAGGTTGTTGATCAGCGTGGTGGCGATGCGCGCGCCGGTCATGCCGAACGGGTGGCCCAGCGCGATCGCCCCGCCGGACACGTTCAGCCTGTCCTCGTCCATGCCCAGCTCGCGCGCCGAACCCAGCACCTGGACCGCGAACGCCTCGTTGATCTCGTACAGGTCGATGTCGTTGATCGACATGCCGGCGCGCTCCAGCGCCTTCTTGGACGCCTCGATCGGGCCCAGGCCCATGATCTCCGGGGACAGCCCGCTGACCCCGGTGGACACGATGCGGGCCAGCGGCGTCAGGCCCAGCTCCTTGGCCTTGGTGTCGCTGGTGATCACCAACGCGGCCGCGCCGTCGTTGAGGGGGCACGCGTTGCCGGCGGTCACGGTGCCGTTGGGCCGGAACACCGGCTTGAGCTCGGCGACCTTCTCGTAGGTGGTGCCCGCCCGGGGGCCGTCGTCGGTGCTCACGGTGCTGCCGTCGGGCAGCGTCACCGGGGTGATCTCGCGCTCGAAGTGCCCGCTCTTGATCGCCTCCTCGGCGCGGTTCTGGCTGCGCACCCCCCAGCGGTCCTGGTCTTCGCGGCTGATCCCGGTCATGATGGCGACGTTCTCGGCGGTCTGGCCCATCGCGATGTACACGTCGGGCAGGTTCCCGTCGGCGCGCGGGTCGTGCCACTCGTCGGCGCCGGCGGCGGCCGCCGCCGAACGCTCCTGGGCCTCGTTGAACAGCGGGTTCTTGGTGTCGGGCCACGAGTCGGAGTTGCCCTTGCCGAACCGCGACACGGTCTCCACGCCCGCCGAGATGAACGCGTCGCCCTCGCCGGCCTTGATCGCATGGAACGCCATCCGCGTCGTCTGCAGCGACGACGAGCAGTACCGGTTCACGGTGGTGCCCGGCAGGAAGTCGTAGCCGAGCTCGACGGCGACGACGCGGGCCATGTTGAAGCCGGACTCGCCGCCCGGCAGGCCACAGCCCAGGATCAGGTCGTCGATCTGGTGCGGGTTCAGCGCGGGCACCTTGTCCAGCGCGGCGCGCACCATCTGGGCGGCCAGGTCGTCGGGGCGCATGTTCACCAGCGACCCCTTCATGGCGCGGCCTATCGGCGAGCGGGCGGCTGAGACGATGACGGCTTCAGGCATGGCAGTTCACTCCAGATCAGTTCCGATGGGGCTGGGCTCGCCGACGGGCTAGCTCAAATCTAGTCGGTGCCGGCCTGGAGGGACGACGACGGGGCGAGCGATCCCGGTGACGGGCGCCGCCACAGCCGTGACATCACGCTGAGCCGCGTGTGGGCGTGATCGAGGACCGGCGCCGCGGCGGGCCACTCGGCCTCGATGCCCAGCAGTCGAGCACCGCGCGCAGCAGCACCTCGGCGGCCAGCGCGTAGGCGGCCGCGGAGGGGTGGTAGCCGTCGGCGGAGAACATCAGATCGGGCGCGGCGCGGAATCGGGGCGCGAGCAGCTGGGCCATCGGGACGGGCACGCCGCCGGCCGCGCGGACGGCGGCGGCCTGGGCGCGGGCGAGCTGCGTCGTCCGGGCGTGCGCCAGCGACCGCAGTGGCTGCGGGATGGCGCTGATGACCCCGAGATCCGGGCAGGTGCCCACGATCACCACCGCGCCGCGGGCGCGCAGCCTGCGGACCGTGGAGCCCAGCCGCTCCGCCGACTGGCTGATGCCGTTGAGCGCGGTCACGTCGTTGGCGCCGAGCATCATCACCGCCACGTCCGGCGGCGGTCCGGCCACGAACATCGCATCGACTTGCCCGGCAACGCCTTTCGAGGTGGCCCCGACGATGGCCTTGGTGCTCAGGCGGACGGCCTGCCCGGTGCGCTCGGCCAGCCCGCGCGCGATCAGCACGCCGGGCACTTCCTCGGCGCCGCGGCAGCCGTAACCGGTGGCCGTGGAGTCGCCGAAGATCATCAAATGCAGGTCGACGGGCATCCCGCGGTGCCAGCGCTGCGCGGGCCCGCCGCCGCGGGTGTACACGCCGTCGGCGCGCGGCGGGGCGTCCCACGCCTTCGGGATGACGGTGCGCGTGTGCGCCGCCTGGCCGACCAGCAGGTTGCGCGCCCCCAGATAGGCCGTGCCCGTCGAAGCGAGCGCCCCCGCTGTGGCCAGGGCGATCGTCGACCGACGCGGCACCCGGATGGTCACTCCATCAGTTTAGATCTGCTCCGGGGTTTGCGCGGGCGGCTTCTAAACAAAGTGGTCACGTTGTGAATCAAATGTGGTATCAAATCAGATTCTTCAAATGTTCTACTCAGTAACGCCTGTCAAGCTAAGTTCAAGGGGTTGGCTGAACGCCCTGGCGATCGGGCTGAACCAGACGCTTGGCTGCCTCGTCACATGCTGTATCGGACTACAAAGGCGTAGGAAGTGTTGAGCATGACCGCACCTAGCAAGGTATCCGGCTCACCCCGGAATACCATTCGGCCACACGAGGTCCTCAAACGACGTAGAGTTGAGGCACGCAGATTTGCCATCAGCGACGGCACGCCGGTCGAGGTCCTCGAGTCCGGCCCCAGCGTTGCTGCGCGGGTCGCCAACTTGGCCTCGCGGCTCACCATCCGGCCGGTGCTTGCGGTCGGTAGTCACGTTCCCAACCTGCCGTGGCCGTGGGGCCTCATCGACGTCGCGGCCCGGGTCCTGCTGCCGGTGTCGGCCACCGTCCGCGAGACCGTGAACTTACCTAACGCCTCGGCTCAGCTCGTCCGCGCCCCCGGCGTGCTGCCCGCGGACGGCACCCGACGGGTCATCGTCTATCTGCACGGCGGCGCGTTCTTGACCTGTGGAGCAAACTCCCACGGCCGCCTCGTCGAGGCGCTGTCGAAGTTTGCTGACTCGCCGGTGCTGGTGGTCAACTACCGGCTGTTGCCCAAGCATTCGATCGGCATGGCGCTCGACGACTGCCACGACGCCTACCGGTGGCTGCGCGAGCGCGGCTACCAGCCGGACCAGATCGTGCTGGCCGGTGACTCCGCCGGCGGATATCTGGCGCTCGCCCTGGCGCAGCGGCTGCAGGAGGAAGGGCCCGAAACCGAGGTGCCCGCGGCGCTGGTGGCGATCTCGCCACTGCTGCAGCTAGCAAAGGAATGCAAGCAGGCGCACCCCAACATCAAATCCGATGCGATGTTCCCCGCGAAGGCGTTCGACGCGCTCGTCGAGTTGGTTGCTGGCGCGGCCGAAAAGCGGATCGTCGACGGCAAACCCGAAGAGGTTTACGAGCCCCTCGAGCACATCAAGCCCGGCCTGCCGCGGACGCTCATCCACGTCTCCGGATCCGAGGTGCTGCTGCACGACGCGCAGCTGGCGGCGAGCCGGCTGGCGGCCGTCGGGGTGCCGGCCGAGGTGCGGGTCTGGCCGGGTCAGGTCCACGACTTCCAGCTGGCCGCGCCGCTGGTGCCGGAGGCGATCCGTTCGCTGCGCCAGATCGGCGACTACATCCGCGAAGCCACCGGCTAACGCGGCCGACCGGCGGATGTGCGCCGCCCGAAACCGCCTGAGACGATGGACGTATGCGGATCGCGCAGCACATCAGTGACCTCATCGGCGGCACCCCGCTGGTTCGGCTGAACTCCGTCGTGCCCGACGGCGCCGGGATCGTGGCGGCCAAGGTCGAGTACCTCAACCCGGGCGGCAGCTCCAAGGACCGGATCGCGGTGAAGATGATCGACGCCGCGGAGGCCAGCGGGCAGCTGCGGCCGGGCGGCACGATCGTCGAACCCACGTCGGGCAACACCGGCGTCGGGCTGGCCCTGGTGGCCCAGCACCGCGGGTACAAGTGCGTGTTCGTCTGCCCCGACAAGGTCAGCGAGGACAAGCGCAACGTGCTGATGGCCTACGGCGCCGAGGTCGTGGTGTGCCCGACGGCCGTGCCGCCCGACCACCCGGACAGCTACTACAGCGTCTCCGACCGGCTGGTCACCGAGATCGACGGCGCCTGGAAGCCCGACCAGTACGCCAACCCCGAGGGGCCGGCCAGCCACTACGCCACCACCGGCCCGGAGATCTGGGCCGACACCGACGGCAAGATCACCCATTTCGTCGCCGGCATCGGCACCGGCGGGACGATCACCGGCGCCGGCCGCTACCTCAAAGAGGTGTCCGGCGGGCGGGTCCGCATCGTCGGCGCCGACCCGGAGGGCTCGGTGTACTCCGGCGGCAGCGGGCGGCCGTATCTGGTCGAGGGCGTCGGCGAGGACTTCTGGCCGCAGGCCTACGACCGCACCGTGCCCGACGAGATCGTCGCGGTCTCCGACTCCGACTCGTTCAACATGACGCGGCGGCTGGCGCGCGAAGAGGCGATGCTGGTCGGCGGGTCGTGCGGGATGGCGGTGGTGGCCGCGCTCAAGGTCGCCGAGGAGGCCGGCCCCGACGCGCTGGTCGTGGTCCTGCTGCCCGACGGCGGGCGCGGCTACATGTCCAAGATCTTCAACGACGCGTGGATGTCGTCGTACGGGTTCCTGCGCGCCCGCCTCGACGGGTCGACCGAGGAGGCCTCGGTCGGCGACGTGCTGCGCCGCAAATCGGGGGAGCTGCCCGACCTGGTGCACACCCACCCGTCGGAGACGGTGCGCGACGCGATCGGCATCCTGCGCGAGTACGGGGTGTCGCAGATGCCCGTCGTCGGCGCCGAGCCGCCGGTGATGGCCGGCGAGGTCGCCGGCAGCGTGTCCGAACGCGAGCTACTGTCCGCGGTCTTCGAGGGCCGGGCGAAACTGGCCGACGCCGTCGCGCTGCACATGAGCCCGCCGCTGCCGATGATCGGCGCCGGCGAGTTGGTCGGCGCGGCCGGCAAGGCGCTGCGCGACTGGGACGCGCTGATGGTGGTGGAGCAGGGAAAGCCGGTCGGGGTCATCACCCGCTACGACTTGTTGGGCTTCCTGTCGGAGGGTCCCCGCGGGCTGTCCGGCCGGCGTTAGCGGGGCGCGCGCCCGTGCGGCCTCAGGTACTGTAATGCGGCCTGGTTCAGCTAACGCACTGGAGGGTTGCCCATGACCGATCAACCGTCGCCCGGCGAGTCCTACCAGCCGCCGCCCGGTCCGCCGGGTGGGCACCAGCCCCCGCCACCGCCGCCGCCCCCCGGCGGGGGTTCCTACCCGCCGCCGCCCCCTTCGTCGGGCGGGTTTGCGCCGCCCCCGCCCGGGCCGGCGATCCGCGCCCTGCCGACGGAGTCCTACACGCCCTGGCTCACCCGGGTGCTGGCGTTCCTCATCGACTACATCCCGGCGGCGGTCCTGGTCGGCATCGGTGCGCTGGTCCAGGCGCTCACCACGCAACAGACGTGCACCAGCGACATCACCCAGTACAGCGTCAACCAGTACTGCGTGACCCAGACCAGCGGCCTGGGCATGCTGGTGTTCTGGTTGGCGTGGCTGGCCGCGGTGGCCTACCTGGTCTGGAACTACGGCTACCGGCAGGGGACGACGGGCTCGAGCGTCGGCAAGTCGGTGATGAAGTTCAAGGTCGTCAGCGAGGTCACCGGCCAGCCGATCGGTTTCGGGATGTCGGTGGTGCGCCAGATCGCGCACTTCGTCGACCAGATCATCTGCTACATCGGCTACCTGTTTCCGCTGTGGGACGCCAAGCGACAAACGTTGGCGGACAAGATCATGACGACGGTGTGCCTGCCGATCGAAGGAGCCTGAGCGGCCGGGTCACTAGGCTGGTCCTCGATGAGCGAGGACCGTAAGGCACACCGATTCACCGGGCTGGCGACCAAAGCCATTCACGCCGGCTACCGCCCGGACCCGGCGACCGGGGCGGTCAACGCGCCGATCTACGCCAGCAGCACCTTCGCCCAGGACGGTGTCGGCGGCTTGCGTGGCGGATTCGAATACGCCCGCACCGGTAACCCGACCAGGACCGCGCTGGAGGCCGCGCTGGCGGCCGTCGAAGACGGCGCCCACGCGCGGGCGTTCGGCTCGGGGATGGCCGCCACCGACTGCGCGCTGCGGGCGATGCTGCGCCCCGGCGACCACGTCGTCATCCCCAACGACGCCTACGGCGGCACGTTCCGGCTGATCGACAAGGTGTTCACGAGGTGGAACGTCTCGTATACCCCGGTGGCGCTGTCCGACCTCGACGCCGTGGCCGCCGCGATCACGCCGGCGACCCGGCTGGTCTGGGTGGAAACCCCGACCAATCCGCTGCTGACCATCGCCGACATCGCCGCGATCGCCGAACTCGGCAAGCGGCGTTCGGCAAAGGTGTTGGTGGACAACACCTTTGCGTCGCCCGCGCTGCAGCAGCCGCTGACGCTGGGCGCCGACGTCGCGCTGCACTCGACCACCAAATACATCGGCGGGCACTCCGACGTGGTGGGCGGGGCGCTGATCACCAACGACGCCGAACTCGACGACGCCTTCGCCTTCCTGCAGAACGGGGCGGGCGCGGTGCCCGGCCCGTTCGACGCCTACCTGACGATGCGCGGCCTGAAGACGCTGGTGCTGCGGATGCAGCGGCACAGCGAAAACGCTTTGGCCGTCGCGGAATTCCTCGCCGAACACCCCGCGGTGGACGCGGTGCTGTATCCGGGCCTGCCCGGCCATCCCGGGCACGACATCGCCGCCCGGCAGATGCGCGGCTTCGGCGGCATGGTCTCGGTGCGCATGCGCGGCGGGCGGCGGGCCGCCGAAAAGCTGTGCGCGGGCACCGAGGTGTTCATCCTGGCCGAGTCGCTGGGCGGCGTCGAGTCGCTGATCGAGCTGCCCAGCGCCATGACGCACGCGTCGACGGCCGGCTCGCAACTGGAGGTGCCCGACGACCTGGTGCGGCTGTCGGTCGGCATCGAGGACGTCGCCGACTTGCTGGCCGACCTGGAGGCGGCGCTCGGTTAGTCACCGCGAGCAGACGCAAAAGCACCCGCACGTC
>NZ_JCALCJ010000015.1:0-29164 GCF_059812295.1 Mycobacterium sp. NGS63
ACACCGACACTTCAGACCAGTCACTTCCCGGGCCCGCTACCTCACGCTACAACGACGTCCCTTGACACAGAGAGGCGTCACTACCTGGCGGTCTTCGATAAGGGCAAAGCCGTGGCGCTGTATCACACCAGGCGCCTGGCGTCGCCCGGCCAGCGAATCGTCTTGTACGCCAAGGACCGCGGCTGCACCCGCCCGGGCTGCGACGTGCGCGGCTACTGGTGCGAGGTCCATCACGTCGAGGGCTGGGCCAACACCCACTGCACCGACGTCAACACGCTGGCCCTGGCCTGCGGCTCCGACCATCCCTTGGTGGAACCCGGCGGCTGGACCACCCGGATGCGTGACGACGGCACCACCGAATGGATCCCGCCGCCCAATCTGGACCGCGGCCAACCGCGCATCAACACGTTCCACCACCCCGAACGGCTGCTGGCGGACGACAACGAAGACGAAGACGACCCATAGGTGCGGATCCTTGATCCGCTCCCGCGCAGCGCGGTAGCGTAGTCCTGCCAATTACGAAACCATCCGTAGCGTAATTGGTCAGGGCCCCGTCTACCGGAAGGATCGGCTTGATGCGCAGCCGCTACGCCGGCCGTCCCTTCGCCACGCCGACGGCCGAGATCGCGGCCGCGCTCGAGGATGTCAGCATCCCGACGCTGCTGTTGTCGCTTGTCCACATCACCGGCGACCCGCGGTTCATCCGCGACTTCAAGCCCATGGGCATCTTCCTCAACGAGGTGCAGGGGTTCATGTCGGAGGACGACAAGGCCCGCGCCCGCGCGGCGGCGCTGCCGGTGATCGCCGACTACCGAGACCGGGGCTGTCCCGAGCCCGAGCCGCTGAGCCTCGAGCTCATCCGGGAGATGATGGACTGGGCCGCCTGCGAACACGTGACCGACGACTACCTGCCGCTGGTCCTGGAGGAGATGGATCTCGAGGGCGCCGATCCCCGCCGTCCGGCCGCCCTGCCGGCCGATTCCGCCGCCGACTTCCCGGTGCTGGTCGTCGGCTGCGGCGAATCCGGCCTGCTGGCCGGCATCCGCCTCAGGCAAGCCAACATCCCGTTCACCATCGTGGAGAAGAACGCCGGCCCGGGCGGAACATGGTGGGAGAACAGCTATCCCGGCGCGCGTGTCGACGTCGCGAACCACTTCTATTGCTACAGCTTCGAACCCAACAACGACTGGACCCACTTCTTCGCCGAGCAGTACGAGCTGCAGGACTATTTCACCGGGGTGATGAACAAGCACGAACTGGCGCAGCACATCCGGTGGAACACCGAAGTCGTCGCGGCCGAGTGGAACGATGACGACGGCACCTGGAGCGTGTCGCTGCGCGGCGCCGACGGGCGGACAGACACGCTCACCGCTCGGGCCGTCGTCACCGCGGTCGGTCAGCTCAACCGGCCAAACGTCCCGCAATTCGACGGCGCCGACACCTTCGGGGGGCCCTCGTTTCACTCGGCGGCCTGGGACCACTCGGTCGACCTGACGGGCAAGCGGGTCGCGCTGATCGGGGCCGGCGCCAGCGGTTTTCAGATCGCGCCCGCGATTGCCGGCCGGGTGCAGCGGCTCACGGTGTTTCAGCGGACCGCCCAGTGGATGTTCCCCAACCCGATGTACCACGACGAGGTCGGCGACGGCGTGCGCTGGGCGATGCGCCACCTGCCGTTCTACGGGCGCTGGTATCGGTTCCTCGTGCTGTGGCCCGGCGCCGATAAGGGGCTGGATGCCGCTGAGGGTGACCCGAACTACGCCGATCAGGACGCAGCCGTCAGCGACATCAATGCCGCCGCCGCGATGATGTTCTCGCAGTGGATCACCAGCCAGGTCGGCGACGACCACGAGCTGTTGGCCAAGGTGATGCCCGACTATCCCGCCTGCGGGAAGCGAACCCTGCAGGACAACGGCAGCTGGCTACAGACCCTGCAGCGCGACAACGTGGAACTGGTGCGCACACCGATCGAGCGCATCGCGCCCCACGGCGTGGTCACCGAGGACGGCGTGACCCACGAGGCCGACGTCATCGTCTACGCCACCGGGTTCCGGCACACCGACGTGTTGTGGCCGCTCAACGTCAAGGGGCGCAACGGGATTGACCTGCACGAGATGTGGGGGAGCCGCCCGTATGCCCATCTGGGCATCACCGTGCCGGGGTTCCCGAACTTTTTCATCGTCTACGGGCCGGGCACCCATCTCGCCCACGGGGGCAGCCTGATCTTCCAGTCCGAACTGCAGATGCGCTACGTCGACCAGTGCCTGCGGCGGCTCGCGGAAGAAAACCTGCATTCGATGGAGCCCAAGGCCGAGCCCGCCGAGCAGTGGCACCGGCGGACGCAAACCCAGATCAAGAAGATGGTGTGGTCGCACCCGGCGGTCAAACACTCCTACTTCAAGAACGCCGACGGCGAGATCCACACCGTCAGCCCGTGGCGCCTCAACGAGTACTGGGCCGAGGTGCGCGAACCCGACTGGTCACAATTCGTTGTGCGGCAGAGAAAGTGAGCACACCAGCATGCGAACGGTAGTGGTCGATGGGCCCCGCAGCATCCGCGTCGACACCCGCCCGGATCCCGAACTTCCCGGCCGCGACGGCGCGATCGTCGAAGTCACCGCGGCCGGGATCTGCGGATCCGACCTGCACTTCTACGAGGCCGACTTCCCGCTCGCCGAACCCATCACGCTCGGCCACGAGGCGGTGGGCACCGTCGTCGAGGCCGGCCCGGACGTGCGCGGTGTCAAGGCCGGCGACCAGGTCATGGTGTCGTCGGTGACCGGCTGCGGCGCGTGCCCCGGCTGCGCCACCCGCGATCCGGTGATGTGCCACAACGGCTTTCAGATCTTCGGCGGCGGCGTGCTGGGCGGCGCCCAGGCCGATCTGCTGGCGGTGCCCGCCGCCGACTTCCAGCTGCTCAAGACGCCCGAGGGGATCAGCACCGAGCAGGCGCTGCTACTCACCGACAACCTGGCCACCGGCTGGGCGGCGGCCCAGCGCGCCGACATCCCTTACGGCGGCACCGTGGCGGTCATCGGGCTGGGCGCCGTCGGCCTGTGCTCGCTGCGCAGCGCGCTGTTCCAGGGCGCGGCAACGGTTTTCGCCGTCGACCGGGTCGACGGGCGCCTGGACCGTGCGGCCCGATGGGGCGCCACACCGGTCAAGGCGCCGGCGGTCGAGGCCATCCTCGCCGCGACGGGCGGTCGGGGCGCCGATGCGGTGATCGACGCCGTGGCCACCGACGCGTCCCTCACCGACGCGCTCAATGCGGTGCGGCCCGGCGGCACCGTCTCGGTGGTCGGTGTGCACGATATGAATCCGTTCCCGCTCAACGCGCTGGGCTGCCTGATCCGCAGCATCACGCTGCGCATGACCACGGCGCCGGTGCAGCGGACCTGGCCGGAGTTGATCCCGCTGCTGCAGTCCGGCCGGCTCGACGTCGACGGCATCTTCACCACGACGCTGCCGCTGGACGAGGCGGCCAAGGGCTACGCGACCGCGGAGTCGCGGTCGGGCGACGACGTCAAGGTTCTGCTGACGCCCTAGCCCCGCTCAGCCCGATCGCGTCGCCGTGATGTATTGCGAGTGCATGAAAGCGTCGATTTTGGCGTCGACGTCCGGCGGCGTCATCCCGTAGCCGGCCTGCAGATCCAGCGTGTCGCGCACCGGTTCGACGGCCCACCCGTGTGCGGCCAGCGATTCCGCGGGGTCCGTTTCGGGCTCGTAGGTCAGCGCCGAGAAGTCCACGTCGCCGGACATGTTGACCCCGGGGTGGTCGGTTTCCAGGGCGGCGAGCTGCTGGCGGTCCAGGCGCGATCCGAGCGCGCCGATCGCGATCCGGCTGCCCGGAGCGCTGAGCCCGCTGATCCGGGTGAAAAGCGCGTTCTGGGCGTCATCGGTCAGGTAGGGCAGCACGCCCTCCACCGACCAGGCGCTGGACAGTTCCGTGTCGAAGCCGGCGGCTTCCAGGGTCCGCGACCACTCGGTGCGCAGGTCGGCGGCGACCTCGATCCTGCGGGCCTTCGGTGTCGCGCCCTGCTCGCCGAGCACACGCGCCTTGAACTCCAGGACTTTCGGCAGGTCGACCTCGAAAACCGTTGTGCCGTCGGGCCAGTCAAGCCGGTAGGCCCGGGAATCCAGTCCCGCGGCGACGATCACCGCCTGCCGGATGCCCGCGTCTCCGGACGCGACGAAGAAGTCGTCGAAAAAGCGGGTCTGCACGCCGTAGAGGCGGGGAAAGGCCGTCTCGTCCTCGGAGGTGCCCGGGTTGGCCAGCGCGCCCACCAGGTACGGGTCGCGGGAGGCGGCGATGAACACCTGGGCGTATTCGTCGCGGACCAGCGGTCGCGGGCTCAGCGCGTGCAGTGCTCGCCATCCCGCCACGAGCAGCGCGGTGTAGCCCACGCTGCTGACGATGTCCCACTGGTCGTCCTCGGATCGTTGCGACCCGAACCCCGGTGTCCCCATAGCAACCCAAGCTACCCAAGCTCCAGCATGACGGTCACCGGCCCGTCGTTGACCAGCTCGACCTGCATGTTGGCGCCGAACCGGCCGGTTTGCACGTCGGCGCCCAGCGCCCGCAGCGCCTCGGCGAAGGCGGCTACCAGCGGCTCGGCGACCATCGCGGGGGCCGCGGCATTCCAGGACGGCCGGCGGCCCTTGGCGGTGTCGGCGTACAGGGTGAACTGGCTGACGACCAGGATGGGCGCCTTGACGTCGGCCGCGGACCGTTCGTCGGCGAGAATGCGCAGATACCATAGCTTTTCGGCCAGCCGCCGCGCCGTGTCGGCGTCGTCGCTGTGGGTGACTCCGACGAATGCCAGCAAGCCCTGGCCGTCCGGCCGGATCACACCCACCGCCTGGCCGTCGACCGACACCGACGCCGACGAGACCCGTTGCACCAGAACCCGCATGGCCCTCGATGCTGCCAGGTGTTCTCGGTAGGCTCGTCATGTGTCCGTCCTCGTCGCGTTCTCCGTTACCCCGCTGGGCGTCGGTGAGGGCGTCGGCGAGATGGTGGCCGACGCGGTCCGCGTGGTCCGCGAATCCGGGCTGCCCAACAAGACGGACTCGATGTTCACCGTGATCGAGGGCGAGACCTGGGCAGAGGTGATGGCCGTCGTGCAGCGCGCCGTCGAGGCCGTCGCGGCACGCGCGCCCCGGGTCAGCACGGTGATCAAGGCCGACTGGCGGGCGGGTGCCCACGATGCGATGACGCAGAAGGTCGCCTCGGTCGAACGCCACCTCTCCGGTTAGTCGGTGACCGCGTCGCGGAACGCCCGCTCCGCCGCCGCGCCGTGCACCGCGAACACCACTTTCTCCAGCGAGCTCGCCTGATGTTGGCGCACGGCGTCGACCATCAACCGCGCCGCGTCCTCGAGCGGAAAACCGCCGACGCCGGTCCCGAACGCCACCAGGGCCAGGGAGCGGCAGCCGAGTTCATCGGCCTTGCTGAGGGCTGAAGCGGTTGCGCGCGTGATGATTTCGGCGGAAGTGGGGCCGCCGAGCTCCATCGTTGCCGCGTGGATGACGTAGCGCGCCGGCATGTCGCCCGCGGTGGTCTCGACCGCGTCCCCGAGCCCGATCGGCGCCTTCTCCGTTGACTCGCGCTGCACCTCGGGCCCGCCCGCGCGGGAAATCGCCGCGGCGACACCCCCGCCGTGCCGTAGTTCGGTATTGGCCGCGTTGGTGATGGCGTCGACTTCGAGCTTGGTCACGTCGGCTTGCAGTACCTCTACCTCGATCATCGGCTCATTGTCGCGCACACCTAGGCGCACGCGGCCCGAACAGCTAGCGTGGCGCGCGAGGAGGCACTCATGGTGCGGATCGCATGACCTGCGGCCTGGGCGGCGGCGCCGGAGCCCCCCGCAAGCCCGGTCAACCAGGACAGCCCGGTCAACCGGCCGACCCCGACCCCCACCAGTAGGCTCATGCCGGTGAGCGCACGCGCAGGCATCGTCGTCACCGGAACCGAAGTCCTCACCGGGCGCGTCCAGGACGCCAACGGCCCGTGGATCGCCGACCGCCTGCTGGAACTCGGCGTGGAGCTGGCCCACATCACGATCTGCGGTGACCGCCCGGCCGACATCGAAGCGCAGCTACGCTTTATGGCCGACCAGGGCGTGGACCTGATCGTCACCAGCGGCGGGCTCGGGCCCACGGCCGACGACATGACCGTCGAGGTGGTGGCGCGCTTCTGCGGCCGTGAGCTCGTGCTGGACCCGGAGGTCGAGGAAAAGATCGCGAACATCCTGAAAAAGCTGATGGGCCGCAATCCCGCTTTCGACGCCGGCACGTTCGACTCGATCAGGGCCGCCAACCGCAAGCAGGCCATGGTCCCGGCGGGAGCGCAGGTGCTCGACCCCGTGGGCACCGCGCCGGGGGTGGTGGTGGCCGGCAAGCCGGCCGTGATCGTGCTGCCGGGCCCGCCCCGCGAGCTGCAGCCGATGTGGCACGCGGCCATCGAAACCACGGCGGCCCAGGAAGCGATCGCGGGGCGAACCACCTACCAGCAGAAGACGATTCGCATGTTCGGGCTGCCGGAGTCGGGCCTTGCCGAAACGCTGCGCGACGCCGAAAAGTCCGTCCCCGGGTTCTCCGCGCTGGAGATCACCACCTGCCTGCGCCGCGGCGAGATCGAGATGGTCACCCGCTACGAACCCGACGCCGCGGACACCTATGCGCAGCTGACCAAGCTGCTGCGCGACCGGCACGCCCACCAGCTCTACTCCGAGGACGGCTCGAGGGTGGACGACCTGGTGGCGCAGTTGCTCGCCGGCCGCCGGATCGCGACGGCGGAATCCTGCACGGCAGGCCTGTTGGCGGCGCGGCTGACCGACCGACCCGGCTCCTCGGACTACGTCGCCGGCGGCGTGGTGTCCTATTCCAACGAGGCGAAGGCTCAGCTGCTCGGCGTCGACCCGGGCCTGATCGAAAAGCACGGCGCGGTGTCCGAACCGGTGGCCGAGGCGATGGCGGCGGGTGCGCTGCAGCGCTTCGGCGCCGACACCGCCGTCGCGATCACCGGCATCGCCGGCCCGGGCGGGGGAACGCCGGAAAAGCCCGTCGGCACAGTCTGCTTCACGGTGGCGCTGGCCGAGGGCCGCACCGATACCCGGTCGCTTCGGCTGCCCGGGAACCGCTCGGACATTCGCGATCGGTCGACGACGGTGGCGATGCACCTGCTCCTGCGAGCGCTGAGCGACGGCCCATAACGCGAGCCACGCGCCGGCAGATGCGACGCTGAGCTTGTCACCGCGCGCAGGATGATTCGACGGGCGGGCCGTTACCGGGTTCGGGCGACGGGCACGGGAGGCCTTCGTCCCGGGGTAGATCTCTCATCCAATACCCGTGTCGCCGAGGCGATGGACGAGGGCACACCGATCGAAGCCGTGCGCTAACGCCGGGCCTCACGCCATTTCGGTGCGCAGGAAAGAACTTTCGGCGGTGCCGAACCGAATCCCGGTGGCGTCCTTGCCGATCAGCGTGAGCAACGCGACGGCGACCAGCACGGGCACGATCGTCGCCGCCAACGCGAAGGGATAGCCGTGCGACTCGGCCAGGCGTTCCTGGATGGGCAGGTTGAACGCGGCCAGCAGGTTTCCGAGTTGGTAGGTCACGCCGGGATACAGTCCGCGGATGGCGTCCGGCGACATCTCGGTCAAGTGGGCCGGGATCACGCCCCACGCGCCCTGCACGCACAGCTGCATCAGAAACGATCCGAGGCACAGCATCGCCGCGGTGCGCGAGTAGGCGAACAGCGGCACGATCGGCAGGCCCAGCAGCGCGCAGAACACGACGGTGTAGCGCCGGCTGAACCGCTGCGACAGGCTGCCGAACAGCAACCCGCCGATGATCGCGCCGACGTTGTACACCACCACGACCCACTTGACGGTCGCGCTGGGCAGCCCGGCACCATGGTTGGCCGTCGCCCCCAGGAAGGTGGGGTAGACGTCCTGGGTGCCGTGGCTCATCCAGTTGAACGCGGTCATCAGCAGCACCAGGTAGACGAAGCGGCGGACGATCGCGGCGTCGCGCAGCACGTCGCGAATCCTGGTGCTGGTCAGCCGCATTCGGTCCTGCGCGGCTTCCCACACCTCGGATTCCTCCACCCGGTAGCGGATGATCAGGCTGATCAGCGCCGGGACGATGCTCAGCGCGAACAGCCAGCGCCACGACAGCCCCAGCCAGTCCATCACCACCAGCGACGCCACGCTCGCCAGCAGATAGCCGAACGCGTAACCCTCCTGCAGCAGCCCGGAGAAGAACCCACGCCGCTCGACGGGCACCTTCTCCATGGCGAGCGCCGCGCCCAGCCCCCACTCGCCGCCCATGCCGATGCCGTAGAGCAGCCGCAGGATGACCAGCACGGTGAAGTTGGGCGCGAACGCGCACAGGAACCCCACCACGGAGTAGAACATCACGTCGACCATCAGCGGCAGCCGCCGGCCGACGCGGTCGGCCCACAGCCCGAACAGGAGCGCGCCGACGGGCCGCATGATCAACGTCGCCGTGGTGACGAACGCGACCTCGGCCTTGCTGTGGTGGAACGTCTTTGCGATGTCGGCGTAGACGAGCACGACGATGAAGTAGTCGAAGGCATCCATCGTCCAGCCCAGCAACGCCGCGATGAACGAATTGCGCTGATCGGCGGTCAGCTTCTGTGTGGTCACGTCAGCATCGTGCAGTACCGGACGGCATTCCGCGAGAGTAAGTTCCCGATACATGCGAATCATCGACGCCGACGGGCACGTCGCCGAGAACTCCTCGCTGGCGGTCGAAGCGATCAAACGCTGGCCGCAACACGTCAAACCCAGCGCCGACGGGCGGCTGCGGTTGACGCTCGAAGGGCGAAACTACCCCGAGGACCAGGGCCCCGGAGCCGGGTGTCCGCCCGAGCACGGAATCAGCAAGGCACCCGACATCAATTGCCGCTCACCGCAAGGTGTGCTGGGCGACGCCGACCGCGACCACATCGACACGATGGTGCTGTACCCGAGCATGGGGCTGTGCGCGCCCAGCCTGGAGGATCCCGAGTTCGCCGCGGGCTTCTCGCGGCTGTACAACCAGTGGATCGCGGACTACTGCGCGTCCTCGGGTGGGCGGTTGCGCGGCGTCGCCGTGACCCCGATCGAGCACGGCCAGGCGGCCATCGACGTGATGACCGAGGCCAAGGACCTGGGCCTGGTGGCGACGCTGGTGCCGCCGGCGCTCAAGACCCGCAACCTCGACCACCCGGACCTCGATCCGTTCTATGCCGCCGCCGTCGACCTGCAGATGCCGCTGGGCATCCACGGCGCCCCCGGCATCCACCTGCCCAAGATCGGCGTGGACCGCTTCACGAACTACATTCAGGTGCACTGCATCAGCTTCCCGTTCGACCAGATGACCGCGATGACCGCGATGGTCTCGGGCGGCGTGTTCGAGCGCCATCCCCGGTTGCGGGTCGCCTTCCTGGAGGCGGGCGCGGGCTGGGTCCCGTTCTTCATCGACCGCCTGCACGAGCACTACGAGAAACGCGGGGACTGGGTCGAACGCGGCTGGCGGCGCGATCCGCACGAATATCTCAAGGCGGGCAACATCTTCGTGACCTGCGAACCCGAGGAGCCCATATTGCCCGGCGTGATCGACGTGCTCGGCGCCGATTTCATCATGTTCGCCAGCGACTACCCGCACTGGGACGGCGAATGGCCGGAGAGCACCAAGCACCTGCGGACCCGCGCCGACATCAGCGACGAGGCGCGCGAAAAGATCGCCGCGAGTAACGCACAGCGCTTCTACAACCTCAACTGAGCTCGCGGCGTTCGGTCCCCGCCTTACCAACCCCACTCGTCATCGTTCAAGACGTCTACGGTGACCCAGTTGTCGGCAGGCCGTTGCGTCCCGTAGAGAAAGGTCAGCAGAGTGCGGTCCTCGCCAAGGGGTTCAGTCCCGACGACGGTAGCGTGCCCGACTTTCATGCGGATCCGGTCTCCGGGCTTCAATTCGTCAATACGTCTAAGGGGCACGCATATTGATGATTCGCCGGGCCGTCGCCGCGGCGCAACTTTCAACCCGATAAGCCGGTGACTTCTTAAGGCTTCCGGTGGCAAGATCTCCCGCATGGGTGCTTTTCTGTTGCGCGCCGCATTGACCGGGCTCGCACTGTGGATCGTGACGATGCTCGTGCAGGGGATCAGCTTCGTCGGCGGCGACACGAGGCTTCAGCGTGCCGGCATCATCTTCGTCGTCGCCGTGATCTTCGGTCTGGTCAACGCGTTCATCAAGCCGATCGTCCAGATCCTGTCGATTCCGCTCTACATCCTGACCCTCGGCCTGATCCACATCGTGATCAACGCCCTGATGCTGTGGATCACCGCGTTCATCACCGAGCACACCACGCACTGGGGGCTGGCGATCGACCACTTCTGGTGGACGGCGATCTGGGCCGCGATCGTGTTGTCGATCGTGAGCTGGGTGCTGTCGCTGGTGATTCGCGACGTCAACCGTCGTCGCGCCTGAGGATCAGCGGGCCCGCCACCGCGGCGGTCGCTTCTCGGCGAAGGCGCGCGGTCCCTCCTTGGCGTCCTCGGTTTCGAAAACCCGGTCGCTGTGCCGCGTTTCGTTGTCATAAGCCGACTCGAGGTCCAGCGCCAAGCCCTCGACGGCCGACTGCTTGGTCGCGAACACCGCGAGCGGCGCGTTGGCTGCGACGCGCTCGGCGTAGTCATAGGCGGTGTCCATCAGCCGATCCGCCGGGACCACGCGGTTGATCAGCCCCATCGCCAGGGCGCGCTCCGCGTCCACCATGTCGGCCGTCAGCAGCAGCTCCATCGCCAGCGGGTAGGACATCTGGCGCGGCAACCGGACGGTGCTGCCCCCGCCGGCGAACAGCCCGCGCTTGGGCTCCATCACCGCGAACCGCGCCTCGGGGACGGCGACGCGAATGTCGGTGGAGGTCAACATCTCGAAGCCGCCCGCGACGCACGTGCCGTTGACGGCCGCGACGATCGGCTTGTACACGGGGAAGCGGTGCAGCACGGCGTGGATGGCGTCGTCCTTGTTCCAGCCCTCGGGCCTGGGCAGGTCGCCGGTGAGTTCCGGGATGAACTTCTTGAGGTCGGCTCCCGTGCAGAAGTCGCGGCCGACGCCGGTGACGACCGCGACCCAGGCGCTGTCGTCGTCGCGGAAGGCCGCCCACGCGCGCGCCAGATCGCGGAAGTGTTCCATGTCCAGCGAGTTGCGCGTCTCGGGGCGGTTGATCGTGATCGTCGCGATGTGGGCGTGCAGCGTGTAATCGATGCTCATGAGCGCTCGAGATCACCGACCAGGCGCACGACGTCGCGCGCGCAGCCCCACGACAGCGTGACGCCGTTGCTGCTGTGGCCGTAGTTGTGGACGCAGCGGGCCCGCCCGAGCGGCTCGGCCTCCACCCGCACCGACGGCCGGTCGGGGCGCAGCCCGGTGATGACCTCGATGACCTCGGCGTCGCGCAGCCGGGGCTCGACGCGGCGGCAGCGCTGCAGGATCCGTTCGGTCACGTCGGGGTCCGCGGCGGTGTCCCAGCGGTCGGGGATGGCGATGCCGCCGCAGACCACCCGTTGCGGGTGGGGGAAGTAGCAGATCCATTCCGGACCCTGGTCGATCTCGATAAACAGTTGGCGCAGGCCGGGATTGGTCAGGATGACGTGCTGGCCGAACAGCGGCCGCACGGTGTCGTCGCCCGTCAGCGCGCCGGCGCCCAGGCCGGCGCAGTTGACGACGATCGGCGCGGCGTCGGCGGCCTCGGCCAGCGATCGCACCGGGCGCTCCTCGATTTCGCAGCCGGCCGCGGCCAGCCGACGCGTCAGGTAGTCGAGGTAGTGCGGCATGTCGATCATCGGCACCGTGGCGCGGAACCCGAGGCCGAACCCGTCGGGCACGTCGGCGGGGTCGGCCGGGCGCAGGTCGGGGATCAGCGCCGCCGCCGACGACATCGCCTCCGTCACGGTCAGTTCGGCGACGGCCAGCGCCGGCGCCATCTGGACGCCGGAGTCGGGGTGGTCGGCCAGTTCGCGGAACACGCCCAGCGAATGTGCGGTCCAATCCAGCGTCTGGGCGGCGCGTTCGGCGGGGCGCGGGGGAGCCCACACCGCGCCGGCCACCACCGACGTCGTCTGGTGCGGCATCGCGGCCGCCCACACCCGCACCGGCCAGCCGGCTTCGGCCAGGCAGATCGCCGACGTCAGGCCGCTGACGCCGGCGCCGACGACGACGACCTGTTGCGGGTCACCCGCGTCACGTGCCAAGGGCAGCGAGCTCCCGTCAGGAATGGGGCGGTTGCGGGCCGTTCTGGCCGCCGAGCAGCCCGTTGAGGATGCCGAGCGTGCCCTGCACGCCCGCGGGTGGCGTGCTGGGCGGCGGGCTGGCGTCGGGGGTCAGTTGCCAGGGCTGGCAGCCCGACGTCTTGAACGACTTGTCCGTCGGCTCGATCTGCACGACCTGCGGCTTCTTGCTCAGGGAGTTGTCGATGAGGTTGCCGTCGGGGTTGCCCAGCCGCTTCCAGTAGCAGGTGCCGTTCGCGACCGGCCCCGCCGAGCTGTAGATGCCGGGGGCGATGTCGGAGCCCACCGCGTACGTGCCGTCGTGGTCGATGGTGGTCTTGGGGCCTGAGGACGGCGACGAGGCCGGCGCGGGTGACGCGGCCGGCGCGGGTGACGCAGCCGGCGCAGGTGACGGCGGCGGCGTCGGCTCGGGGTCGGCGACGGCGACACCCGTCGAGGCCGCCCAGCCCGCAACGAGCAGGGCGGCGCCGAAGAATCGTGCCGCGATCGGCGCCGTGAAACCCATGCCAAGCAGCGTACCGGGGTCTCGAGCTCCAGTGCACCTTCCGCCCAACCCAGCAAGCGGCGACCGGTCATCCGGGGGGAGTTTTCGGGCCGCGCGGGAGGGGTATTGCAGCGGAATGTTCTGGCTCGCCGCGGTGCTCGCCGTCGCGTGCGTCGCATGTTTTCTGGTCGGGTTCGTGGTCTTCGCGAACGCCACCGGCGCGGCGCCGCAGCGTCGCACGACGGAAGACCCCACCGGCATCAAACGCGCCGGCTCGCGGGTGCAATGGTCCGACGTGTTTCGCCGCATGCCCAGCGCCGTGACCGTCGCCCTCGACAAGGACGCCGATCGCGGTCAGCGGATGGCGGGGCTCGGGTCATTGTTCGTGCTGGCCGCGGTGCTGGCCGGTGTCGGCGCCATCCTGGCGCTGATCACCGGGCTGGTCCCTAGCTGACCGAGGCCCGCACACCCAGGACCGCCTGGGTGCCGCGGCCGTCGTCGAAGTCCGCGGCCCAGGGCCAATGGCCAAGCGAATCGGCCCAGACGGCTTGCAGCGCCGTCACCTCGTCGCCGAAAATCGCGTCGGCGAATATCAGGTGCGCGTCCGGGTGGTCCACCTCGACCATTTCGACGAGCGGGCCGGCCGGAACGGCGATCCGCATGCCGGGCACTGGCCGCTCGCCGCTGACGGCTCGCCGGCCAAGGGTGTTCAGCAGCTGCGCCGCCCGCCCCGGTGCGATGCCGGTGACCAGAAGCTCGGGCAGCCCGTAGCGGGTCAGGCCGATCGTGTAGGCGAACGGCATCCGATCGCCCTCCACGTATTGCACCGCCCAGCCGCACTCCAGCATCGTGTGGCGCAGTTCGGCGAGGTACTCCTCGGTGGTGCTACCCGGATGGTCGCACTTCCAGCACATCTCGATCCCCTTTCGTCGTGCTTGCCGCCACCATGCACGGGGGGTCCGACAAGTCTCCGATCGAAGGGCGCTACGTCAGCCGGCGCACCTTGCCGGCGTAACCGAGGGCGTGCTCGTACGTCTCGAGGTTGTCGCGAGAGATCTTGGCGTGCACCGGGCGTTCCAGGAAGAAGCGCAGCACCGGGTTGTAGGCGTGGTAGGTCTCGTGGAAGGTCAGCACGGTGGTGCCGTCGGGCTGCTCCTCGAGTTCGTGATAGCCCTCGGCGCGCGACCACAGCGGGGCGCCGACGGCCACGTAGCGCGACAGCTTGTTGACCTCCGCCTCGGTGACGGTCTCCCAGGATCGCGCCCGGCCGCCGGACAGCAGGTATTTGGGCACTTCGAAGATGCAGGTGCGCACCAGGCCCTCGCCGGCCTCGTTGCCCTCGTTGAGGATTTCCATGCTGCCGGTGGGCCACTTGAGGACTCGGGGTCGCGGCGCGTTCGGTGGGGCCGGCGGATGAAGCACCCGCCATACCTTCTTCGGCGGCGCGTCGACGTGGAATCGCACGGTGTAGGACTGCATCAGCTTGCTCCCCAGCTATCCCAGTAAGTGATGGTCTCCGCGGGCGGCCGCGTGGCCGGCCGGAAGTCGGTGCCGATGGTGTAGGCGACGGGGAAGAGCGCGGCCTGGGTGGCCGTGGGCGGGATGCCGAGCAACTCGGCCACCTCGCGTTCCTTGGCCAGGTGCATCGTCGTCCACACCGATCCCAGCCCGCGCGACCGCAGCGCGAGCAGAAAGCTCCAGCCGGCCGGGATGATCGACGCCCACGCCGAGGCGGCGGTCAGCAGGTTCGAGTTGTCGATGCGGTTGTCCAGGCACGGGATGACGTGCACGGGCACTCGGGCCAACGTGTCGGTCAGCGCGAACGCGCTGGCGTACACGCGCTTGGTCTGCGGGTCGGCCGCCTCCTCGGCGGCGTGGGCAAGATATTGGGCGCCCACGCTGCGGTAGATGTCGGCGATGGCGGCGCGCTTGTCGGCATCGGTGACCACCAGCCAGCGCCAGTCCTGGGTGTTGCTCGCCGTGGGCGCCTGCATCGCCAGCCGGATGCACTCGAGGATCACCTCGCGGCCGACCGGGCGGTTCAGGTCGAGGCGCTTGCGCACCGATCGCGTGGTGGTCAGCAACTCGTCGACCGAAGCGATGTCCATCAATGCCCTTCGTCACAGGTCGATCGCGCAGGACTGGTCCACCCCGAGCACGGTCAACGAACGGCCGAGGCCGAGAAACACCGCCACGCACAGGGTCAGGTCGAGGATCTCCTCGTCGGAGAACACGGCGTGCAGCCGCTCGAAGAACCCGTCGTCCATCGAGGCGTGGTCGGTGGCGAAGCGTTCGGCGTACTCGATGGCCAGGCGCTGCCGCGGCGTGTAGCCGGGGTAGTCGGCGTACGCGGCGACGTTGTCGTAGAGCTCCGGCGGGAGACCGGCGTCCAGCACGGACTGCGCGCGAAAGTCCGAGCAGGCGACGCAGTCGTTGATCTGCGCGATCCGCATCCGGGCCAGTTCGCGCTCCTCGGGCGGCAGGATGCTCTGCTGGTATGCGCCCCGGATCATCCGCTCGACCATCCCGCCGAGCTGGGGGCGCAGCGACCAGATCATGGCGGGTTCGCCACCGGGGCCGTCCGGGATATTGATTCGGGCCATCATCGAACTCCTGCCCGGTGAAGATCGTTACCGAGTTGAGCAAACCAGATTCTCACCTCGAACGCCAACGCTTATTGCGCACATGTAGGCCCGGCGAAAACGCGGAAATCCGGGCGGGTTACGGTCCGATGAACGAGGGCGTTCAAGGCAGAGCGCCCCGTGGTTGGAGGTCTCGGCGTGCTGTTCATGCACGAGGTGCACACGGTGCGCGGACGCCTCGAAGACGACTTCGAGGCCGCGTTCCGAACGGGCTGGATGCCCATGCTGGCCGCCGGCGACGACGCCCGGCTGTTGTGGTACGCCAACCAGGCGCACGGCAGCGGCCCCGCCTACACGGTCATCACCATCACCGCGGTGCGCGACGGGGCGGCCTGGGAGCGCTTGACCGAGCGGGTCCAGAAGGGCGATCTTCAGGAGTGGATGCGCCATCTCGACGAGCTGCGCCATGAGGTCGACGCGAAGCTGCTGGTGCCGCTGCCGTGGTCGCCGCTGCTGGAGGTGTCGTTCGACGACGTGCCGGTCGACGGGCGAGAGCACGAGATGAGCCTCTACATGGAAGACACCATGTGGCCGTATGAGGACAAGTTCGAGGAGTACATCGTGCAGTGCGGCGAGGTGTACGCGAGAAGCCTCGAGCAGCCGTCGTCCATGCTGACCATGCACGCCGCGTTCCAGCCGGCCCTCGGCAGCCACGTGCGCCGCGAGGTGATCCTGATGCAGCGCATCAGCCGCCCGGAGGCGCTGCTCGATCTGCTGCGCACCCACATCCCCGCGGAATACCGCGCGCCGGGGACCTGGATGCACGACGCCCTGGACCTGCGCGACCAGTGGACCACCCGGCTGCTGCGCACCTCCGAGTGGTCGCCGCTGCATTAGGCCGCCGATGAACACCGGGACGATCCTCGACGCCGCCGCGACCGGCGAGCCCGACCGGGTTGCGCTGATCATCGACGGGCGCGCCACCAGCTACGGCGAGCTCGCCACCACGGTCCGCGGGTGCGCCGCCGGCCTGGCCGACCGGGGCGTGCGGGCCGGCCAACGCGTCGCGGTCGTCGACAACGGCAGCGTGCTATCGATCGCCACGATGCTCGGGGCGGCGCGCATCGGCGCCGCGGCCGCGCTGATGAATCCCGCGCTGACGCCCGCGGAGCTGCGCGGGCTGCTGACGAACGCCGGCTGCGCCGACGCGGCGGTGGCGGGGGAGCAGTACGCGCAGCGGGTCCGCGACGCCGGCGCGCCGGCGGTGCTGACCGCCTCGGACCTGACCGGTGGGCCGGCTGCCCCTGATGCCGAGGTGCCGGTCGCGTCGGCCGACGGCAACGACGCCCTGGTGCTGTTCACCAGCGGCACAACGGGATTGCCGAAGGCCATCGGCATCAGCGGCCGCCGGCTCACCGACCGGATCAGGGGAATGACGCCGCCGTACCAGCCGGGCACCAAACCCGCGGTGGGAATGATGTGCGTCCCGTTCTTCCATGTCGGCGGCGCACTGGGGACGCTGGGCAGCCTGTACTCGGGCCACACCTCGGTGGTGCTGCCGCGCTTCGACGCCGGCGAGTGGCTGCGGCTGGTGGCGGAGCATCGGGTGGCGACCACCTTCATGGTGCCGACGATGCTGCAGCGCATCCTCGACCACCCCGACTTCGCGCGCACCGACCTGACGTCGCTGGTGGCCATCGCGTACGGGGCGGCCGCCGCGCCAATCACGTTGGTGCGCAGGGCAATGGCCGCGCTGCCGCACGTCGCGTTCGCCAACGTGTTCGGCCAGACCGAGACGCTGGGGGCCTACACGACGCTGCTGCCCGACGATCACCGCGACCCGGCCCGTGCCGGTTCGGTCGGCCGGCCGCTGCCCGGGGTCGAGGTGCGGGTGGTGGACCCCGCCACCGGCGACGACGTCGAGCTTGGCACGGTCGGCGAGCTGTGGGTGCACACCACGCAGAACGTCACCGAAGGTTGGCTGCGCACCGGCGATCTCGCCCGGCTGGACACCGACGGCTACATCTTCCCGAGCGGCCGGCTGAGCGACACGATCAACCGCGGGGGAGAGAAATTCGGTCCGGTCGAGGTGGAGGAGGCGCTGCGCAGCCATCCGGCGGTGAGCGACGTCGCGGTCGCCGGGGTCGCCGACGACGAACTCGGCCAGCGGGTCGGCGCCGCCGTCGTGGCTTGCGCCCCAGTGACATTGGAGCAGCTGCGCGCGCATTGCCGCGAGTTGATCGCCTACTTCAAGCTGCCCGAGCGGCTGGCGGTCGTCGACCAGATCCCGTACAACGCGACCGGCAAGGTCAGCCGGCGGCAGATCGCCGCGCTCATCTCGGACGAGACCTAGGACGTCGCAGTGCTGTTTCTTCACGAGACCCATCAGGTGGTCGGCGCGCGCGAGCAAGACTTCGAGGCCGCCTACCGTGACGGCTGGATGCCCACGCTGGCCAACGACGACGACGCCCGGCTGCTCTGGTACACCAACCACGCTCACGGCTCCGGGCTCGCCTACAACGTCGTCACCATCACCGCGATCAGCGACGGCGCGGCGTGGGAGCGCCTGGCCCGCCGGGCCCAGAGCGGGGACCTCAAGCCGTGGATGCGCGAACTGGACAACCTGCGCCACGAGGTGTCCGGAAAGATCCTGCTGCCGGTCGACTGGTCGCCGATGCAGACCGTCGACCTGGCCGGCGTGCCCACCACCGGCCAGACCCACCCGCCGACGATGTTCATGGAGGACACCGGCTGGCCCCACGCGGCGCTGGATGACTACATCCGGATGTGGGACGAGATCTACTACCGGGTGCTGTCCAAGGCGCCCAGGGACCGGCGAATCCTCGACATCCAGGCCTGCTTCCAGGTTGCGCACGGCAGCTCACGCCGGCGAGAAGCGGTGCTGTGGCAGAAGATCGAGGACTTCGACAATTACGCGGCGCTGGTGCGCCTGCTGACCACCGAGACCGCCCCCGAGCACAAGCGGCCCGGCAGCTACATGGTCGAGGCGCTGAAGTTCCGCGACCAGTGGGAGAGCCGGCTGCTCCGCACGTCAACGTGGTCGCCCCTGTACTAGGCCCCGCGGCCGAGTGTGAATTTCGCGACGCGACACGCGGTGGAACCGTCGCGGGATGCACATTCGGCGAGCGCGACGCCGAGACTCAGGCGAGCGGCGCCAATCCCGAGCGAACGACGTCCAGGCTGGCGGCCACCAGCTCGCCCAGGTCTCCGGTGCAGCCGTTGCGGCCCCAATTCTCCACCGCCACAACGAGGGCTGCGGCCAGGGCCGATCCCGCGACCTCGGCGGCGAGCTCGATGCTCGCGACGTCCGGGTTGCGGCCACGGACGAAGTCGGTGAGCACCCGGGCGAACGACGCCTGCACCACCCGCAGGTGGCCCGCGATGCGTTCGGCGCTGATCAGCTCCGCGCGGGCCGTCGCGGCCTGGCGCACCACCTCGAGGTCGTGCGGGAAGGCCGCGACGCTGGCCAGGACCGCGTCGAACAGCGGCTCGGCGGCCGGGCGCTGCGCGAGCGCCTCGGCCAGCCACTCCACCTGGGTCTCGTAGTCGGAGAACAGCACGGCCTCCTTGGTGGGGAAGTGCCGGAAGAAGGTGCGCTCGGTGACGCCGGCCTCGGCGGCCAGCTCGGTCACCGTCACGTTGGCAAACCCCTTGCGGGCGAAGCTCTTCAGCGCCGCCCGGCGCAGCGCCTCGTGCGTCGACCGGCTGCGCTGCTCATGGCGGTTGGCGGGCTTCGGAACTGACATCTTCCAATTATGTCAGTACTGACATATTCTTGTCACGCGCCGACCCGAGGAGGACACTGATGACCGGCTATGACGCGATCGTGGTGGGGGCCGGGCACAACGGGCTGACGGCGGCCGCGGTGTTGCAGCGGGCGGGCCTGCGCACGCTGTGCCTGGAAGCCAATACCTACGCCGGCGGCATGGCGGCGACCGTCGAGCTTATCGACGGGTTCCGCTACGAGATCGCCGGTTCGGTGCAGTTCCCGACGGCGAGCCAGATCACCAAGGACCTCGGCCTCGACACCCTGCCCACGGTGGAACCGGACGTGATGTCGACCAACATCGGCGAAGCCGGCGAGGAGCCGATGGTCTTCTACCGCGATCCCATCCAGCTGATGACCCACCTCGGCGAGAAGCACGGCATCGAGGCGGTCACCGGCATGGCCGAGCTGATTGCCTGGAGCCAGGGGCCGGCGAAGGCCTTGGGCCGCTTCGACGTTCGCCAGCCGCCCAAGACCTTCGACGAGATGTATGCCTGCGCGGCCGACGACGCCGAACGCCGCGCCATTCACGAGATGCTGTTCGGCTCGGCGATGGACGTGATCGACCGCTACCTGCCCGACAAGGACAAGCACGCGGTGATGCGCGGGATGCTCGCATTCTTGGCCGTCAACTCCACCTATCGCGGCCCTTACACGCCGGGCAGCGCGACCTGCCTGGCGTTCGCGCTGGCGGTTCCCGACGACAGCACCGCGATGATGACCAAGCTCAAGGGCGGCATCGGCGCGCTGACCGAGCACCTGCGGGAGCTGTTCGTCGCCCACGGCGGCGAGCTCCGGTTCCGCGCCAAGGCCGAGCAGATCCTCGTCGAGCGGGGCGCGGTGACCGGGGTGCGGCTGCGCGACGGTTCGACGATCACCGCCCCGATCGTGGTGTCCAACCTGTCGCCCGATGTCACCCTGACCGGGCTGATCGCCCCCGAACACGTTCCGGCGCAGCTTGTCTCACGCGTGTCGGGCCGCGACCACCGCGCCTCGTTCGTGCAGCTGCACTTCGCCCTCGACGGGCTGCCCCGGTTCGCCCCGCCGTATGAGTTTTTGAACGAAGAGGGCATGCAGCAGTCGGTCGGCATCTTCGGCTCGCCGGAAGAACAACAGCTGCAATGGGAAACCTGCCGCCGGGGCCTGATCCCGGACAACCCGTCGCTGGGACTGCAGATCCCGTCCGTGCACGACCCCGCCATGGCGCCGCCCGGCAAGCACGCCGCCAGCGCGTTCGCCTACGCCTTCCCGGTCGAAGTCGACCGCGAACAGCACGGCCACCTGAAAAACGAGATGGCCCAGCGTGTCATCGACAAGCTGACCCGGTTCGCCCCGAACTTCAAGGACATCGTGATCCGCCATATCACGTTTGCGCCCTACCACATGAACACGATGTTCGCCGCGCCCGACGGCGACTTCTGCCACGGGCTGCTGCACCCGGACCTGATGGGGCCCAACCGCCCCGGGCCCAAGGGGTTCCTCGACTGCCCGATTCCGATCGAGGGCCTCTACCTCGGCGGCGCGGGATGCCATGGCGGGCCGGGGATCACGTTCACCCCCGGCTACAACGCCGCCTATAAGGCGCTCGACGACATGGCCTGAGCCGCTTCAGGGCTGGCAGGCCGGCTCCAAGGCAAGGACGGCGCCGCCGGACTGCAGCGACAGCAGGTACAGGTAGGTGGCGAGCGAATGCTCGCACGCCACCGTGTACTTGACCAACACCTTCGGCGGCAGCGGCACCAACCGGATCGGGTTCAGCTCGTACGGGTTGAGCACGTGCTCGTAGTCCAGGGGCGGCGGCAGCGCGGGGACGATGTCCAGCCGATTGGCGATGCGATAGGAGTCGGTGACCACCTGGTCGTAGGTGCCGGCGAACAGCGCATCGCCGGTGCGCGGACTGCCATAGGTGTAGACGGCGGGCTGCGTGAACGTCGTGTTGGCCGCCACGTCGAGGGCGAGCAGCGTCGCCAGGGCCCCGCCGAGGCTGTGCCCGCAGATCGTCACCGAGTTGACGGGTTGGGGGAACACGAGTTTCGGCAGCGCGTCGACCACCGTCGGCGAATCCGGCTGCGTCCCCGTCCGCAGCGACTCGTACATGATGGTGAAGCCCTCTTCGGTGTGGCCGGCCCCGGCCAAAAACGGGCAGGGCACCTGGAAGAAGTCGGCGTCGTGGATCCACTCCAGGATCCCCTCGGTGCCGCGGAGTGCGACCGCCACGTCGCCGGTCTTGTCCGCCTGGCAGATCAGCCCGATCGACACCTCGTCGCCGGCCCGGGCAGGGTTCATGTCGGTCGCCAGGTCGTTGGCGTAGATCGTGGTGACGACGGTGTAGTCGATGCCGCCGGCGCTCAGGGGCTTACCGGCCGCGTTGGTCAGGTCGCCGGGCGACGTCGCGTAGGTCGCGTCGACCAGCTGCGCGAATTGTATTGCCCGCGTGATGTCCAACGCCGGCGCCGCCGCCGGCATCAGGAGCCGAACGTTCCGGTGTACTGCGCCTGCCCGTTCGCTGCCCGCGTGATCGCCTGTACGGCTTGCGTCCCCGCGAGTCCCGGGGCGAGCTGGTAGGTGGCGGGCAGCTGATAGAGGGTGAACCGGTAATGGTGCGCCCCGGTGCCCGCGGGCGGGCACGGCCCGTCGTACCCGGCCTGGCCGGCCGAGTTGGGCAGGCTGCTGGCGCCGGGCGGGGTCTGGCCGTCGGCGGTGCTGCCCGGGCCGGGCGGGATGCCCACCACGATCCAGTGGATGTAGGGCCCGCGAGGGGCGTCCGGGTCGTCGACGACGAGCGCCCCTCCCTGCGGCGCCGACCACGTCAACGGCGGCGCCACGCCGGCGCCCTTGCAGGTGTACTGCGCCGGGATCGGGGCGCCGTCGGCGAACGCGGGACTGCTGATCGTCAGCGGGCCGCCGGCGGGCGCGTCGGGGACGCTTCGGCCGAGGGTCGTCACCTTCGGCGACTGCGGGGCCGTCATGTGGCTGCCACCGCCGCCGCCGCAGCCGGCCAGCGCGCCCACGAGCGCCAGACCTCCCGCGACGCACGCGATTCGTGTCGGTTCCATACACAAAGTGTCGCGCGCGAAAGCTGGCTCCGGAAGCGCCTACTTGCCGCCCTTGACTTCGAGCACCCGCTTGCGCAGGCCGGCGGTCGCCGTTTCCATCAGCCCCTTGGCGCCCCGTTTGACCAGGAAGCCGGGGATCGGCACCGAGGGTTCCACGGTGAGCTCGAAATTGACCCGGGTGGAATCGCCTTCGGGCGTCAGCCGATAGCGGCCCTCCTGCGCGCGTTGTTGTTTGGCGCTCACCAGCGACCAGCTCACTCCGTCGTCGTGAACGGTGTAGTCCAGCACCTGCTCGTCGGTGACGCCCACGATCTTGACCGCCTGCCGGGATTTGGTGGGGTGGCCGTCGTCGTCGCGCTCCAGGACTTCGACCTTCTTGTGGAACGACGACCACTGGGTCAACGACTCGAGGTCGAACAACACGTCCAGGATCTCGTCGGGCGTCGCGTCGATGACGACTTCGCGGGTCTCGGTGATAGCCATAGGGGACAAGTAGCCGTTGCCCCGACGCTAAAAACCTCAGGGCACCAGCACAACCTTGCCGACGTTCTCCCGGGCGGCCAGGATCCGGTGCGCTTCGGGCGCCTCGGCGAACGGCACCGCCGCATGCACGACGGGGGAGATGGTGCCGTCGTCGAGCGCCTTGGCCAGCGGGGTGATCCAGGGCTCGAGCGTGCCGCGGTCGTCCCACAGCCGCAGCATGTTGAGGCCGATCACCGCCTTGGACTCGGAGAGCTGGTCGAGCAGGTTGAACCCGCGCAGCATCGTCAACGCGTGCGGCGCGGCCGCGCGCAGCGAGCGTTTCTCGCCGTGCTGCATGTTCGAAATGCCGTATCCCACAAGCCTTCCGCCCGGGCGCAGCAGGGCATAGGAGCGCCGCAGCGAGGTGCCGCCCAGGGCGTCGAGCACCAGATCGTACGGGCCCAGGTCCTTCCACCAGCCGTCGCGGCGGTAGTCGATCGCGCGGTCCACGCCCAGCTCGGCCAGCTTGGCGTGCTTGCCGGGCGACGCGGTGCCGTGCACCTCGGCGCCGGCGGCCTTCGCGAACTGGATGGCCGCGATACCGACGCCGCCGGCCGCGGCGTGCACCAGGACCCGCTCGCCGGGGCGCAGCGAACCGTACCCGTGCAGTGCGGCCCAGGCGGTGGCGTAGTTGACGGGAACGGCGGCGCCCTGCTCGAAGCTCAGCGCGTCGGGCAGCCGCACGGAATCGCTCGCGGCGACGTTGACGGTCTCGGCGTAGCCGCCGAATCGGGTGCCGGCCAGCACCCGTTCGCCGACGCGCCCGCCGTCCACGCCGTCGCCGACGGCCTCGACGGTCCCGGCGACCTCGTAGCCCACCACCGCCGGGAGTTTCGGCGCGTCGGGATACAGGCCGACGCGCGCCATGTGATCGGCGAAGTTGACCCCGGCCGCGCGCACCGCGACGCGCAGCTGTCCCGGGCCCGGCGGCGGCGGATCGGGCCGCTGCTGGACCGCAAGCACCGACGGGTCACCGTGTTTGGTGATGACGACTGCGCGCATCGCGTTCTCCTTGGTTTTGGCCGGCGGTGTGGGCGAGGCGGGGCAGCACGACGTCGCGCCAGCCGGGGCCCATCCGGTCGAACGCGTCGGCCATCCTCGTGTCGTCCAGGTCAAACCCGCTGTGTTCCAAGAACACTCGGGTTCCGTTGCCCTCCGGCTCGAGTCGCCAGGTGAGCGTCCAGGCCGCGGTGAAGGTGTAGACGAAGCGGCGCGGGGGATCGACCTCGAGCACCTTGCAGGGCTGCCTGCCGTAGCCGGGCATGTCCAGCGTGAACTGGTGGCCGACGACGGCGGCCACGTCGCCCTCGACCCACCACAGTCGCAGCAGCTCCGGTTCGGTCAGCAGCCGCCACACCTTCGCCGGTGGCGCCGCCACGAACTGGTCGACCCGGATCGTGGCGAGCGGTCGTCCCGTCATTCCAGCCCCTCCGCGGCCTCGGCGAGCCCGCCCAGCCGGGCCCGCCAGAACTTCTCGAACGGATGCAGCCACTCGCCGAGCTCCGCCAGGGGTTCCGCGGTCAGGCGGTAGATGCGCCGGCGGCCCTGCGGCTCGTCGGCGACCAGCCCGGCGTCGCGCAGCACCTTGAGGTGTTCGGCGACGGCGGGCCGGCTGAGCTCGAACCGGTCGCTGAGTTCGCCCGCGGACTCCGGCCGCCGGGCCAGGATCTCGAGCAGTTCGCGCCGCACCGGGTTGGCCAGGGCGAGAAACACGCGATCGGCGGTGGCCACGCCCCGCAATATATGTCGGAGATTCCCGACACGTCAAGTTTTCCCGACATGTTCGGCTACCGTTCGTCGTGTGCATTTCGCGTGGGAGCGGCTGGCCGCCGGCGTGCATCGCTGCCGCCTGCCGTTCTGCGACGTGACGATCGGCCTGGTGTGCGGCCGCGGCGGGGCGCTGCTCGTCGACACCGGCACCACGCTGCGCGAGGCGGCCGCGATCGACGCCGACGTCCGCCGGATCGCGGGGCGCCCGGTGACCCATGTTGTGTTGACCCACAAGCACTTCGACCATGTCCTGGGTGCCCCGGCGTTCGCCGGCGCGGAGGTGTACTGCGCGCCCGCGGTCGCCGACTACCTGTCGTCGGGCACCGACGAGATCCGCGCCCACGCGCTGAGCTACGGGGCCGACCCCGCCGAGATCGACCGCGCCATCGCGGCCATCCGCCCCCCGCAGCACGCGATCCACGACGCCGTCGTCGACCTCGGGGACCGCACCGTCACGATCGCCCACCTGGGCGCCGGCCACACGGCCTCGGACCTCGTGGTCGTGGCGCCCGGCGACGATCGGATGGCGGTGTTCACCGGTGATCTCGTCGAGGAATCGGCCGACCCGTTCATCGACGCCGACTCCGACGTGGCGGCCTGGCCGGCGACCCTGGACCGGGTCCTCGCGGTCGGCGGACCCCGGGCCGTCTACGTCCCCGGCCACGGGAAGGCCGTCGACGCCGGCTTCGTCCGCCGGCAGCGAGATTGGTTGAGCGCCCGCGGCGCACGGCCCTGAAGCGAGAAACATGTTGTCGCACAAGGCGTTACCGCATCGGATGCCGACCGCAGGCCCCGGCGGCGCCGGACGCCGGAGTACGGCATCGCAACGGTTTCGGCTCGGCTGGATCGACCCGTGATTGAACCAAGGGTTGCGGGGATAAACTCACGTTCAGCGCAAAATCGTGCTGCAGAGTACCGCGGAGGAGCGTAACCCCATGGCCATCATCGAAACGGACAACGAGATCCGTACGCCGTTCGACCAGGACGTTGAGGCTACGCAGCGATACTTCGACAGTTCGCGCTTCAACGGGATCATCCGGCTGTACACGGCCCGTCAGGTCGCCGAGCAGCGCGGCACCATTCCGAGCGACTACATCGTGGCGCGGGAGGCCGCGGCGGCCTTCTACGACCGGCTGCGCGAACTGTTCGCGGCGAAGAAGAGCATCACCACGTTCGGCCCGTACTCGCCCGGGCAGGCCGTCAGCATGAAGAGGATGGGGATCGAGGGCATCTACCTCGGCGGCTGGGCGACCTCAGCCAAGGGCTCCACCACCGAAGACCCCGGCCCCGACCTCGCCAGCTACCCGCTGAGCCAGGTGCCCGATGACGCGGCGGTGCTGGTGCGCGCCCTGCTCACGGCCGACCGCAACCAGGAATATCAGCGGCTGCAGATGAGCGAGCAGAAGCGCGCCGCGACGCCGGCCTATGACTTCCGCCCGTTCATCATCGCCGACGCCGACACCGGCCACGGCGGCGATCCGCACGTGCGCAACCTGATCCGCCGCTTCGTCGAGGTCGGCGTGCCGGGCTATCACATCGAGGACCAGCGGCCGGGCACCAAGAAGTGCGGCCACCAGGGCGGCAAGGTGCTGGTGCCGTCGGACGAACAGATCAAGCGCCTCAACGCCGCGCGCTTCCAGCTCGACGTCATGCGGGTGCCCGGCATCATCGTGGCGCGCACCGACGCCGAGGCGGCCAACCTGCTCGACAGCCGCGCCGACGAGCGCGACCAGCCGTTCCTGCTGGGCGCCACCAACCTCGACATCCCGTCGTACAAGGCGTGCTTCCTCGCGCTGGTCCGGCGGTTCTACGAGTTGGGCGTCAAGGAGCTCAACGGCCACCTGCTCTACGCGATGTCCGACGCCGAGTACGCCGGCGCCACCGCGTGGCTCGAGCGGCAGGGCATCCAGGGCCTGGTTTCCGACGCCGTCAACGCCTGGCGCGAGGACGGCAACACCTCGATCGACGACCTCTTCGACCAGGTCGAGTCCCGTTTCGTCGCCGCCTGGGAGGACGACGCCGGGCTGATGACCTACGGCGAGGCGGTGGCCGAGGTGCTCGCCTTCGGCGAGAGCGAGGACGAGCCGGTCGCCATGAGCCCCGACGAATGGCGGCGCTTCGCCCAGCGCGCGTCGCTGTACGCCGCCACGACCAAGGCCAAGGAATTGGGCGTCGACGCCAGCTGGGACTGCGAGCTCGCCAAGACCCCGGAGGGCTACTACCAGATCCGCGGCGGCATCCCGTATGCCATCGCCAAGTCGCTGGCGGCGGCGCCGTTCGCCGACATCCTCTGGATGGAGACCAAGACCGCCGATCTGGCCGACGCCCGGGAGTTCGCCGAGGCCATCCACGCCGAGTTCCCCGACCAGATGCTGGCCTACAACCTGTCGCCGTCGTTCAACTGGGACACCACCGGGATGACCGACGAGGAGATGAAGGCGTTCCCCGAGGAGCTGGGCAAGATGGGCTTCGTCTTCAACTTCATCACCTACGGTGGGCACCAGATCGACGGCGTCGCGGCCGAGGAGTTCGCCGGCTCCCTCAAGCAGGACGGCATGCTGGCGCTGGCGCGCCTGCAGCGCAAGATGCGCCTGGTCGAATCGCCCTACCGCACGCCGCAAACCCTGGTCGGCGGGCCGCGCAGCGACGCCGCGCTGGCCGCGTCGTCCGGTCGCACGGCGACCACCAAGGCCATGGGCAAGGGCTCGACCCAGCATCAGCACCTGGTGCAGACCGAGGTGCCCAAGAAGCTGCTGGAGGAATGGCTCACGCTGTGGAGCGAGCACTACCACCTCGGCGAGAAGCTGCGGGTCCAGCTGCGGCCCCGCCGCCCCGGGTCGGACGTGCTCGAGCTCGGGATCTACGGCAACGACGACGAGCAGCTGGCCAACGTCGTCGTCGACCCGATCAAGGACCGCCACGGCCGCAGTATCCTGACGGTGCGCGACCAGAACACCTTCGCCGAGAAGCTGCGGCAGAAGCGGCTGATGACGCTGATCCACCTCTGGCTGGTGCACCGGTTCAAGGCCGACGCCGTGTACTACGTGACGCCGACCGAGGACAACCAGTACCAGACCTCGAAGATGAAGTCGCACGGCATCTTCAGCGAGGTCTACCAGGAGGTCGGCGAGATCATCGTCGCCGAGGTGAACAAGCCGCGCATCGCCGAGTTGCTGACGCCCGACCGCGTCGCGCTGCGCAAGCTGATCACCAAGGAGGGGTAGGACCTACCCCTAGTCCTGGTAGAACAGGCCCGACAGCTCGTAGCCGACGTTCTGCACGCCCGAGACCAGGCTGGTCACCGAGAACGGCAGCGTTCCCTTGTTGAGGAACCCGGAGACGCCGCCGCCGAGGTTGTCGAAGCCCGAGATCAGGCCGCCGTAGTTCTGGTAACCGGACCCGCCGGCGAGCCCGCCCAGCGGGTTGGTGTTGAACCAGCCCGACAGGCCCGACCCGTTGTCGCCGAAGCCCGAGTTGCCCCCGGCGCCGGTGTTGAAGAAGCCCGAGGACGGCGCCGTGCTCGAGTTGAAGAAGCCTGGGGCCGACGGGATGTCGAAGCCGGCGACGGTGGTGCTGGGCAGGTGGATGCTCGGCACGGTCAGCGCCGGGGTGGTGAACGCCCCTAGCCCGATGGGCGGGACGGTGAAGGGCTGGGTGGTGACCGACGGCACGTTGACCTGGGGGAGGGTGAACCCGCTCAGCCCGATCGGCGGCAGCGTGTACGGCGTCGTCGTCACCGCGGGCGTGGACACCTGAGGCAACGTGAACCCACCCAACCCGATCGAGGGAATCGTGTACGGCGTCGTCGTGATCGCGGGCGTGGACACCTGAGGCAACGTGAACCCACCCAACCCGATCGAGGGAATCGTGTACGGCGTGGTCGTGATCGCGGGCGTGGAGACCTGCGGCAGTGTGAACGCGTCCAGCCCGATCGACGGAATCGTGTACGGCGTCGTCGTCACCGCCGGCGTGGACACCTGAGGCAGGGTGAACCCGCTCGCGGCGATCGACCCGATCGTCAACTGCGGGGTGCTGATTCCCGGGGTCGTGAAGCCGGGAAGGACAAAGGCGTCCACGCTGATCGAGGGGACGTCGAACCCGCCGATCGTGACGTTCAGGTTCGTTGAAATGGAGAGTTGCTGGATGCTGATGCCGAGGCCGTTGATGGAAATCGGGCCGAGTTGGAGGTAGGCGCCGGGCCCGCCCGACGGTGTGCCTGGATGGCCGACGGGGAGGGTATTGCTGATCACGCCGCCGCCAATTTGCGGGAACACGCCGGGGATACCCGTTTGCAAGTTCAAGAGGTTGTTCGGGAGGAACAGCACGACCGGGACGGTGATGCTGGGCGTCGTTATGTCGAGGTTCAGATACGCCGCCGGCAAGTCGACGACGCCGTTGGAGCCACCGATGGATATCGACGTCAGCGTGATCGCCGGAACGTGCGCCGCGGGCAGACTGAATCCCGTGACCTGGGTGCCCGCCGGGATCGTGATGGGCGGAACGTTGATCGGCGGAATGGTCAGCGTGGGCAGGCCGAACCCGCCGACCATCACGTTCGGCGGCGAGGTCAACGCGGGAAAAGTGAACGACGGCAACGTAATCTGCGGCAGGCCAAACGCACCCACCGACACATTCACCGGCGACGTCAACGCCGGAAAAGTAAA
>NZ_JCALCJ010000016.1:0-19379 GCF_059812295.1 Mycobacterium sp. NGS63
GTTTGTCGGCGGATCGACGACGGGCGAACTCGAGAAACCCGTTCCGTTTCCGCAGCTTTGCGCCGGCGGCGGACAATGGCATCGAGCACGACAGCTGCAGGTCGATGTACGTGTTCGACACGCTGATCGTGCCGTCACTGATGACTCCGTTTACCTTGCCCTTCAGCGGACAGCCAGTGTGCGCCGACGGCTCAACATCGCGACTTCGGCCGAGACTCTGGGGGAAAATCAAACTCGACTGTGTCCAGTTTAAAAAGCCGAACGCATCCAGTTTCTAGGCTCATAAACCCAAGCGTGTCCAGTTTATAACCCGAACGCTTCCAGTTTTTGGACCCCATAAACTCGACTATTCCCAGTGTATCGAAAACTGTATCGGTGACCGACGTGCCTGCATTACGGTCTCTCTTCAGTTACTCGGGTTCAGTTTCTGATCAGGCCCTCGAGCAGGGCTAGCGATGAACATGAGGGGTGGCAGGCCGTGAGCTCTCCGTTCTATATCGACCCCGCCGTCGTCCAGTGGGTGACTGCGAATCTCGACAGCATCGGCGCAAACCTGGCCACCGCCACGTCGGCCGCGGCTGCTCCGACGGCCGGGGTGGTGGGCCCGGCGGCCGATGAGGTGTCGACGGCGGTCGCTTCGGTATTCGGCCAGTATGCGGAGGAGTATCAGGCGCTGGCAGCGAAGGCGGCGGCCTTCCATGACCAGTTCACAAGCACCATGGCGGCCGCCGCGGCTTCGTATAGCGGCACCGAGGCGGCCAACGCGGCGCAGATGGTGCAAGCCGCGATACGCGCCCCAGGTGATGCGGTCAACGGGTTTTTCGTGGGGGCCACAGGCCGTCCATTAATCGGTAATGGCGCCAACGGATTTACCAACGCCCAGGGGGTTGGGACGGCCGGCGGGGCTGGCGGGTGGTTGTACGGCAGCGGCGGTGCTGGTGGTACTAGCACGGCCTCGGGCGCGGTCGGCGGTGCCGGTGGGTCGGCGGGATTGATCGGTATGGGCGGTGCCGGCGGCCTGGGCGGTGCCGGTGGCGCGGGTGGTCACGGCGGCGCCGGCGGATGGTTGTACGGTTCCGGCGGTGCCGGCGGTGCCGGCGGATCAGCCCTTACCCCGGGCGGGACAGGTGGTGCCGGGGGTGCCGGCGGTGCCGGCGGGTTCTTCATGGGCCACGGTGGTCCCGGTGGTCCCGGCGGGGCGGGGGCTCCGGGTCTGAACGCCGCTACCCCTGGTCCCGGTGGACCGGGTGGGATGGGTGGTGCCGGCGGTGCCGGTGGTGCCGGCGGGCTCTTCGCGGGCAGTGGCGGTGACGGCGGGCAAGGCGGGCAGGGCGGCGTCGGTGGTACGGGCCTCGGTGGTAATCCCGGCGGCTCCGGCGGCGGCGGCGGTTCAGGCGGTCCCGGCGGTCCCGGCGGCATCTTGGGTGCCCAAGGCTCTCAGGGCGCACAGGGTGCTCAGGGCGCACACGGCGCGACGGGGTAGCTATTCACTTGGCGCCGCTGTGACTTGTGGCTGATGTGGACTGTGTTGCCTGAGTTGTCGTCGTGGATTGCGAATCTTGTTGCGGTGTCATCGATCCGCGTCCATCCCGTAGTCAGCTTGCCGCTCGGGTCCCGCGGTACGTGGATCGGAGTGCGGAGCTGAGTCCCCTCGGGGGGCGGGTTCATCGAATAGCTCAAAACCGCCGTCGTCGGACCACCGTGCGGCCAAGCCGGCGCGCTAGCGCGCGTCGCGAACGCGGTCGGAGCCTATCGAATTCGACTGTGCAGCAGGGGTGGTCGGCGCGGGGACTCAAACGACGCCTTGGCTCAAACCTTATCGAACGCCGGTTTCTGGAAACTGACCGATAAAGCGTTGCGAAGCATCATCTTCCGCTCGGCACCCGATCTCCGCGCCTCCATCGAAGAACACATCGACGTCACCAAACCCTACATACGGGCCGCCACCGCCGAATCCATCCTCGCCGGAGTTGCGCGAACGGAGCGCCCCCGAAAAAGCTAGCGAAATACAGGACGGCCCACTTCGAAATTCCGTTTCGTCTCATCATCCCTTGCAAGGCAAGCACTTTCACCAACCCAGAAACGCGTCACGCCAAGTTGCGCGCAAAGTCCAAGCTAGCTTGACGGCGGTTGCCCGAGGCCGAAGCGCAGCAGGTAGGCGGTGCTGTCGTCACGGCGAAGCGCCCGACGAAACCGTCGGCCCTGACCCGGGCCAGTGTTCGTCGAACAGCACGACCAATGATCCGCAGCCGCCGCTACGTTGCGCGCAACCCGATCCGCGACACACGATTGCTCTGTAAACTCTGAGCGGTGTCCAAACAAGTAACCGCAGGCTCCGCGATCTGTCTGAACATGATCGTGAAAGACGAGGCCGACGTCGTCGCGGAGACGCTTGATTCGGTCGCGCCCTTTATCAGCTCGTGGGTGATCGTTGACACCGGCTCCACCGACGGAACCCAGGACGCGATCCGCAAACACATGGCCCGCCTGGGCATTCCGGGCAAGCTTCACGAACGACCATGGCGCAATTTCGGCCATAACCGCACCGAGGCACTAAACCTCGCCCAAGGCCACGGCGACTACATCTGGGTCATCGACGCCGACGACATCGTCGTGGGCACTCCCGACTTCTCCCAACTAAGCGACGACGTCTACCGCATGCGCCTCGGAGACCCCTCCTTCATTTACTGGCGCCCGCAGTTGTTCCGAAACGGGGTGCGCGTGCGCTATGAAGGCGTCGTCCACGAGACGGCGGTCTGGGAGTCTGACTGTGTCGTTGGGCGCCTCGCGGGTGACTACTACGTCGAATCTCGTCGCCTTGGTGCGCGCAGTCAGGATCCGAAGAAGTATGCGCATGACCGCGATCTGTTGCTGGCCGAGGTCGAACGCAACCCCGAGGATGCACGCTCGGTGTTCTATCTGGCCCAGAGTTACTTCGATCTGGATGATTTCGTCAGCGCGCGCAAGTGGTATCAGCGGCGGATCGAGATGGGGGGCTCGGGCGAGGAGGTCTATTACTCGATGCTGCGGCTCGCGGAGTCGGCGGAGAGACTCGACGATTGGCCGCGGCTGGTCGTCCAGGATGTTTACCTCCAGGCGTGGGAGTTTCGACCGACACGCGCCGAGGCACTGTACGCCATCGCTCGGCGGTATCGCGAAGATGAGCGCTACCTGCCCGGCCACCTGTTCGCCCAGCGCGCCGCGCAAATACCGTTCCCTGAAAACGATCTCTTGTTTATAGGGGCTGACGTCTATGCCTGGCGTGCCACCGACGAGCAGGCGGTGTGCGCCTCCCAGCTCGGTATGCATGCGGAGGCGTTCATGCTGTGTCGGCGCCTGCTGGCGCGCTCCGACATTCCCGACGTTGACCGGCAACGGATCGCGGTCAACCGCGACGCCAGCGTGCCGGTCATGCTTGAGGCGGCGTCAACGTATCCCGACGCGCTGGTGCACCGTCTGGTCCCCACTCCCGGCGAGGCCAAGGTAGCCGTTAGCCTGGTCGCTGGACCGGACCGCGAGACCACCGAGCAGGCCATCAACTCGTTTCTGAACTGCTGTCTCGATCTGCCACTTTGGTTCGGGCGCTTTCTCGTGCTCGATGCCGGCCTGTCAGCCCCCGACCGCGCGCTGCTGCGTGAGCGCTACCGGTTCCTCGAGTTCGTCGATAGCAGCCCTGGCGACGCGCCCGCCACACAGCTCGCGCAGCTTCGCGCTCAGATCCACGGACGGTTTTGGCTGCACCTGGGCCAGGGTTGGCGCTTCTTTGCGCCCGAGAATCTCATCACCCGCCTGATCGCCGTGCTCGAGTCGGAACCACAGGTATTCCAGGTGGGAATAAACTTCGCCGACGCGGTCGAGCTGACCGGCACCAGTGCCGGCGAGGCGATGGCGCGCCGGGAAAGCTACGGCGGCCGCTACGTCCTCACCGACGCTGTGGCCCGCGGCCCAGCGATGTTCCACACCGCCCGCCTCGGTCGGGCCGGCAGCATAGGGGGCAGCGACCCAGACCCCATGGCCGAACTCGGTTGGCGGGCAGCCGCGCTCGGACTACAGACCGCCAGCCTCGACGAAGTACTCTGCATCACCGCAGCCCGACCAGTGCGGCAACCTAAAGCCGCGGCGCGGGTGGCAAAGAAGGCCGCAGCCCGACCAGCGCAGCAACGCAAAGCTCCGGCGCGGGCGGCGAAGAAGGCCGCAGTCCGATCCGCGCGGCAGCCTAAAGCTTCGGCGCGCGCGAAGAAGGCCGCAGCCCGACCAGCGCAGCAGCCTAAAGCTCCGGCACGCGCGAAGAAGGCCGCAGCCCGACCAGCGGAGCAACCTAAAGCCCCGGCACGCGCGAAGAAGGCCGCAGCCCGAGCGGGGCAGCAATCCAAGGCTCCGGCGCGGGCGGCGAAGAAGGCTACAGCCCGAGCCGGGCAGAAGTCCAAAGCGACGGCACGGGCAGGGAAGAAGGCTGCAGCCCGATCCGCCCAGCAACCCAAAGCCCCGGCAAGCGCCGCGAAGAAGGGACGTCGGTAGACAACACCTGCTCACTGACCGATGAGAATCGCGGCGGCAGCCAGCACTCACGCCTCGAAGCGATATCCCATCCCGGACTCGGTCAGCAGATGCTTGGGATGTGACGGGTCGTCCTCGAGTTTGCGGCGCAGCTGCGCGAGATACACACGCAGATAATGGGTTTCGGTGGCATATGCCGGCCCCCACACCTCCTTGAGAAGTTCCTCGCGGCCGACGAGCTTGCCCCGGTTGCGCACCAGCACCTCGAGCATGCCCCATTCGGTCGGCGTGAGATGCACCTCGGCGCCGTCCTTGGTGACCTTCTTGGCGGCCAGGTCGACGGTGAACGCGTCGGTCTCGACAACGGGCTCGTCCATTTCGGACGACGCCGCGTTGCGCCGCACCGCGGCGCGCAGCCGGGCCAGGAACTCGTCCATCCCAAAGGGTTTCGTGACGTAATCGTCGGCGCCGGCGTCGAGCGCCTCCACCTTGTCCGACGAGTCGGTGCGCGCCGACAACACGATCACCGGCGCCGACAGCCAGCCGCGCAGGCCGCCGAGCACCTCGATACCGGAGATGTCCGGCAGGCCGAGGTCCAGGATCACCACGTCGGGCTTGTGCTCGGCGGCCGCGCGCAGCGCCCCCGCACCCGTCGACGCGGTGATGACCTCGTAGCCGCGCACCGACAGGTTGATGCGCAGCGCGCGCAGGATGTGCGGCTCGTCGTCGATCACCAGGACGCGCGTCATGACTCACCCACCGGCGCGGCCAGATCCACCACCACGGTCAGCCCGCCGCCCGGGGTGTCGCCGGCGGTGATGGCCCCGCCCATCGCCTCGACGAACCCCCGCGCCACCGACATTCCCAGGCCCACCCCGGTGGTGTTGTCGTGATCACCCAGCCGCTGGAAGGCCTCGAAGATCTGCTCCTCGCCGCCTTGGGGAATGCCGGGCCCTTCGTCGATGACGTTGATCAGGACGCGATCGCTCACCCGCCCCGCGTTGACCCGAACCACACAGTTGGGCGCGTAGCGCAGCGCGTTGTCGATCAGGTTGGCCAGCACCCGCTCCAGCAGCCCGGCATCGGCCAGCACGACGGCGTCGCCGACGTCGACCTTGACGCGATCGATGGCGGAACGGTTGAAGCCGGTGGCGCCCTTGCCGATGCTCACCAGCGCGCGTTGAACCGCTTCCTCCAAATACACCCGCAGCAGCTCGGGATGCACCACGCCGGCGGCCAACCGCGAGGAGTCGAGCAGGTTTCCCACCAGCGCGGTCAGCTGGTCGATCGACTCCTCGATGGTGGCCAGCAATTCGGCGGTGTCCTGGGGGGAGAAGGCGACGTCGTCGGCGCGCAGGCTGGAAACCGCGACCTTGGCCGCCGCCAGCGGCGTGCGCAGGTCGTGGCTGACCGCCGAGAGCAGCGAACGCCGCAGTTCGTCGGCCCGCACGATCGCCTCGGTCCGGCTGGCCTCCTCGGCCAGCTCCCGCTGCCTGATCAGGCCCGCGGCCTGTCTGGCCACCGCGCCGAGCACCCGACGGTCGCGCGCGGCAAGCTTCCGGCCGGCCAGCAGCATCCAAAACTCGTCGTCGCCGACCTCGATCGCGGTGTCGGCGGAATCGACGGTCACGCAAGGATCTTTGCCCACGCCGGCGACGATGTGGTTCTTTTGGCCGTCGGCCCGTTCCCGCAACATGCTGACCGCGCGCTGCGAGTAGGTCTCCCGCACGCGTTCCAGCAGCGTCTCGAGGTCCGCGCCGCGCAGCACCGAGCCCGCGAACAGCGTCAGCAGCTCGGCCTCCTGGGAGGCGCGCCGGGCCTCGCGCCTGCGTTTGGTGGCGCCGTCGACCAGCACCGCGACCGCGACCGCGACCAGCAGCAGCACCAATTCGGTGATGGCGCTGTTGGGTTCGGCGATGGTGAAGCTGTGCCGCGGCGGAATCAGGTAGTAGTTCAGCAGCAGACCCGACAGCACCGCCGAAAGGACCGCGGGGGCAACGCCTCCCAGCAGCCCGACCAGCAGCACCCCGACGAAGAACAGCGCGCTCTCGCCGCCGTTGTCCAGATACCGGTCGAACGCGGTCACGGTGACGGCGCAAATGGCCGACGGCACGACGACCGCGGCCAGCCAGGAGGCGACGCGTCGCTCGCGGGGCGCGAGCGACGCCGGCCGGGCCCCTCGCCGGGATTCCTCGTGGGTGACGATGTGCACGTCGATCTTCCCGGACCGCTCGACGATGGTCTGGCCGATGCCCTCCTCGAAGATGCGCGCCCAGCGCGGCCGCCGAGAAGTGCCGATCACCACCTGGGTGGCGTTCATCTCCCGCGCGAAATCCAGTAGGGCCGTGGGCACGTCGTCACCGACCACCGTGTGCACCGACGCGTCCAGGCTGCCGGCCAGCTCGCGGATCTTGGCCATCCGCGCCTCGGACAGCCCCGCCAGCCCGTCGCCGCGCACGACGTGCACCACCATCAGCTCGGCGCTGGACTTCGACGCGATCCGCGACGCCCGGCGCACCAGCGTCTCGGATTCCGGCCCGCCGGTCACCGCCACCACGACCCGCTCGCGCGCCTCCCACATGTCGGTGATCTTGTTCTCGGCGCGGTATTTGGCCAGCGCGGTATCCACCTGGTCGGCCAGCCACAGCAGCGCCAATTCCCTGAGTGCCGTGAGGTTTCCGCGGCGGAAGTAATTCGACAGTGCGGCGTCGATCCGGTCCGGGGCATACACGTTGCCGTGGGACAGCCTGCGCCGCAGCGCCTCCGGCGTGATGTCGATGAGCTCGACCTGCGACGCCTGGCGCACGATCGAGTCCGGGATCGTCTCCTGCTGCTCGATGCCGGTGATCTGGGCGACGACGTCGTTGAGGCTTTCCAGGTGCTGGATGTTGACGGTGGAGATCACCGTGATCCCGGCCTCGAGCAGCTCCTCGACGTCCTGCCAACGTTTTTGGTTCTTGCTGCCCGGCGTGTTGGTGTGGGCGAGCTCGTCGACCAGGACCACCTGCGGGTGGCGCGCCAGCACCGCCGGCACGTCGAGTTCGGGGAAGCTGCCGCCGCGGTATTCGATGTAGCGCGGCGCGATGACCTCCACGCCGTCAAGCAGTTCCGCGGTTTTCGCCCGTCCGTGGGTCTCGACGACGGCGGCCACCAGGTCGGTTCCGCGCTCCAGGCGCCGGTGTGCCTCCCCGAGCATCGCGTACGTCTTGCCGACGCCCGGAGCCGCACCGAGGTAGATGCGTAGCTCCCCGCGCTTGGGATGGTTCACCCAACCATCATCCCCCTACGCGCTAGCCCGACACCGGATACGTGTGGTCGAGTTGCAGGTTGAGTTCCAGCACGTTGACTGTGGGCTCGCCGAAAAACCCCAGGGCACGCCCGTTCCGGTGCTGCGCCACGACGGCGCGCACCTGATCCGGGCTGACATGGCGAGCCCTGGCCACCCGGGCGACCTGAAGGTCGGCGTAGGCCGGCGAAATGTCCGGGTCCAGGCCGCTGCCGCTCGCGGTGACGGCATCGGCCGGCACGACGGGGTCGGCGGGCGCGGCCCCGCGGATGGGCACGATCTGTCCGATCGAGTAGTCGTCACCGGCTTGGGCGCACTCGACGCGCACGCCCCCGTAGCTGGCCAGAAACGGCGTCGACGTGGTCTGGCACGGCTCGTTGACGCTGACCACCCGGGCGGGGCGGACGACGCTCCCACGCGCGTCCCGGGCTCCGATCACCGACAGCACCGCGCCCACACCGCCGCCGGTGCAAAACGGGCGCGACCCGTTGACGCCCTCGAGTTTCCCCACCGCCGCGCTGCGGGCGCACACCTGCGTCAGCAGGCTCGGCTTGCCGGGCGCGTCGACGACGCTCTCCGGCCCGAGGTTGCTCGCGCCCGACGCGGTCGGGTCGTAGCCGGCGCCGGCCGCCGACGGGCGGCTCTGTAAGTACTGCGGCAGCGGGTTGCCATCCTTGTCGGTGAACGCCTGGCCGATCAACCGGCTGCCGACGGGCTTGCCGCCGGCGGTCAGAATCGAACCTTCGGCCTGGTCGCGCAGCCCCGGCAGCTGCGCGACCAGCCAGATGAACGCCGGATAGGCCAGCCCCAGGATCACGGTCAGCACCAGCAGCGCGCGCAGGGCCGCCCAGTGTGTGCGAACGAAATTGGAGAACTTCATGTCAGGACATCCCCGGGACGAATTGGACGACGAGGTCGATCAGCTTGATCCCGATGAACGGGGCGACGATCCCGCCGAACCCGTAGATATACAGGTTGCGGCTCAACAGCTTTGACGCGCTGCTCGGCGTGTAGCGCACGCCGCGCAGCGACAGCGGGATCAGCATGACGATGATGATCGCGTTGAAGATCACCGCCGACAGGATCGCCGACTGCGGGCTGTGCAGACGCATGATGTTGATCCGATCCAGCCCGGGGAACAATGCGACGAACATCGCCGGGATGATCGCGAAGTACTTGGCGATGTCGTTGGCGATCGAAAACGTGGTCAGTGCCCCGCGGGTGATCAGCAGCTGCTTGCCGATCTCGACGATCTCGATCAGCTTGGTGGGGTCGGAGTCCAAATCGACCATGTTCCCGGCCTCTTTGGCCGCCGAGGTTCCGGTGTTCATCGCCACGCCGACGTCGGCCTGGGCCAGCGCCGGCGCGTCGTTGGTGCCGTCGCCGGTCATCGCGACCAGCTTGCCGCCCTCCTGCTCGCGCTTGATCAGCGCGAGCTTGTCCTCCGGCGTGGCCTCGGCGAGGAAGTCGTCGACCCCGGCCTCGTCGGCGATCGCCTTGGCGGTCAACGGGTTATCGCCGGTGATCATCACGGTGCGGATGCCCATGCGTCGCATCTCGTCGAAGCGCTCCCGCATGCCGTGCTTGACGACGTCCTTGAGGTGGATGACGCCCAGGATGGCGGCCCGGCCGTCGCGGCACTCGCCGACGACCAGCGGGGTGCCGCCGCCGGCGGAAATGCCGTCGACGACCTCGCCGAGCTGCGCGGGCACGGTGCCGCCTTGGGACCGTACCCATTCGGCGACCGAGCTGGCCGCACCCTTGCGCAGCAGGTGCCCGTCGACGTCGACCCCAGACATCCGCGTCGCGGCGGAAAACGCCACCCAATGGGCTTGCGACAGTTCGCCCGGCGTGCGGGCGCGCAGCCCGAAGTGCTGCTTGGCGTAGACGACGATCGAGCGGCCCTCGGGGGTTTCGTCGGCGAGGCTGGACAGCTGCGCGGCGTCGGCGAGTTGTTCGGGCGTGATCCCGACGAGCGGGACGAACGCGGCGGCCTGGCGGTTGCCCAGGGTGATGGTGCCGGTCTTGTCGAGCAGCAGCGTGTTCACGTCACCGGCGGCCTCGACCGCGCGCCCGGACATCGCCAGCACGTTGCGCTGCACCAGCCGGTCCATGCCGGCGATGCCGATGGCCGACAGCAGCGCGCCGATAGTGGTGGGGATCAGGCACACCAGCAGCGACACCATCACGATCCCGGTGACGCCGGATGCGTTGAGTGCCTGGGTGTCCGGGACGCCGGGGTTGTTGGCTTTGGAGTAGATCGCCAGCGGCTGCAGGGTCGCCACGGCGAAGACGAAGATGATCGTCAGCGCGGCGAGCAGGATGTTCAGCGCGATCTCGTTGGGCGTCTTCTGCCGGTTGGCGCCCTCGACGAGCGCGATCATCCGGTCGATGAAGCTCTCCCCGGGCTTTTGGGTGATCCGCACGACGATGCGGTCGCTGAGCACGGTGGTGCCGCCGGTCACGGCCGAGCGGTCGCCGCCGGATTCACGGATCACCGGCGCCGACTCGCCGGTGATCGCCGACTCGTCCACGGAGGCAATGCCTTCCACCACGTCGCCGTCGCCCGGTATCACCTGACCGGCCTCGACCACCACCACGTCGCCCTGCTGCAGCAGGGCGGCGGCGACCTCTTCCTCAACGGCGACAACACCGGGCTGCCAGTTTTTGACGCGCCGCGCCACGGTCTGGGTTTTGGCGCGGCGCAACGTCTCGGCCTGGGCCTTGCCGCGGCCTTCGGCCACCGCCTCGGCGAGGTTGGCGAACAGCACCGTCAGCCACAGCCACGCGACGATCAGCCACGCGAACCAGGTTTCGTTGGCGATCGCCAGCACCGTGCACCAGGCGGCGCCGATCTCGACGATGAACATCACCGGGTTGCGCCACAGGGTGCGGGGGTCGAGCTTGCGCAGCGCCTCCGGCGTCGAGCGCCACAGCATCCTCGGATCCAGCAGGCCGCCCTGAACCCGTTGCGTGCCAGTGGAAGTGCGGGGCTGCGCGTGCTCGGCCGACTCGATGGTCGCGGTCATCAGTGGATCCCTTCGGCGAGCGGCCCGAGCGCGAGCATGGGCAGGAACGTGAGGGCGACCAGGATCACCGCGACGCCGGCGACCATGCCGACGAATTGCGGCCGATGGGTGGGCAGCGTGCCCGCCGACTCCGGGGTGGCGCCCTGGCGGGCCAGCGAGCCTGCTAGGGCGAGCACGAGCACCATCGGCAGGAATCGGCCGAAGACCATGGCCAGCCCCAGAGCCGTGTTGTACCAATCGGTGTTGGCGCTCAGCCCGGCGAACGCCGAGCCGTTGTTGTTGGCCGCGGAGGTGAACGCGTACAACACCTCCGACAGGCCGTGCGGCCCCGAGTTCAGCATGCCGGCGCGTTCGCCGGGCAGCGCCATCGCGACGGCGGTGCCCACCAGGACGATCAGCGGGGTGACCAGGAAATAGCTTGCGGCGAGCTTGATTTCGCGGGGCGTGATCTTCTTGCCGAGGTATTCCGGTGTGCGCCCGACCATCAGCCCGGCCACGAACACGGTGATGACCGCGAGGATCAGCATGCCGTACAGCCCCGAGCCGGTGCCTCCGGGGGCCACCTCGCCCAGCTGCATGTTGAACATCGTCAGCAGCCCGCCGAGGCTGGTGTAGGAGTCGTGGAACGAGTCGACGGCGCCGGTGGAGGTCAGCGTGGTCGCGTCGGCGAACACCGCCGAGTCGGCGACGCCGAAGCGCTGTTCGACCCCCTCCATCGCGGCGCCGGCGGCGGCGGGCACCGTGCCGTGGTGCTGCAACTGTGACCACAGCGTCAGCCACATGCTGATCGCGAACAGCGCCGCCATGATCGACGCGATCGCGTAGCCCTGTTTGGTGCTGCCGACCATGCGCCCGAACGTGCGTGGCAGCGAAAACCCGATCACCAGGATCAGGAAGATCTGCAGCCAGTTGGTCCAGGCGGTCGGGTTCTCGAACGGGTGCGCGGAGTTGGCGTTGTAGAACCCGCCGCCGTTGGTGCCGAGCTCCTTGATCGCCTCCTGGCTGGCCACCGGGCCGCCGGTGATCGTCTGCCGCGCTCCGCCCAGTGTGTCGACGACCTGGTCGTGCAGGTGGAAGTTCTGGATCGCGCCCCCCGCGACCAACAGGATCGCCCCGATCACCGAGATCGGCAGCAGGATGCGCAACGTGCCGCGCACCAGGTCGACCCAGAAGTTCCCCAGGTCGCCGGTGCGCTGGCGCACGAAGCCGCGCACCAGCGCGACCGCCACCGCCATGCCGACGGCGGCCGACACGAAGTTCTGCACCGCCAGGCCCGCCATCTGCACCAGATGGCCCTGAGTGGATTCCCCGGAGTAGGCCTGCCAGTTGGTGTTGGTGACGAAGCTGATCGCGGTGTTCCACGCCAGCCCCGCGGTCATCGGCGTGGCGGGATCATGCAGGTGCAGCGGCAATTTGCCCTGCACGAGCTGCAGCGCGAACAGGAACAGCACGCCGACGGCCGAGAACGCCAACACGCTTCGGGCGTAGGCGCCCCACGTCTGCTCCGCGCGCGCATCCACGCCGACCAGCCGGTAGATCACCCGCTCGGCGTACGAGTCCTTCGTCGACGTGTACACGCGGTACATGTAGTCGCCGAGGGGCACGTGCACCACCGCCAGCGCCACCACCAGGACGACGAGGAAGATCACCCACGCGGGCATGCCCATCAGAACCTCTCCGGGAACAGCAGCGCGGCCCCGAGGTACACCGCCAGGATGACGGAAAGCGTTAAGCCGACGACGTTTTCGTAGCTCACAGCCGCTCGACCAGCTTCTGCGCGAGGCCGAGGAGCGCGAACACCGCAACCGTCAGCACCACGTAAATCAACACGCCCATTTCGGTGAAACTAGCCAGTGGCCAGCCCGCCCCGGCCGCCGCTTGACGCTTTCCTAACGCCGCCGCCGAGCGCCTTTACGGTTTGTTTACGGGCGCTTCCTGGGGCCGCCGTCACTTGCGTGGCGGCCGTGCAGTCAGGCGAGCGGGGGGCAAGAATGGCAAGCTGACGTTGCTGACGGAGCTGGGACAAGCACCGTGGATCGCACGATTTCGTAGCCGTGATCGTGCCCAACGCGCCAGGCTGATCGCGGACTATGATGACCAAAATTCGTTGCACAGCCGAACAATATTTCCAAGCCGAATACTTTCCGGCCGGGTTCGCGCGGCTATTACATTGCGTACTAATTTCTTGTCGATTCGCATGGAGCCGTACCCTCGGTTGGAAACAATAGCAATGAGACAACTTCTTTCCTGTTGCTCGCATTAACATCGTGAGCTGCGGATAATCGCCGAAAGTGTGCTTCGGACCGCCCGACGATCGCCGACGGCAAAGCCCGTCGGCCCGCCTACCACCGTGGCGGAAATCATTGCGCGGTCCACTCTTGCCGGTTGCCGAAATGCCGGGGCCAGCGGACGGTATTGCTCGTCGGGCAGAAGATGGTAGCGCTCCGACGACTTTGCCGCAGCGCATCGAATTTGAATACAAACTAACGCAACGAAGCAGATATTGCCCTCTTGCATGAAGGCGGCATATCGCCAAATATTTTCGCGGTATCGAATTTGCTGAGAGTGCGATACGCTGCCGTTCCTGGTGGCCAAAACGGTCATCGCCGATGCGTTGGGAGGTACGGGATGTCATTCGTGATCGCGGTGCCGGAAATGGTGGCGGCGGCGACGACGGACCTGGCGGCGATCGGGTCCACGATCAGCACCGCCAACGCGGCCGCGGCGGCCGCCACGACCGTGCTGCCCACCGCTGCCGGCGACGAGGTGTCGGCTGCCATCGCCGCCTTGTTCGGCAGGTATGGCCAGGCGTACCAGGCCGTCAGCGCGCAAGCGGCGGCGTTTCACGACCAGATGGTCGAGACCCTGGGTTTGAGCGCGCGAGTGTACGCGGCCACCGAGGCGGCCAGCGTCTCCCCGCTGAAGGCCCTGCAGCAGGACGTGCTGAGCGTGATCAACGCGCCCACCGAGGCGGTGTTGCATCGTCCGTTGATCGGCAACGGCGCCGACGGGCAGACGGTCAACGGGGTCGGCCAGCCGGGCGGGCCGGGCGGGATCCTGTTCGGCAGGGGCGGTAACGGCGGCAACGGCACCAACCCGGGAGCGCCCGGCGGCGCCGGCGGGGCCGCGGGTCTCATCGGCAACGGCGGGATGGGCGGGCAGGGCGGGCCGGGCGGGCACGGCGGCGACGGCGGCCGTGGCGGGTGGTTGGTCGGCAACGGCGGTGCGGGCGGGGCCGGCGGGATCGCCACGGCGGCCGGGGCCACCGGCGGCATGGGCGGGGCCGGCGGTAACGCCCCACTGCTCGGCCGTGGCGGCGCCGGCGGGGCCGGAGGAAGCGACGCCAACGGCTTCGGCGGTTACGGCGGTGCCGGTGGCCATGGCGGGCGCCTGGAAGGTTCCGGTGGCGTCGGCGGGGCCGGCGGAGACGGCGAAACCGGCGGTGGCGCCGGCGGGGCCGGCGGTAGGGCGCCGGCGTTCGGTCACGGTGGAGCCGGCGGGGCCGGTGGCAGCGCCTCGGGCGCCAACGGCATCGGCGGCGTGGGCGGCAACGCCGGGGAGGGCGGCCGGCTGCACGGCGACGGTGGCACGGGCGGAGCGGGCGGCGACGCCACCGGCGCCAATGGGCACGCCGGCCGCGGCGGCGACGGGGGTTTCACCGGGGCGTTCGGCAACGGCGGTCACGGCGGCCAGGGCGGCGCGGCCCTGCTCGGTGTCGGCGGGGACGGCGGCCGCTCCGGCAACAGCGGGGTCATCGGCAACGGCGGCGGCGGGGGCGACGGCGGTGCCGGCCTGTTCGGCGGCCGCGGGGGTGACGGCGGCAACGTGAAGCTGTACGGCGCCGGTGGCGCCGGAGGTATGGGCGGTGCCGGCAGCGGCGCCGCCGGGGTCGGCGGCGCCGGCGGCCGCGGCGGCGGCACCGGGGTGTTCGCCAGCGGCGGTGCGGGTGGCCAGGGCGGCGCCGGATCCGGCACGGGCGCCGGCGGGGCCGGCGGCGACGGCGGCCCGAGCGGGTTGATCGGCAACGGCGGCGCCGGCGGCAACGCCGGCAGCGGCGCCGCACCCGCCAACGGCGGCAATGGCGGCACTGCCGTGTTCATCGGCAACGGCGGGAACGGCGGCAACGGCACCGGCGGTGGACACGGTGGCAGCCCCGGCTTTGCCGGGCCCTTCGGCCACAGCGGGATCACCGGCTCGCCCTAGCGGCGGCGAGGGTGGTCAGGCGCGGTCGGCGACCGGGCCGGTGATCATCGGCAGCCGCACCCGGAAAACCGTTCGGCCGTCGGCGGATTCGGCCGTCACCGTCCCGTGGTGGGCCTTGACGATCGAACTCACGATGGCCAGGCCCAGCCCGATTCCCGAACCGTTGGACCTCGACGTGTCCGCGCGGACGAACCGCTCGAACAGGCGGGGGAGCAGCTCCGCGTCGATGCCGGGCCCGTCGTCGACGATGGTCAGCTCCGCGTACGACGCGTCGGTCCCGTTGCGGTGACAGGCGATTCCCGCCGTGACGGTGACACCCGGCGGCGTGTGCAGCCGCGCGTTGCTGAGCAGGTTGCTGACCAGTTGGTGCAGCCGGTCGTGATCGCCGCGCACCCACACCGGTTCGTCGGGCAGGTCTTTGACCCAATGGTGGGTCGGGGCCGCGACCGCCGCGTCGTTGACCGCGTTGACGACGAGATCGGCCAGGTCGACGTCTTCGTTCTGTAGGTCCTGGCCCTCGCCCAGCCGCGAGAGCAGCAGCAGCTCCTCGACGAGCAGCGCCATTCGCTGCGCCTCGGATTCGATACGGGCAAGGGCGTATTCGGTGGTCGGGGGCAGCGCCGAACTGTCCTGTCGGGTCAACTCGGCGTATCCCTGGATCGCCGCCAACGGGGTCCGCAGCTCGTGGCTGGCGTCGGTGATGAACTGCCGCATCCGCAGGTCGGACTCGGTGCGATGCGCCAGCGCGCTATCCACGTTGTCCAGCAACCGATTCAGCGTGTGTCCGACGATCCCGACTTCGTTGTTGGGGTCGGTGTCGTTGGGCCGCAGCCGCACGCTGATCCGTTGGTCGCCGTCGGTCAGCGGCATGGCGGCGACCTCGGCGGCCGTCGCGGCCAGCCGCCGCAGCGGGCGCAGCGTGTAGCCGACCACCCAGACGGTGAGGCCCGCGGTGACCGCCAGCGCGGCCGCGACGAGCGCCGTCGTGGTGAGCTGCTTGCGGACGATGATCTCCTCGGCCCGGGCCAGCGAGACGCCGACGACCAGCTGGTCGCCGCCGTCGACGCGACTGTCGACCCGGTAGGACCCGAGGCTGCCCAGCTCCGCGGTCCGGGGCGCGGCGTCGGGCCACGACTGCGCCTCCAGCGCGCGCACCACGTCGGGCGGCGCGGGCCGCGCCTCGGCCTCGGAGAAGACCGCCGAGCCGATCACCCGGCCGCCGCGCAGCACGGCGATCACGTTTCCCGGCGTCTGATCGGTGAACTCCAGCATCGCCGGCGCGATCGCGGGGCCCTCCGGTCGCCCCAGCGAGTGCTGGCTGTTGCGGAATCGGGTGTACGAATTGCTCAGCGCGTCAAGGGATTGGTCGACGTCGGCGTCGCTCATCGCGGTGACGTAGCTGCGCAGGCTCAGCACCGAGACGACGCCGACGCTCACCAGCACCACGCTGACAACGGTCAAGACGCCCAGCAGCAGCTGGCGGCGCAACGAGCGGGGAAACCACCGCGGACGGTCCCGGGATGCCGTGTGGGGCTCGGGCGTCATTCCGGGGGCCGCAGCATGTACCCAACGCCGCGGACGGTATGGATCAGCGGCTCGCGGCCGGAGTCGATCTTCTTGCGCAGATACGAGATGTACAAGTCGACGATGCTGGTGCGCCCGGCGAAGTCGTAGTTCCAGACGCGGTCGAGGATCTCGGTGCGGCTGAGCGCGCGGCGGGGATTGCGCATGAGAAAGCGCAGCAGTTCGAACTCGGTCGAGGACAGCGAGATCGGCGTGCCGTCGCGGGTGACCTCCCGGCTGGCGGTGTCGACGTGCAGGTCGCCGACCTTCAGCGATTCCGCGGCGGGCGGGCTCTGTTGGGTGGAGCGCCGCAGCAACCCGCGCAGCCGCGCGACCAGTTCCTCGAGGCTGAACGGCTTGGTCATGTAATCGTCGGCGCCGGCGGTGAGGCCGGTCACCCGATCCATGACCGAGTCGCGGGCGGTGAGGAACAGGGTGGGGGTGTAGGCGTCGGATTCGCGGATTCGCTGCAGGATCCGCAGCCCGTCGACGTCGGGCAGCATGATGTCGAGGACCAGGACGTCGGGGTTGGAATTCTCGAACTTCGCCATCGCCTCGCGGCCGTTGTGGGCGATGTCGACGACCCAGCCCTCGTAGTGCAGCGCCATCTTCACCAGGTTGGTCAGCGCCGGCTCGTCGTCCACCAGCAACACCCGGATCGGGGAGCCGTCGGAGCGATAGATGCGGGGCAACTGACCCAGGATGGCCTGGCGTGGCCGCTGGCTACCTGCGTATCCGGACATTACGGTCATGCTCCTGCATTCTCGCAAGCACACATGGGGTTGTCACGGACTTCATAGAGTTCTCAAATATACCTCTGTTGCGCGGACCACACTTGGCGTACTCAAATATGTGTTTCATATGGGTCGCATCAGCAAGGTTGATGAGGCTCGGCTTTCGAAAAATACTGGTAGACATGGCCATTGGTTGAAACAACCGAGCCGATTCGAGGGGTAGCCCTCCGGGCCATCGAGATACCAACGATTTTCGTTGATTGGAAAACCGCTGCACTTCAGTGGACGCCGTCGACGGCAGTGTCCTGGATTCCGCCACGGTGGCGTTGCGTGACTTCGCGAAACCTGTTGATCCGAAACGGATTTCGCGCCAGGACCCACAGATTCGGGCAGAGATAGGGACGGACGATGGACTTCGGCGCACTGCCACCAGAGATCAATTCCGGACGAATGTACTTGGGGCCGGGACCGGGCAGCCTGTTGGCCGCCTCGGCGGGATGGGAGTCGCTGGCCGCCGAGCTGACCGATGCCGCCGGCGGCTACCGGTCGGTGATCGCCAGCCTCACCGACGAGTCATGGTCGGGCCCGACGTCGATGACGATGGCGGCCGCGGCGGCTCCGTACATGACGTGGATGACGGCCACCGCCGCGCAATGCCAGCAGGCGGCGACCCAGGCCACGGCCGCCGCGGCGGCCTTCGACGCGGCCTATGCGATGACGGTGCCGCCGCCGCTGATCGCGGCCAACCGCGCCCGGCTGATGGCGCTGATCGCCACCAACCTCCTGGGGCAGAACACGCCGGCGATCATGGCCACCGAGGCCGAGTACGGAGAGATGTGGGCCCAGGATGCGACGGCGATGTACAACTACGCCGCCAGTTCGGCCACGGCGTCGACGTTCAAGACGTTCACGTCGCCGCCGCAGACAACCAACCCGGGCGGGGTTGGCGCCCAGGCCGGCGCGGTCGCCCAGACCGCGGGCGGGCAGGCCGGCAGTAACGTCCAGACGACGACGGCGCAGCTGATGTCCTCGGTCCCGCAGACGCTGCAGACCATGGCGACGCCCGGCGCGACGTCGGGGACGGGGGTGTCGTCGGCGGCCGAGGGCACGGCGGCGTCGCTGGGTGCGTCGGGGGCGTCGGCCCCGCTCAGCGCGATGTCGAGCGTGACCGGCGCGTCGGGCAAGACCGCCACGAAGGGCGCGAGCACCGGCGCCAGCGCCGCGTCGGGCCTGGCCGCACTGATGAACGGCGGGGGTAGCGGGCTGGGCCTCGAGGCGCTTGGCCTGGGCTCCGACGCGGCCGGGTTCGGCTCCGACGGCGCGGGCCTGGGCGCCGACGGCGGCGGCATCGGCATCGACCTGCAGGGCCTGGCCCTCGACCAGCAGGGCCTGGCGCTGGATTACGAGGGCGCCGGTTCGATTCTGGGGGCCGAGGGAGCCGCCGGATTCCCGGGCGCCGCGGGAGCCGCCGCCGGCCTCGGCGGTTTGGGCCCCGCCGGCGGCTTGGGCGCGGCCCCGTCGGCCGGCGTGGGTCAGGCGGCGTCGCTGGGCACGTTGTCGGTTCCCCCGAGTTGGTCCGAGGCGGTGTCGACGGTGACGCCGCTGCCGCTGGACGCCAACGTCATGCCGGGCGGCTACGGGGCCACGACGGTCGCCGCCCCCGGCACGGGCATCTCCAAGCTGCCGCTGGGCGGCATGATCGGGCGGGAGTCCGACGGCGCGGTGCAGCGCATCGGGTTCCGCACGTCGCTGATCCCGCGGTCGCCGGTGGCCGGATAAACGAGGGGGCCGCACACCTTTCGGTGTGCGGCCCCGCTCTTAGACGTGCGGTGTCAGGCCCAGCTGGACCCGACGGCGCTGTCGGTGCTGGCCATGTTGCTGCCGGCGCTTTGCACCTTCTGGCCGTGGGCGTTGGCCTGCTCGTAGATCACCTGGAAGTTGCGACCCAACTGGGTGATGAACTCCTGGCAGGCCACCGAACCGGCGCCGCCCCAGAAGTCACCAGCGGCCAGCACATCGCGCACGATGGCCTGGTGCTCGGCTTCCAGCGACGCGGCCTGGGCGCGG
>NZ_JCALCJ010000017.1:0-13030 GCF_059812295.1 Mycobacterium sp. NGS63
AAGAATTAGGTGCTTTTGTGTCTGCTCGCGCTGGTTAGCGAGTGCGCGCCCGGGCGACTAGATACTTCAGTGCGTGGTCGGTGCCGTCGGGCAGCGCGTCGACGGGCCACCAGCGCAGGTCGTCGGACTCGTCGCTGATCGCGATCCGGGCGCCGGCCGGCGCGTGGGCCACGAATTGCAAATCCAGGTGGCGGGTCGGCACGCCCAGCGAGCAGGTGACCGGGTGGACGTGCACGGCCGCGAGCTCGGGGTCGATGCGCAGGCCGTCGACGCCGGATTCCTCGGTGGCCTCGCGCAGCGCCGCGCTGACGATGTCCGGGTCGCCGTCGTCGCAGTGACCGCCCAGCTGCACCCAGCGGCCCAGGCGGCGGTGCAGCGTCAGCAGCGTCCGCGATCCGGTGTCGTCGAGCACCAGCGCCGACGCGGTGACGTGGCCCGGCACGCACTCGCGGCGGCAGGAGTCGTCGCGGGCGAGCACGAAGGCCAGCACGGCGTGCCGCAGCGAGTCCTGCGCCGGATCCGCCGGCCGCCAGTCGCTGAGAAGCGAGATCGCGGAATCCCGGAGGCTCAACGGGATCCGCGCCTCATCCGGCGCTCGCGCAGCGCCGTCCAGGCCGCGCGGCATCCCGCGACCACCTCGCCGGACATCCCCAGGCCGTCGATCAGGACGTGGCGGTCGACGAGATCGAGCGCCTTGTCGGTTTCGCCCGCCTTCAACAAAAGGTCGACGTCGCAGGCGAGTTCGGCGCCGGCGTGCGCCGGCGCGGGGATCGGAAGCCGCTCGGCCTCGCGGGGTTCCAGCTCCAAGATGCCCCCACCGTAGCTGCGGCCGAGGATCTCGGCGAAGGCGAACGTCACGCTGTTGTGAAACACCGCGGCCAGCGCCGCCGGATCCACCCCGGGCGCGACCCGCACCCGGTGCACGGTGTCGGTGCTCGTCGCCGCCGCGGCGTTGACGGTCAGCCGCGGCGCCCGGTGGATCTGGCGCAGCAGGAACAGGTCGGGAACCCACTGCGACGGCGTGGACCACCACGGCGCGCGGATCGAGCACTTGTAGCCCCGGTGCACGCCGGCGGCCTCGCCGGCTTCGATGTGGGCGACGACGGCGGCGTCGGTGGGCTCGGCGGGCGCGTTCAGCAGCCATGTTCGGTGGCCGGCGGCGAGATCGGCTGCGCGGCAGTCGGTGTCGTAGACCAGGCCGCACAACTGGGCACTGCGTGCGACCAGCGGGACGCAGTGCGGCCGCAGGCCCAGCTCGCCGGCTTGCGCGTCGGTGAACGTGAAAAAGCTGTTGCGCCCGGTGACGATGCCCACGTCCACCTCGGCGAGCGACCCGAGCCGGGTCAGCTCCGGCGCGGCCTTGAGCTCGCGCAGCAGCCGGATCGCGGCGGGGTCGAGGAAGTACTTGGTCCACTTCTCCTTTTCGTGCAAGAGTGCCGGCGCCGCAACGACGTTCAGGTCGGCGTCCGCCAGGGCGTCGGCATCGGCGAGGTGCACGGTGCGGATGCGGGCCGGCCCGGCGCCGGTGACGCCGCAGAACAGCACGACCTCCTGCAGGACGCCGTCGAACACCAATCGCTCGAACGTCAGCAGGGTGATGTCCGCGAAGCGACTCAGCAGAAACTCGCGCAGCTGGGCGGCGTAGCCGACCTGGAGCAACTCGGCGGGAAGCACCAGGCCCACGCGTCCGCCGTCGCGCACCAGCGCGGCGCTCGCGACGACGAACGGGACCCACGCGTTGGTCAGCCGGCTGGGGCGCAGGCCCTCGCGGCGAAGGAATTCCAGGGCCGGGTCCCGTTGCTCGGCGGCCCAGTTGCCGAAGCGGATGTAGGGCGGGTTGCCCGCGACGCCGTCCCAGCTTCCGGCCCCGGCTTCAGCGGCTCTTTCGAGCCAGGTGAACAGGTTCGCGGTGTCGACGGGAGCGAACGCCCGCGCCTTGGCGGCCTCCGCCGCCACGAGCTCCACCCCGTGGACGCGGTCACTCAGCGCGGCGAGCTCGCACAGGATGCGGCCGTCGCCGCAGGACGGCTCGAGCATCCGGGGGCCGGCCTGGCCCACCCAACCGGCCAGGAACCGGGCGACGGGCGCCGGCGTGTAGTAGCCGCCGCGGACCTTCTCGGCCGACGCCGCAGCCTTGCCCGCGAACGTCGTCATTTGCGAACCAGCAGATCCCCGGCGTCGACCGGGCCGCGCGGGCCGGGCGGTTCCAGCGCGTGGCCGATCGCGATGGCGCCCAACGGCTCCCAGTCCGCGGGCAGCTCGAGCTCGGCGCGCACCAGGTCCGCGGCGAAGATCGTCGAGCCGATCCAGCAGCTGCCCACCCCGCGCACCGCCAGCGCGACCAGCAGCGCCTGCACGGCCGCCCCGACCGCGACCGTGAACATCGTGTGCTCGGCGTCGGTGCGCCGGGCATCGGGGTAGGCGTGGGCGCCCTCGGGGACCAGGAACGGGATCACCACTTCGGGTGCGTCGTAGAGGATCTGGCCGCGCGCCACCCGGCGTTCGACGGAGTCGGCGGGCCGGCCGTCGCCGGCGAGGTCCGCGCGCCACCGGTCGGCCATCCGGTCCAGCAGCCGGGTTCGGGTGGCCGCGGTGCGCAGCCAGACGAACCGCACCGGCCGGGTGTGGTGCGGGGCCGGGGCGGTGAGGGCCTCGGCGACGGCGGCCTCGATCAGCTCCGGCGCCACCGGCTCGTCGCTGAAGCGGCGCACCGACCGGCGCAACAGCTGGGCCTGGCGGCGGCCCATGTCGAGCGCTTCGGCGGTGCCGAGCCAGAACAGGTCCTCCTCGCCGGGTCGCAGGAGGTGGCGGGCCGTCGAGCCGTCGTCGGTCACGGCGAGCCCGCGCACCACGGCCACCGGCATCGCGGTCAGTTTGCCCTTGACCAGATCGGCGGCCGCGGCGATCTCGTCGGCGACCGCGACCTCGGTGACGAGCAGCTCGTTGCCGTGCGCGTCGACGGCACCCGAATAGCCGTGCAGCACACGAAGACCGGCCGCGCCGACCGCCGCGTCGATCTGGCCGTTGCGCCAGGCGCGGCCCATGGTGTCGGTGATGACGACGGCGACGTCGACGCCGAGGCGTTCGCGCAGCCCGGTGCGCAGCGCGGCGGCGCTGGCGTCGGGGTCCACTGGCAGCAGCGCCAGCTCGTCGCGCCCGACGTTGGACCCGTCCACGCCGGCGGCGGCCTGGACCAGGCCGAGCCGGTTCTCGGTGATCAGCGTCTGGCCCTTGCGCGCCAGCACGCGTACCGCCTCGGAGTCGACGAGCTTGCGGCGCAGCCGATCCCGCTCCTCGGCGTCCCGCGGCGCAGGCACCAGCCGGCCCTCGCACTTGGACACCACCTTGCTGGTCACCACCACGACGTCCCCGTCGGACAGCCACGGCGCGGCCGCGGCCAGCGCCGCGCCCAGGTCGTCGCCGGGCCGGAACTCCGGCAGCCCGGCCACCGGCAGGATCTCGACGGCCGCCGCGGTGCCATGCTCGCGCGTCACGCTGCCAGCCCCGCCAGTTCCAGACCCGCCCGGACCATCTCGGCCGTCGCCTTGGGGTCGCTCATCAACAGCGGCACCGCGCGCACCGCGACGCCCTCGATGTCGGCCCGGTCGCCCTCGTGGATCAGCCAGCAGTCCAGGATCCCGGTGCCCGCGCGCGCCCCGTAGTAATGGCCGACGGCCTGTGCGGTGGACTCGACCCCGATGACGGACAGGCAGGCGTCGGCCATGCCGCGCAACGGCTTTCCGCCGATGATCGGCGAATAGCCGACGACGGGGGCCGTGGCGGCGCGCAGCGCGCCGCGGATGCCCGGCACGGCCAGGATCGCCCCGACGCTCACCACCGGGTTGGACGGCGCCACCAGGATGACGTCGGCGTCGGCGATGGCCGCCACGACTTCGGGTGCGGCGGCGGCCTTTTCGGCGCCGACGAACGCGAAGCTGTGCGTGGGCACCTGGGCCCGGTAGCGCACCCACCACTCCTGGAAGTGGATCGCGCGCCGGCTGTCGTCGTCAGGATCGGTGATCACCACGTGGGTCTCGCAGCGGTCGTCGGTCACCGGGAGCAGCCGCGCGCCCGGCTGCCAGCGGTCGCACAGGGCGGCGGTGATCTGGGACAGCGGGTAGCCGGCGTTGAGCATCTGGGTGCGCACCAGATGGGTGCCCAGGTCGCGGTCGCCCAACTGGAACCAGTCCGGCTGCACGCCGTAGCGCGCCAATTCCTCCTTGGCGTGCCAGGTTTCGTCGCGGTGACCCCACCCGCGCTCCGGGTCGACGCCTCCACCTAAGGTGTACATGCAGGTGTCCAGATCCGGACAGACACGCACCCCATGGATCCAGGCGTCGTCGCCGATGTTGACGATCGCGGTGAGTTCGTGGCCGTCGGCATCCGGGCGCTGGTAATCCTGGAACTGACCGAGCCCGAGCAACTGTTGAACACCCAGCAGGAAGCGGGCGCCGCCGACCCCACCGACCAGAACCGTGACCTTCACTTGACCTTCACAGGGCTCGACAGTACTGCCCGGCGGAGGACGCCGTTTTGACGACCGAAACGCGGTGTGATCGACACGCCGAAGGCGCGAAACAACAGAAACGCCGAAATTTCGTAACGAGATGATATGGAAATGCGTCATAACGCTTGACCCAGCAGGTCAACAAGTGTCTAATCACAACAGTGTCATTTCCCGGTTGGCCGGCCGGTTCCGGTGTCGCAGACCGAGATTCGATCACTTGTTCGAATTGTCTGTACATCAGAACAGTGGGAATTCACTAACTCTCTCAAATCAAGCTGAGGAGGCGGACGAAGCATGTCTTATGAGCACCTTCGGGGCGTTATGACAGGCACACCGCGCACCACCATCGGCCCGGCGCCGGCGGCGACCGTCCGTCCGCACCTGACCGTGGTTCCCGATGCCCCAGTCGCTTTCGAGCCCGAGCCCCTGCCCCTGCCGACGCCCGACCAGTGGCAGGACCGCGCCCTGTGCGCGCAGACGGACCCCGAGGCCTTCTTCCCGGAAAAGGGCGGCTCCACCCGCGAGGCCAAGAAGATCTGCCTGGGTTGCGAGGTGCGCCATGAGTGCCTCGAGTACGCCCTGGCGCACGACGAGCGCTTCGGCATCTGGGGCGGCCTGTCCGAACGGGAGCGCCGCCGCCTCAAGCGCGGCATCATCTAAGGCGCCGCGAGCCAGCGTTATTCGTCGTCGATCGTGGGGTCGATGACCTGGGGTTCGACGTCTAAATAGATGGCCACCTGCGCCACCAGGATCTCGTGCAGCAACTCGTCGAGTTCGACGGTGTCCTTGGCGCGTCGCTCAATCGGCTTGCGGAACAACACGATTCGCGCCCGTGTGGCGTTGCCGCGAACGTCGACGCCGGCCGGGATCAAGCGTGCCAGCGCAATCGGCCCGTCGGCGATGACCTCGGGCGGCCACTGCACGCTGTCGGGATCCTTGGCGGCGATGCGGGGGATTTCGTCGACGGCCACGTCGAGCTCGGACACCCGCCCGTGCCAGCGGCGCTCGATCGGCTCGTAGGCCTCCAGCACCGCCATGTCGAACCGCTCGGCGCGGCTGCGCCAGCCGGGCACGCTCGGCGGCAGCAGCGGGCCGCGCATGTCGCGTCCGCGCCGGGCGCCCCGATAGGAAGCCGAGCGGCGCCGGGACCGACCGCTTTGCGGGGAGCCGCGCATTTCGCCCACGCGCCGATGGTAACGGTTGCACATCGCGGGTCCATCGGTTGCGCGTGTCCGGCGCTTCCACGACGTTTTTGCACGATAGCCTTTGCGACGTGAACGTTCCCCGTCGCTGTTGCCGGCCCGGGTGTCCGCACTATGCCGTGGCGACCTTGACGTTCGTCTACTCGGACTCGACGGCAGTCGTCGGCCCGCTCGCCACCGCCCGCGAACCGCACTCGTGGGACCTGTGCGTCGGCCACGCCGGCCGGATCACCGCCCCCCGCGGATGGGACCTGGTGCGCCACGCCGGGCCCCTGAACTTCGAGCCCGCCCACCCCGACGAGGACGACCTGGTCGCCCTGGCCGACGCGGTGCGCGAGGGTCGCCCCCGCGACGGGGCACCGGCGAACGGGTCCGCGCCGCTGAGCGCCTTTGCGCCCGCCGAGCCTCACCTGCAGCACGCCGGAGCCCACGCCACCGCGCCGAGCGGCGGTTTGCTCGCACCGCCCGAGCGGCGTTCGGGTCGCCGCCGCGGGCATCTGCGGGTGTTGCCCGACCCCAGCGACTAAAACGGGGCGCCACGGGCCGATAAGCTGACGCCAAGAGTTTCAGCAACTCATCAGTGTCAGGAGTTTTGCATGTCCCGGTCCGCCGCGACCGTCCGCCGTGTCGTCAAGGCGTACGACGTGCGGGGGCTGGTCGGCGAAGAGATCGACGAGCCGCTGGTCACCGATCTGGGCGCCGCGTTCGCCCGGCTGATGCGCTCCGAGGGCGCCCGGCGGGTGGCGATCGGCCACGACATGCGGGACAGTTCGCCTGCGCTGGCCGCCGCCTTCGCCGCCGGGGTGACCGGCCAGGGACTCGACGTGGTGCGCATCGGCCTGGCATCCACCGACCAGCTGTACTTCGCCTCCGGCCTGCTGGACTGCCCCGGCGCGATGTTCACCGCGAGCCACAACCCGGCGGCCTACAACGGCATCAAGCTGTGCCGGGCCGGGGCCAAACCGGTGGGCGCCGACAGCGGCCTGGGCGCCATCACCGACGACGTGATCGCCGGCGTCCCGGCGCATGACGGGCAGCCCGGAACCGCCACCGACCGCGACGTGCTCGCCGACTACGGCGAGTTCCTGCGTTCGCTCGTGGACACCTCCGCGCTGCGCCCGCTGCGGGTGGCCGTGGACGCCGGCAACGGCATGGCCGGCCACACGGCGCCGGCCGTGCTCGGCGCGATCGGCTCGATCACGGTGTTGCCGTTGTACTTCGAGCTCGACGGCTCGTTCCCCAACCACGAGGCCAACCCGCTCGACCCCGCCAACCTGGTGGACCTGCAAAAATTCGTCGGCGACACCGGCGCCGATATCGGGCTGGCCTTCGACGGAGACGCCGACCGCTGCTTCGTGGTCGACGAACGCGGCCGGCTGGTGTCGCCGTCGACGGTGACCAGCCTGGTGGCGGCCCGCGAGCTGGGCCGCGAGATCGGCGCCACGATCATCCACAACGTCATCACCTCCCGCGCGGTGCCCGAACTGGTCACCGAGCGCGGCGGCACGCCGCTGCGCTCGCGCGTCGGTCACTCCTACATCAAGGCGCTGATGGCCGACACCGGCGCGATTTTCGGCGGCGAGCATTCGGCGCACTACTACTTCCGTGACTTCTGGGGCGCCGACTCCGGCATGCTGGCCGCGCTGTACGTGCTGGCCGCCCTCGGCGAGCAGGACCGGCCGCTGTCGGCGCTGACCGCCGACTACCAGCGCTACGAATCGTCCGGCGAGATCAACTTCACCGTGGCCGACGCGCCGTATTGCGTTGACGCGGTGCTGAAGTCGTTCGGCGCCCGGATCCACTCCCTCGACCACCTGGACGGCGTGACGGTCGATCTGGGCGGCGGCAGCTGGTTCAACCTGCGCAGCTCGAACACCGAGCCGTTGCTGCGGCTCAACGTGGAGGGCCGCACCGCCGAGGACGTCGACGCGGTGGTCGCCCACGTCAGCGCCGAAATCGCCAAAATCGCCGAAATCGAAGCGGCCACACCGTGAACGCGACGCGGTCGATCGACCTGGAAGACCCCGAGGGCCTGCTCGCCGCCGACACCGACGGGCTGCTGCGGGCGGCGTCGTCGGCCGGCGCGCAGGCGCGCGCGATCGCGGCCGCGGTCGGCGAGGGCGCCCTGGACTCGCTGCGGACCGAAGACCGTGCGCGCAGCGTGATCTGGGTGGCCGGGCGCGGCACCGCGGGCACCGCCGGGGCCATGCTGGCCGCGACGCTGGGCGGGGCGGCGGCGGCGCCGATCGCGCTCGTCGGCGAGGCGCCGCCGTGGGTCGGGCCGCTCGACGTGCTGATCGTCGCGGGCGACGATCCCGGCGATCCCGCGCTGGTCTCGGCCGCCGCGACGGGGGTGCGCCGCGGCGCGCGGGTGGTCGTGGTGGCGCCCTACGAGGGACCGCTGCGCGACTCCACCGCCGGGCGCGCCGCGGTCCTCGAGCCGCGGGTCTGGGTGCCCGACGAGTTCGGCTTGTGTCGCTACCTCGCCGCCGGGCTGGCCGTCCTGCAGGCCGTCGACCCGCGGCCGAGCGTCGACCTGGGCCGGCTGGCCGACGAGCTGGATGCCGAGGCGCTGCGCAACAGCGCCGCCCGCGAGCTGTTCACCAACCCCGCCAAGACGATTGCCGCGCGGATTGCCGGGCGCCGGGTGGCGCTGGCCGGCGACTGCGCGGCCACGCTGGCGCTGGCCCGCCACGGCAGTTCGGTGCTGCTGCGGGTGGCGCACGAGGTGGTCGCCGCCACCGGGCTGGCCGACGCGGTGGTCGCGCTGCGCGCGGGCGCCCGATCGGCCGCCTCCTCGGAGGACGCCCTGTTTCACGACGAGCAGATCGACGGGCCGCGGCCCGAGCGGCTGCGCGTCCTGGCGCTGACGCTGGCCGAGGAGCAGACGGTGGTGGCCGCCCGGACCGCCGGACTCGAGGACGTGTACCTGCTGGCGGCCGAGGACGTGCCCGACGGGCCCGGTGGCTCGGCGGGTTCCGAGGTTTCGCCGGCGCTGGGGGGCCCCGTCAGCGCCGAGCAGCAACTGGCAGTATTGGCCGTTCGCCTGGAGATGGCCGCGGTTTACATGCGACTGGTGCGGGGATAGATACACAAGTGGAACTTCTTCGGGGGGCGTTACGGACGTACGCCTGGGGATCGCGGACCGCCCTGGCGGAATTCACCGGGCGACCGGTTCCCGCGGCTCATCCCGAGGCCGAGCTGTGGTTCGGGGCGCACCCGGGCGACCCGGCGTGGCTGGAAACCGACAAAGGTGAAGTCTCGCTGCTGCAGGCGCTGGTCGACGACCCGGAGGGTCAGCTGGGCCCGGGGTCGCGGGCCCGGTTCGGCGACGTGCTGCCGTTTTTGGTGAAGGTGCTGGCCGCCGACGAACCGCTGTCGCTGCAGGCACATCCGAGCGCCGAGCAGGCCGTCGAGGGCTACCTGCGCGAGGAGCGGCTGGGCATCCCGGTGACCTCCCCGGTGCGCAACTACCGCGACGCGTCCCACAAGCCCGAGTTGTTGGTGGCGCTGCAGTCGTTCGAGGCGCTGGCCGGGTTTCGTCCGGCGTCGCGGACCATCGAACTGCTGGGGGCGCTGGCGGTATCCGACCTCGACCCCTACATCGACCTGCTGAACGACCAGTCCGACGCCGACGGCCTGCGCGCGCTGTTCACCACCTGGATCACCGCGCCGCAGCCCGACATCGACGTGCTGGTGCCCGCCGTGCTGGACGGCGCCATCCAGTACGTCAGTTCGGGCGCAACGGAATTCGCGGCCGAGGCCAAGACCGTGCTGGAACTCGGGGAGCGCTATCCCGGTGACGCGGGGGTGCTGGCGGCGCTGCTGCTCAACCGCATCACCCTGGCCCCGGGCGAGGCCATCTTCGTGTCGGCCGGCAACCTGCACACGTACCTGCGCGGTTTCGCGGTGGAGGTAATGGCCAACTCCGACAACGTGTTACGCGGGGGACTGACCCCCAAGCACGTCGACGTCCCCGAGCTGCTGCGGGTGCTGGACTTCGCGCCCACCGGCGAGGAGCAGCTGCGGCCCCACATCCGCCGCGAGGGGTTCGGCCAGATCTACGAGACGCCGACCGACGAGTTCGCCGTCGCCCTGCTGTGTCTCGAGGGCGAATACCTCGGCCACGAGGTCGACGCGTCGTGCGGGCACGAGGGACCCCAGATCCTGTTGTGCGCCGAGGGATGTACGACCGTGCACGGCAAGTCCGGGTCGCTCACGCTGGAACGCGGGATGGCCGCGTGGGTGGCGGCCGACGACGGGCCGATCCGGCTCGTGGCGGCCGAGCCCGCCAAGCTGTTCAGGGCGACCGTAGGGTTGTAAGTGCGCGCCGGTTTTTGCCGGGTTTCGCGGCTTTGGCGGCGCGGCGCTCGCGCAGCCACAGCCGCATGTTGTGGGCCATCGCGCGGCCGATGATCCGCGGCGGCGGGACCATGAACAGGCTGTCCAGCAGCGAGAACCGCCGCAAAAACCATTCCGCCAGAACGGGTTCGGTCTCCGCGGCCCCGAGGAATTGGTCGAACAGCGCCGCCGACGGCCGCCACCACCAGGGAACGGGCAGCTTGGTGCCGGCGTGGTGGAAGTTGACGTCGGCGATGCCGTTCATCATCCACACCGGGTAGGTGGTCCTGGCGGTGGCCCGATTCAGTTGGCGGGCAAGGTCTTCGGCGGGCGATCGCAGCGCCCGGCGCAGGTGACCGGCTTGCAGCGACGTCATCGTCATGCCCTGCCCGAAGGTGGGGTTGAAGCTGGCGACCGCGTCGCCGAGGGGGACGATGCCGGTCGGGAAGCGGTCCAGCTTGTCGTAGCGGCGCCACCGGCTGGCCGGAAACGCGTGATAGGCCGGTTCGCCGAGCGGTTCGGCCTGCGCCAGCGCGGCGGTGAAATGCGCGGGCAGCAGTTGGTCTGCCAGCGCCAGCATCTCCGGGAACGTCGCGGGCGGCTTGGCGTTGGCCACCCCGAACGTCGTCAACACCCAGGTGCGGTCCTCGTAGTACAGCATGCCCAGCCCGAGCGACTGATCGTGCGAGGCGCCGGCGACCACCACCTTCTCCGCGATCAGGCCCTCCGGCATCCGGAACCGGTGGGTCGCGTAGTTGATGCCGATGTCGATGGTTTGCTCGACGGGGCGGTCAAATCCCCACTGCGTCAACCACACTGGCAGCCGGGTGCCGCGCCCGGCGGCGTCGACGACGAGGTCGGCCGGCACGAACTCCGGTTCGCCCTGTTCTTGCGGGTCCAGCAGCACGCCCGTCACCCGCCGGAGCGCGTGGTCGAACCGCGGCTCGAAGACCGATCGCCGCACGATCTCGACGTTGCCGATCTCCTCGACCCGCCGGCGCAGCTGCCACTCCAGGTGTGGGCGGCTGGGCACGTAGGCGGTGAACTCGTCGCGCAGCGTGTGGCCCGTCCCGAGCACGTGGCCCGCGGCGCCCAGGTGGATGCAGTCCGGCCGGTTCTCCAGCATCGGCACGCCCGCGTCGACCATGTCGGCCAGCAGACCCGGAAACAGGCTCTCGAACTCCGCGGCCCCGCGGGCCATCAGCATGTGCAGGTGCCGGTCCTGCGGCACGGCCGCGCGGTGCGCCGGCGCGCCCGGCAACTCGTCGCGCTCGTAGACGCTCACCCGCGCGTAACAATCCGACAGCACCCGCGCGGCGCACAGGCCCGCGATGCTGCCTCCGATCACCACCGCGTGGCCCCGCGCGTTCCCCCCGCTGTCCGGCATAGAGCGCAGACTACCCAGTACTGTGCGGTCCTACGGGTCCCGACAGGCACGAAAGGCCAGAAAGGCGCGCGGATGGCAAATCGATGGCGCACGAAATCGGTCGAGCAATCGATCGCCGACACCGACGAGCCCGACACCCGGCTGCGCAAGGAGCTGACCTGGTGGGACCTGGTCGTGTTCGGAGTCGCGGTGGTGATCGGCGCCGGCATCTTCACCGTCACCGCCTCGACAGCCGGCGACATCACCGGCCCGGCCATCTGGATCTCGTTCGTGATCGCGGCGGTGACCTGCGCGCTGGCGGCGCTGTGCTACGCCGAATTCGCCTCGACGCTGCCGGTGGCGGGCAGCGCATACACGTTCTCCTACGCCACCTTTGGCGAGTTCCTGGCCTGGATCATCGGCTGGAACCTGCTGCTGGAGTTGGCGATCGGCGCGGCGGTCGTGTCCAAGGGCTGGTCGAGCTATCTGGGTTCGGTGTTCGGATTCGCCGGTGGCACAGTCGAATTGGGTTCGGTTCGGCTCGACTGGGGCGCGCTGGTGATCGTCGGGGTGGTGGCGACGCTGATCGCGCTGGGCACCAAACTGTCGTCGCGGTTCTCCGCGGTGATCACCGCGATCAAGGTGTCGGTCGTGGTGCTGGTCGTGGTCGTCGGCGCCTTCTACATCAAGCGCTCCAACTACTCGCCGTTCATCCCGAAGCCGGAAGCCGGGCACGACGCCACGGGCATCAACCAGTCGGTGCTGTCGCTGCTGACCGGGGCGCACAGCAGCCACTACGGCCTCTACGGCGTGCTGGCGGGGGCGTCGATCGTGTTCTTCGCGTTCATCGGGTTCGACATCGTGGCCACCATGGCCGAGGAGACCAAGAAGCCGCAGCGCGACGTCCCGCGGGGGATCCTGGCGTCGCTGGCGATCGTCACCCTGCTCTACGTCGCTGTCGCCGTCGTGCTCTCGGGCATGGTGTCCTACACGCAGCTGCGGACGTCGCCCGCCGGCAAGCAAGCGAACCTGGCGACCGCGTTCACCGCCAACGGGATCGCCTGGGCCAGCAAGATCATCGCGATCGGGGCCCTGGCCGGGTTGACCACCGTGGTGATGGTGCTGATGCTCGGGCAGTGCCGGGTGCTGTTCGCGATGGCGCGCGACGGGCTGCTGCCGCGGGCGTTGGCCAAGACGGGGACGCGCGGCACGCCCGTGCGGATCACGGTGCTGGTCGCGCTGGTCGTCGCCCTGACCGCGGCGGTGTTCCCGATCGCCAAGCTCGAGGAGATGGTCAACGTCGGGACGCTGTTCGCGTTCGTGTTGGTGTCGGCCGGCGTGATGGTGCTGCGCCGGACGCGGCCCGACCTGGAGCGGGGGTTCCGCGCCCCGTGGGTCCCGGTGCTTCCGATCGCCTCGATCTGCGCCTGCGTCTGGTTGATGCTCAACCTGACCGCCTTGACCTGGGTACGGTTCGGCGTCTGGCTGGTGGTGGGGACCGCGATCTACGCCGGCTACGGGTTCCGGCACTCGGTGCAGGGGCGCCGGAACGCCGGCGCGCCCGACCCGGAGCCCGACGCCACGACCACGGCGGCGTAGCCCGCCGTCCCACCG
>NZ_JCALCJ010000018.1:0-1686 GCF_059812295.1 Mycobacterium sp. NGS63
CGGCGTAGTAAGAGAGCTATGCCGATCGAAATGTGTGTTGATGAAGGTGAAAAGGACGCCCTCCTGGTGTCGTTGACGGGCTTGGAAACCCAATACATCCAGGAGGACGTCATGGTTCAGGGTAGTGATCTGTCGCGCGGTGACAAGCGGCGCAATGCCAGGTTGGCGCGGCTGCGGGAATTGGTTCCGGCCGGCAACGCGATCGCGGCGCTCGATCTGGCCGATGAGAAGCAGGTCCTGGTGTTGACCGATCATGATTCGCGGGTGCTGGCGCGGCGACGGGTCAAGGCCAAGGCGTGGCGGTTGGGTCCGGTGTTGGAGTGGGCCCGCCAGAAGGCCCGCGAGCTGGGCTTCGACGATGTCACGATCGGGTGTGAGCCCACTGGGCATCGTTGGCGGGTGCTCGATCAGCTTGCCGCGCAACAGGATATGGCGTTGGTGTGCGTGCAACCGCTGCTGGTGGGGCGCGCGCGGGAGTCTGAGGACTACACCCGGGATAAGACTGACGACAAGGACGCTGTGCTGATCGCACGGCTGGTGGCTCAGCTGCGCTGTTATGTGCCCGAGCGCGCCGATGAGACCTGGGCGCAGTTGCGCCAACTGGGCTCCTATCGGGATCGGTTGATCACCACGGCCACTGCGGGTGTGCAGCAGCTGCGCGACCTGCTGGGGTGTGCCTGGCCGGCGGTGCTGTCGGCGGCCGCTGATCCGTTGAACTCGATCACCTGGTGCGCGGCGCTGGCGATGGTGCTGGATCGCTGTGATGGCCGTCCCGAACGGCTGGCTCGCGGCGGCTATCAGCGGTTTGAGGACGCGGTGCGCCGCGAGTTTGGGCGCTGGGGTGGCCAGCGGGGTCCACGGCGGCGCATCGTGGCCGGTGTCTATGCCGCCTTGACCGATCCGGCCGGGGTCGCAACGCAACGACGGGGAGCGTTGCAGCGCGGCAGGTGGGTGCTGGCCGACTGGCGCAGCGCCAAGTCTCGGCTGGCCGAGGTCGACGCCCACATGCTGGTGATCCTCGATGAGCTGGAGCTGACTGAGCTGGTGAGCAGTATTCCCGGCGTCAGCGCCCTGGGGGCGGCGGCCATTTTGGCTGAGACCGGTGACCTCACCCGTTTCGATAGCCCGCGTGCGCTGGTCAAACACGCCGGGCTGTGCCCGCGGGAAAACACCAGCGGCACCATGACCGGACGATCGCGGATCTCCGGGCGGGGTCGGCCTCGGCTGCGGCTGGCTGCCTGGCGCGCGGTATGGGGTGCGCTCCGGCACAACCCAGTGATGGAGGCCCGCTACCGGTACCTGACCACCCGAGAAACCAACCGGCTCACCGATGGTCAGGCCCGAGCCGCCGTCGCCGCCGCGTTGCTGCGCTGGATCCATGTCGTCGTCACCCAACGCGTCACCTGGGACCCCGCTATCGTCGCCGTCGCCGAGCTGCCCGCGGCTGCCTAACCCCGAAAAACCCGCCCGAGCCAACCGAATACAACAGGTTGGGGCCAAGCTCCACCCGGCGTAGAGGACCACCTCGACCGACACCCTGAGCAGGCCCGCCCGTTTCCTCACCAAACTCGATTGCACGCTGTCGGGGGCACAACGACCCCGTTTGATGAACTACGTAGAGACGAGGAACGGGCAGGGCCCCAACCTATTGACTAATTCCCCTTACGTTGGTGTCGGGTGCTTTTG
>NZ_JCALCJ010000019.1:0-1514 GCF_059812295.1 Mycobacterium sp. NGS63
TTGAGACATCCCAGGTCCGTAAGTTGTCAAGCGGCGGCGGGTGTTCGGTGGGCCCAGGCTTTGTCTTCGTCGTAGGGCCTGTGGTGGCGTAGGCAGCCGTGCAGGATGCCGACCAGGCGGTTACCTAGGGCGCGCAGGGCTTGGTGGTGGCCATCTTTGGCGGCGATTCTCTGGTCGTAGAAGGCGCGCGCGCCGGGGCTGGTCGAAAGAGCGCAGAACGCCCATTGATCGATGGCGTCGTAGAGGCGGCGGTTGCGGATGTAGCGGGCGACGACGTGGTATTTCTTGCCGGAGGCGATGGTCAAGGGTGAGGTTCCGGCGTAGTTTCTGCGAGACTTGGCGTCGGTGTAGCGATTCGGGTCGTCCCCGAACTCACCGAGCACCCGGGCGCCGAGCACGACACCAAGTCCTGGCAGGGAGCGGTAGATGTCGGCGTCCGGGTGTGTCTCAAAATGTGCGGCCAGGCTGGTCTCAAGCTCGTTGATCTGGCGATTCAGCTCGGCAATGATGGCCACCGCCGCGTGGGTTGTGGCCGCAAACGCGGCCGCTATTGCTGCTGGCGCGTCGAGCTGCTCTGAGCGCAGTGCGGATTGAATCTCTTGGGCGCGCGCGGCGATAAAGCGTTGGCGTCCACCGCGTTTGAGCGCCGACTGGATCGCCGACAGGCTCAATCGGGCACCCTCGGCGGGGGTGGGGGCACGACTCAACACCCCCAAAGCGTCGCCGTGGGCAAGGTCGTCGAAGGCGACCAGGGCAGCCGGGTAATACTCGCGCAACGCGCTGCGCAGTGCGTTGGTGTGGCGGGCCCGCGCCCAGATCAGGCTCTGGTGTGCTCGCGCGAGCACCTTGATCGCCTCCACCTCGGCGCTGTCGCCGGCAATCGGGCGATGGTTGTGCCGATCGGTGCGCACCAGATCGGCCAACAGCTTGGAGTCGCCGGCATCGGATTTAGCCCCCGAGATGTGGTGGCGGTCGCGGTAGCGCGCCACCGCCAGCGGATTAATGGCAAACACCTGATAGCCGGCGGCAACCAGCGCTTGCACCCATAGACCGCGGTCGGTTTCGATACCGATCACCACCTGGTCGGGTTGTTCAGCATGTGCGCCGATCAGCTCGTGCAGCTGCCGGATGCCGGGCAACCCGTCGGGCAGTCGCCGCGTCCCCAGCCGCCGGCCAGCCTCATTCATCACGTGCACGTCATGATGGTCTTCGGCCCAGTCATCACCTACGAAGATCATCGACCACCGCCTCTCTCACCGGATTCGGGCTATTAACCAACTGTTTGAGCTGGAGGACACCCCGCGGCGACCTAATGCAAGTGCTCGATCGGCACGCCATCCCATCAGCGCTACAGGCGACCTCACGACCGGCTGGGGCACGGTCTCAAACCAGGAATCGAACCAAACATTCCAGTGTGAACAAGTGCTCACCAGCCAGCCGCTCGGCAATCAGCCTCCCCGCAAACGAACCACAAAGTCGTCAACGGCACGCTGATCAAGACCCATTAGTGTGAA